>CAZWZP010000213.1:0-603 GCA_964638925.1 uncultured Stakelama sp. | reverse complement strand
CGCGGTGATCGAACCCGGCTTGGCCAGAACCTGGCCGCGCTCGACTTCGTCACGTGCAACGCCACGGATCAGCGCGCCGATGTTGTCTCCAGCCTGGCCCTGGTCGAGCAGCTTGCGGAACATTTCAACGCCGGTCACGACGGTCTTGCGGACGGTCGGCTGGATGCCGACGATCTCGACTTCCTCGCCAACCTTCACAACGCCGGTCTCGACGCGGCCGGTCACCACGGTGCCGCGACCCGAGATCGAGAACACGTCTTCGATCGGCATCAGGAAGTCCTTGTCGATCGGACGGTCGGGCTGCGGGATCGACTCATCGACAGCGGCCATGAGCGCGAGGATCGCGTCCTTGCCCAGCTTGTCGTCCGAACCCGACAGGGCGCAGGTCGCCGAACCACGGATGATCGGAATATTGTCGCCGTCGAACTCACGACGCGACAGCTCCTCGCGGATTTCCATCTCGACCAGCTCAAGGATTTCCTCGTCGTCGACCAGATCGACCTTGTTGAGGAAGACGACCATGGTCGGAACGCCGACCTGCTTGGCGAGCAGGATGTGCTCCTTGGTCTGCGGCATCGGGCCGTCGGTGGCCGACACGACCAG
>CAZWZP010000212.1:0-4316 GCA_964638925.1 uncultured Stakelama sp. | reverse complement strand
CGGGCGATGAGGTGGTGGCGATCCGCGCCTATCGCAACGCGCTGGCGGCGGGCGATCTGGCGCTGGCGCGGCGCGCGGCGGCGGTGCTGGTGCGGTCGGACGTCGCGCCGCCCGACACCGCAATCCTCGCCTTTGCCGATGCGGTGCGGACGAAGAACAAGGTCGCCGCCGACGATGCGCTGGGGCGGATCGGTGCGGGGCCGCTTGATTTCCTGACCCCTGTGCTGCGGGCGTGGGTGGCGTTCGACCGTGGCGGCGATCCGTTTGCGATCCTCGATACAGCCTCCGATAGCGGGCTGAGCCGCCGCTATGTCGCCGAGCATCGCGCGCTCCTGCTGCTTGCATCACACCGGCGCGAGGAGGGGCTGGCGGCGTTGCGCGCAGCAATGGGTGCCGATCCGGGGAGTATCGACCTGCGCTGGAATGCGGCCAGTTTGCTGGCCGGGATCGGTGATCGACGTACCGCAAACGAACTCCTTGCCGGCGATGATCCGACCATGGTGGGGCTGCGTGGCGGGCTGGTTGCGGCACGACCGGGCGCTGCGTTTGGCACCAGCCGGTTGCTGACCCGCCTCGCCGCCGATTTGCAGGGCCAGGAAACGCAGGTGCTCGCGATCCTGCTGACGCGATCGGCGCTGTCACTCGATCCGGGCGACGACCGCGCCCGGCTGTTGCTCGCCGCAGCGCTGAGTGAGGAGAATGCGTTCGACCGCGCGCAACTGGTGCTTGGCGCAATCAAGCCCGCCAGCCCCTTTTACGGCGCGGCGGTGGCTGAGCGGATCGAGCTGCGTCGCAAGCAGGGCGATTCGGCGCAGGCACTGGTGCTCGCGCAATCGCTCGCGACCGCGCGCGGAGCGAGCGAGCGCGATCTGCGCCGCTATGCCGATATGCTGTCCGATCAGGGGCGCGATGCCGAGGCCGCGAAGCTCTATGCCGAGGCGCTGGCCCGCGCGGGAGCGGCAGCGAACTGGGTGCATCACCTTCAGCTTGGCGGCTCGCTTGAGCGGTCGGGGGACTGGGCGGCGGCGCTACCCCATTTGCTCAAGGCGGTGGAATTGGCACCCGACGAACCGGTGGCGCTCAACTATCTGGGCTATGCGCAGGTCGAGCGCGGCGAGAATCTGACCGAGGCGGTCGCGCTGCTGGAGCGGGCCAACCGACTGCGGCCAGACGACCCTGCGATTACCGATTCGCTCGGCTGGGGCTATTATCGCATCGGCGACCTCGCGCGCGCGCTCCCTTTGCTGGAGCAAGCGGCGCAGGGTCAGCCGGGAAGCGTTACGATCAACGAGCATCTGGGCGATGCCTATTGGCGGGCGGGGCGGCGGTTCGAGGCGCGCTACGCTTGGCGCGCGGCGAAGCTGTACGCCGAGGGTGAGCAGAAGGCGCGGTTGGCGACCAAGCTCGCCGATGGCGTCGTGGTGAGGACGGCGGCAAACTGACCTTGATCGAGCCCGCTCCGGCCAAGATCAACCTGGCGCTGCATGTGCGGCGGCGGCGGGATGATGGCTATCACGAGCTGGAGACGCTGTTCGCGTTCGTGCGCGATGGCGATGTCGTGCGGCTCGACCCCGAAGGCGAGGGGTTTGCGGTCGAGGGTCCGTTCGGGGCGGTGCTGGCGGGTGAGGGCGACAATCTGGTGACCCGCGCGCGCGATGCGTTCGGCGCGGCGTTCGGGGTGGCGACGCCGGGGCGGATCACGCTCGACAAGCGCCTGCCGGTGGCATCGGGGCTGGGCGGTGGGTCAGCGGATGCGGCAGCGACGCTGCGGCTGCTGGCGCGGCGTGCCGGCGTGTCGATCGACGATCCGCGATTGTTCGCTGTGGCCGATGGCCTGGGGTCGGATGTTCCGGCGTGCCTGTACGGGCGTACCGCGATCGGGACCGGGCGGGGCGAGCAGCTGCAGTGGATCGACGGCGCTCCGGGCGTCCCAGTCCTGCTGGTCAATCCGGGCGTGGCGGTGTCGACCGGGGCGGTGTTTCGCGCATGGGACGGGGTCGATCGCGGGCCGATTCCGGCGGCGGGAAGGCTGATTGAGCGGGCCAATGCTGGGCGCAACGACCTCTTTCCCCCGGCGCTAACGGTTGCGCCCGGGATTGCGGACGCGGTGGAGTGGCTTGAAGCCCAGCCGGGCGCGGGCTTGTGCCGAATGTCGGGGTCCGGCGCGACATGCTTCGGGACCTTTGCCGATACGCCGTCGTGCCGCGCAGCTGCCCAGCGCGTGGCGCGGGAACAGCCAGGCTGGTGGTGTCTCGAAACGGTGCTGTCGTGACACTTAACCGGCCCGGATTGGGACAAGGCAATCGCCGCCAAGTCGCACGTAGGAGGGGGCGGGCGACTGGCCCCGTTCTTGCTAAGGGTCCGCTGCGGGTCATGCGCCGGGAGCGAGACGCCCGTGGGTGGCCCCCGTCTTCGGACGGGCGCCATCCTCGCCCCGCAGGGCTGCGATGATCCGGCTCGATTTCCATGAAGCGACCGCGCTGCTGACCCTCGATCGCGGAGGTGCGCGCAATGCGCTGTCGATCGCAGCCTGGGACGCGATCGCCGACGCGGCGGCGACCGTCGCGGCGAGCGACGCGCGCGTCCTGGTCCTCCAGTCCGCGATGCCCGGTATGTTTTCGGCTGGCGCGGACCTTGGCGAATTTGCAGCGTTGGTTGCCGACGTCGCGATGCGGTCCCGGTTCCGCACCGCGATGGCGCGCGGGATTGAGGCGCTGGCGGGGCTGTCCATGCCGGTCATTGCGGTGGTGGACGGCGGATGTTTCGGCGCGGCGGTCGCGCTGACGCTGGCGTGCGACATTGTGGTGGCGGGGGACGGAGCGCTGTTCGCGACGACTCCGGCCAAGCTGGGCATCGGCTATCCGGCGAGCGACGTGGCGCGGCTGCGCGCGCGGATCGGGGCGGGGCAGGCGGCGCGGATGTTGTTCACCGGGGATCGGATCGACGCGGACGAAGCTGCCCGGATCGGGCTGGCGCATCTGCGGTCGGCGGATGCTGCGGGCGAGACGCAGGCAATGGCCGGGATGATCGCGGCAAATGACCCGGATGCGGTGCGGTTGCTCAAGACGGTGTTGCGCGATCCCGGCGCGCCCGGCCATGATCAGGCGTTCGAGGATGCATTCGGCTCGCCCGCGTTCGCCCAGCGGCTCGATGCGTTTCTGGCAGGCAAGCGATGAGCGTTGTCGAGCGCATCGAAGGCAGCGGCGACGTGCTGATCCTGTGCGATCATGCAAGCAACCATGTCCCCGCCGACATCGACCTGGACATCGATCCGGCCTTGCTCGACCGCCATATCGCGGTTGATATCGGCGCGGCGGCGGTAAGTCGGGGGCTGGCGGCCCTGCTGGGCGCGCCCGCGCTGCTTGCCGCCGTTTCGCGGCTGGTGATCGACCTCAACCGGGAGGTCGACGCGCCCGGCCTGATCCCGCACGCCAGCGACGGTCATGCGGTTCCCGGCAATGTAGGCGTGAACCGTACCGAGCGGATCGCGCGCTTCCACGCGCCCTATCATCGCGCCATCGCGGCGCAGATACGCGCGCAGCGTCCCGCGCTGATCGTCTCGGTGCACAGCTTTACCCCCGCGCTGGAAAGCGGGATCGTCGCGCCGCGACCGTGGGAGGCGGGCATTCTCTACAATCGCGATGCCCGCGCGGCGCGGCTGGCGGTGGACTGGCTGGTAGCACAGGGCGTCGTGACGGGGGACAATGAACCCTATTCGGGCCGTCTGCTCAACGCGACGATGAACCGGCACGCAGAGGCAACCGGAACGCGCTATCTGGGCATCGAGATTCGCAATGATCTAATCTCCAGCGGCGTTGGCGTGGCGAAGTGGTGCGAAAATCTGCGAAATTTAGTAACATTTGTGCGCAATCCGCTTGCGCAGGGCCGGCTTGCGGCGACATAGGCGCGCCATGACCAACCGCTTCGACAAATCCCGCCTGCCCTCGCGCCACGTCTCCGTCGGCCCCGAGCGCGCGCCGCACCGCAGCTATTATTACGCCATGGGCTTGAGCGAGGAAGAAATCGCCCGCCCGTTCGTCGCGCTCGCCAGCGCGGGGAACGACAGCGCGCCGTGCAACACCACGCTGGATGCGCAGGCCGATGCCGCGCGCAAGGGGGTGAGCGACAATGGCGGGATGCCGCGCCGGTTCAACACGATCACCGTGACCGACGGCATCGCGATGGGGCATCAGGGGATGAAATCCTCACTCGTCAGCCGCGAGGTCATTGCCGATTCGGTTGAGCTCAGCGTGCGCGGCCATTGCTATGACGCGCTGGTCGGCTTTGCCGGGTGCGACAAGTCGCTGCCGGGGATG
>CAZWZP010000211.1:0-4319 GCA_964638925.1 uncultured Stakelama sp. | reverse complement strand
TCCCCGCCCAAACCCGGTGTCAGCCGGTCGCGCCGCTGTCGCGCAGCTGGCGCGTCGATGTCGCGCGGCCGTCGCGCCACGGGTGTCGGCCCGTCGCGAACCGGGCCGCTCCCGGTCGCGAACCCGTCGCATTGCCCGTACATACGCCCATTTTCGTCAGCTTCGACGGGCAGCCCCTGTCAGCTTCGGCCCGCGTCGTCGCACCTCGGCATGGACCGCGCGCATCCGCGTGCCGCCGCGATCGCGGGCGTGTTCTGCGAACGGTTCGCAGGATGCGACGGGCCGCATGGTTAACCTGCCGATCCGCAAAAACCCCGGCTTGCACGTGTACCCATTTCACGCATATTCTTGCCGCTGACCGGAGGGGTGAGTCCGGCCTTCCACCGTTTATGGAGCCTTCGGGTCATGGCCTTCGCCGCGTTCTCACGTCCCGCCGATTCGGGATCCCGTCCCTGATGCCGCACACCCGCCCCTCGCTTTCGCTCCCCAGCTCGCAGGATGCCTGCGCGGCGATCGGCGACGTGTTCCATGTCGGCGGCATCGTCGGCCCGGCGCATGAACTGACGCTGGAGGAGGTCCGCGCCGAGCGTCCGCGCACCGCCTCGACCGCGTGGCGTATGCCCTATTCGATGTATCTGCGCGGTGCTGCCGGGGCGGCGCTGCCGCAGGGGCTCTACTGGATTTCGCACCCCAGTTTCGGGCGCATGTGCCTGTTCCTCGTCCCGCGCAGCCGCGAACCGCGTACCGGCGCGGTCAGGTACGAAGCCGTATTCGACTGAACGGAATTACCTCCGCAGCAACCTTCCGAAAACGCTGCGGTCCTTCAGGATTTCCCGCGCCGCATTATGCCCCGGCGCACCGGTCACCCCGCCGCCGGGATGTGTGCCTGCGCCGCATAGATACAGGCCGCTGATCGGGCTGCGATAGTCGCCATGCCCCAGCACCGGCCGCGCCGCCCACAGCTGGTCCAGCGACATGCGGCCGTGAAAAATGTCGCCATCGACCAGCCCGAACTTGCGTTCGAGGTCGGTGGGGGAGTGGATCTGGGTGGCAATGATCGAGTCGCGGAAATTGGGGGCGTGCTGGCTCACCGTGTCGATAATGTCGTCCGCCGCCGCCTCCCGCTCATCGTCCCAGCTGCGGCCATGGGGCAGGACTGGGGCGAAATGCTGGCAGAACAGGCTGGCGACATGGCAGCCCGGCGGGGCGAGCGTCGGGTCGACGGTGGAGGGGATCGTCATCTCCACCACCGGCGCATTGGACCAGCCATAGCGGACCGCGTCCTCATGCGCCTTGTCCATATAGTCCATGGTCGGCGCGATGATGATGCCGCTGCGGTGATGCTCGGCATCGGTGCCGGGAAGGGCCGTGAAATCAGGGAGTTGGGACAGCGCGACATTCATCCGGAAACTGCCCGATCCGGTCTTGAAGCCGGCAATCCGGCGGTTGAAATCGGCGGGCAGCTCGGCCGCATCGACCATCTGACGAAAGAGGAGGGCAGGGCCAACATTGGCGACCACCGTCTTCGCCGCAATCTCCTCGCCACTCGACAACCGCACCCCGACGGCCCGTCCGCCATCGACCAGCACCCGGTCGACCGGTTCCTCCAGCCGGATCACCGCCCCGGCCTGGGTCGCCGCCTCGGCCATCATCCGGGTGATGCTGCCCATCCCCCCGACCGGATGGCCCCACGCCCCCTTCTTGCCGTTCACCTCGCCAAAGACGTGGTGCAGCAGGACATAGGCCGAGCCGGGCGCCGACGGCCCGGCATAGTTGCCGACCACCGAATCGAAGGCAAAGGCGGCTTTGACGTGATCATTCTCGAACCACCCGTCGAGAAATTCGCGGGCAGATTGAACGAACAGCGCCAGCGCATCCCGCTGCCCCTCGATCGGCAAGGCTGTGACCGCCCGACCCTGTGCCGCAGCCGCCAGCAGCGCCGCGACCCCGCCCCCGGCATTGGGCGGCGTCTTCAGCGCCATGCTCCGCAACAGGTCCGCGACCCGCTCCAGCGCTGCCTCATAACCATCCAGCGCCGCCGCATCCTTGGCGGAGAAGCGCGCAAACTCGGCCCGAGTCCGCTCCGCCCCGCCGCCCAGCTTCAGATAATCGCGGTCCAGCGGAAAGAAGTTCGACACCGGCCGCTCGATCACCCGGTACCCCCGCTCGACCAGCTTCATGTCGGCGATGACCTTGGGCTGGAGCAGGCTGACGGTGTAGCTGGCGGCGGAATTGCGGAAACCTGGGTGAAACTCCTCGGTCACCGCGGCCCCGCCGACCACATCGCGCCGCTCGACCACACAGACCTTGAGGCCCGCCCGGGCGAGGTAGAAGGCGCAGGTCAGCCCGTTATGCCCCGCGCCGATGATGACCGCGTCCAACCGCTGGGTCATGCCTTCAGTCGCTCCGCGTGCCAGGCGACATGATCGGCCATGAAGCTGGAGATGAAGTAATAGCTGTGGTCGTACCCCGGCTGCATCCGCAGCGTGAGGTCGATGCCGGCGTCGCGGCACGCCGCGGCCAGCAGCTCGGGCTTGAGCTGCTCGGTCAGAAACGCGTCGGCATCCCCCTGATCGACCAGCAACTCGGGCAACCGCGCTCCGTCCTCGATCAGCGCCACCGCATCATGCTGCCGCCACACGGCGCGATCATCGCCGAGATAGCCACCCAGCGCCTTCTCACCCCACGGGCATTGCGACGGCGCAACGATCGGCGCGAACGCGCTGACCGAGCGAAAGCGATCCGGGTTGCGCAGCGCGATCGTCAGCGCACCATGCCCGCCCATCGAATGACCGGTGATCCCCTGACGGCTCATGTCCGCCATCGCAAACTCCCGCAGGATCAACCCGGGCAATTCGTCCTCGATATAGGATCGCATCCGGTAATTGGCCGACCACGGCTCCTCCGTCGCATCGACATAAAATCCCGCGCCCTTGCGGAAATCATAGGCGTCGTCATCCAGCACATCGTCGCCACGCGGCGAGGTGTCAGGGGCAATGAAGATCACGCCATGCTCGGCACAGGCCGCGCGATACTCGCCCTTTTCGGTGACATTGGCGTGGGTGCAGGTGAGGCCCGAGAGGTACCAGAGGACCGGAAGCTTCGCGCCCTTTTCATGGTCGGGGATGAAGGCCGAAAAGATCATCGGCGTGCCGGTCGCGGTCGATGCGTGGCGATACACGCCCTGCACCCCGCCATGCGCGCGATTGGTCGAAACCGTCTCCATCCCCATGCGCCGTCAGCCTTCCTTGGGCACGCGATACATCGCGCACACCTTGTTCCCCGCCGGATCGCGCAGATAGGCGAGGTAGAGCGCGCCGAACGCGTTTTCGCGGATGCCCGGCGGATCCTCGATCGCGGTGCCGCCATGGGCGAGGCCCGCCGCGTGCCAGGCATCGACCATCTCCGGGCTGGTCGCGGCAAAGCCGACCGTGCCGCCATTGGCGTGGCAGGCCGGCTGGCCGTCGAGCGGCTTGCTCAGCATGAAGATGCCGCCATTGTGCATGTAGAAGGCGCGACCCTTGGGATCGACGCTCCCGGCCCGCGCGCCCAGGGCGCCCAGCGTTGCGTCGTAAAAGGCCTTGGACGCTTCGACGTCATTGGCGCCGAGCATGATATGGCTGAACATGGATTCCTCTCCCCTCGCTTAGTTTCAGAACACGACGACGCTGCGGATGCTTTCCCCCGCATGCATCAGGTCGAACCCCTTGTTGATGTCCTCCAGCCCCATGACATGGGTGATCATAGGGTCGATCTCGATCTTGCTGGTCATGTACATGTCGACGATCTTCGGCACGTCGGTGCGGCCCTTTGCCCCGCCGAACGCGGTGCCGCGCCAGTTGCGGCCGGTAACCAGCTGGAACGGGCGGGTGGCGATTTCCTTGCCGGCCTCGGCCACGCCGATGATGATGCTGGTGCCCCAGCCGCGATGGCACGCCTCCAGCGCGATGCGCATGACTTCGGTATTGCCGGTCGCGTCGAAGGTATAGTCGGCGCCGCCATCGGTCATCGCCACGATCCGCGCCACCACATCCTCGCGGCTCATGCCCTTCGAGTTCAAGAACTCGGTCATGCCGAAGCGGCGGCCCCATTCCTCACGGTCGGGATTGATGTCGACGCCGATGATCTGCTTCGCGCCGGCCAGCCGCGCGCCCTGAATGACGTTGAGGCCGATGCCGCCAAGGCCGAACACCACGACAGTGTCGCCGACCTGCACCTTAGCGGTGTTGATCACCGCGCCGACCCCGGTGGTGACGCCGCATCCGATGTAGCAGCTGCTCTGGAACGGCGCGTCTTCGCGGATCTTCGCCACCGCGATC
>CAZWZP010000210.1:3963-4345 GCA_964638925.1 uncultured Stakelama sp. | reverse complement strand
CGACTTCAGCGCCATTGGCGAGGTCTACCAGCAGCGCGCCGGCCTGGGCGTAACCCTGACCGTCAACTGGCTGATCAAACCCTTCACCATGGCCGCGCTCGCGATCCTGTTCTTCGACTGGATCTATGCCGACCTGATCCCGCACGATCTGGGCCAGCAATATATTGCGGGCCTGATCCTGCTCGGCGCCGCCCCCTGCACCGCGATGGTGTTCGTCTGGTCGCAAATGACCAAGGGCGACCCGGCTTACACGCTGGTGCAGGTCTCGGTGAACGATCTGGTGATGATCATCGCCTTCGCCCCGATCGTCGCCTTGCTGCTCGGCGTCACCGACATCGTCGTCCCGTGGGAGACGCTGCTGCTCTCGGTCGCGCTCTATGTC
>CAZWZP010000210.1:0-3890 GCA_964638925.1 uncultured Stakelama sp. | reverse complement strand
CCGTGGTCGATCATCGGACTGCTCGCCACCGTCGTGCTGCTGTTCGCGTTTCAGGCGCGCACGATCGTCGCCAACCCGCTGCTGATCGCGCTGATCGCGGTGCCGATCCTGATCCAGTCCTATGCGATCTTCGCCATCGCCTATGCCGCGGCCAAGGCGTGGCGCGTGCCCCACAACATCGCTGCCCCGTGCGCGCTGATCGGCACGTCCAACTTCTTCGAGCTGGCGGTGGCGGTCGCCATCGGTCTGTTCGGTCTGTCGAGCGGCGCGGCGCTGGCCACCGTGGTCGGCGTGCTGGTCGAGGTGCCGGTGATGCTCAGCCTGGTTGCCTTCGCCAACCGCACACGCGGCAGTTTTCCTGCAGCCTGACCTGCGGGTCAGGCTGGCGTCGCGGGCGGCGCACCGCTAGGTAGCCACGATGATCGACGCGATCGGTGCAACGCTGGCGCCGCACCAACCCCTGCTGGGCCTTGCCTTCATCGTCGCGCTGTTCGTCGCCTTTGCGACCGAGCGCTTTCCCCCGGTGACGATCGCGGTGTTCGGCACCGCTGCGGCGATCGCTTTTGGCTGGCTGACCCCGGATATGGTCGGCGCGTCCTTCGCCAACCCCGCACCGATCACCATCGCCGCCTTCTTCGTCCTGTCGAGCGCACTGGTCCGCACCGGTGCGATCGAAGCGGTGGCGAGCGTTCTGGTCCGCCGCGCCGCCGATGCGCCGCGCCGCACGGTGGCGGAGATGTTCGTCGGTGCCGCGACCGCGCCAGCCTTCATCAACAATACGCCGGTGGTGATCGTGCTGATCCCGATCGTCCGGCGGCTGGCCAAAGCGGTGCAGATTCCCGCCACCCGCCTGCTGATACCGCTGTCCTATCTCAGTATCCTGGGCGGCACGCTGACGCTGGTCGGCACCTCAACCAATTTGCTGGTCGATGGCGTCGCGCGCGCCAATGGCCAGCCGGGCTTCGGCATTTTCGACATCACGCTGGTTGGGCTGTGCACCATGGCCGCGGGCGTCGTGACCTTGCTCATTCTCGGCCCACGCCTGCTGCCCGCCCGCGACGATGACGACAGCGCCGACCAGCACCATTTGACCTATCTCACCGAGCTTCAACTGATCGGCGAACTGGCCGAGCGTGACGTGACGATCGCCGATCTCGGCTTCCTGAAGCGTGATGCGGTGCGGCTTGTCGCGGTCCGGCGCGGCGATGACCTGATGCGCGACCCGCCGTCCGATTTCGCCCTGCGCAGCGACGACCGGCTGGTGGTCTCGGCCTCGGCGGACGAACTCGACGGGCTGGCGCGGCGCGTCGATGTGCGCGTCGGCCTTCAGAATGTCGGTCAGCCGATCCGCCTGTCAGAGGATGTGCGCGCCGAGGATGTCCGGTTGATCGGGGTGACCATCTCCCCGTCGCACCCGACGCTGGGCCGCCATCTGCGCGAGATCCCGTTCCTGTCCAACCTCCCTGCGCGCATCCTTGGGGTTGGCCGTGCACGCCACCTGCCCGGCCCGTTTCTAGGCAGCGTACGGCTGCGCGCCGCCGACAGCCTGCTCGTCGCCGCCGATGCCAATGCTGCCGCCGCGCTGCGCGACAATCCCAATCTGATCGTCAGCGATACCAGCGCGGTGCGCGCCTATCGCCGCCGCCGCGCGCCGATCGCGGTGCTGACGCTCGCCGGCGTCGTGCTGCTCGCCGCGCTCGGCGTCGCGCCGATCCTGACGCTGGCGATCCTGGGCGTCGGCATCGTGCTGGTGACCGGCTGCATCGATCCGGAAGAGGCGTGGAATTCGATCGACGGCAGCGTGCTGGTGCTGATCCTTGCCATGCTTGGCATCGGCGCGGCGCTCGACCGGATCGGCACCGTCGGGCTGATCGTCGAGACCGCCTCGCCCTGGCTCGGCACCCTGTCGCCGCTGATGCTGATCCTCGTCCTCTATTTCCTGACCTCGATCCTGACCGAGGCGGTGACGAACAACGCGGTCGCGGTGATCATGACCCCGGTCGCGATCGGGCTGGCCCAGGCAACCGGCAACGATCCGGTCGCGCTGATCGTCGCAGTGATGTTCGCCGCCTCGGCCAGCTTTGCCACGCCGATTGGCTATCAGACCAACACCATGGTCTATGCCGCGGCGGACTATCGCTTCTCCGACTTCGTCAAGATCGGCATCCCGATGAACCTGATCGTCGGCGTCGCCACCTGCATCGCGATCCATCTGCTGATCGGTTGATCAGTCCAGATTGGGCCGCAGCCAGCGCTCGGCGGTCGCCAAATCCACCCCGCGCCGCGCGGCATAATCCTCCAGCTGGTCGCGCCCGACCCGCGCCACGCCGAAATACTCGGCCTGCGGGTGGCCGAAGTAAAAGCCGCTGACCGCCGCGGTCGGCAGCATCGCAAAGCTCTCGGTCAGCGACACGCCGGTATTCTTGTGCGCGTCGAGCATGTCGAACAGAATCGGCTTCAGGCTGTGCTCGGGGCAGGCGGGATAGCCGGGTGCAGGGCGGATGCCGCGATACTGTTCCTTGATCATCGCCTCGTTGGTGAGCTGCTCGCCCTCGGCATAGCCCCACAGGGCCGTGCGCACGAAATGGTGCAGCCGCTCGGCAAAGGCTTCGGCCAGACGGTCGGCCAGCGCCTTCAACAGGATGTCCGAATAATCGTCGATCGCCGCCTTGAACCGCGCCAGATGCGGCTCGATGCCGTGGATCGACACCGCGAACCCGCCGATCCAGTCCCCCTGCCGGTCGATGAAATCGGCCAGGCACATATTCGCCCGCCCCTCGCGCTTCTGGATCTGCTGGCGCAGCATCGGCAGCGTGACATGCGTTTCATCCTCGACATGGACGATGATGTCGTCGCCCTGCCGGCGGCACGGCCACAGCCCGGCCACGCCGCGCGCGGTCAGCCAGCGTTCGTCGATGATCTTGTCGAGCATCTTCTGCGCATCGGCGAACAGGCTGGTCGCGCTCTCGCCGACCACCTTGTCCTCCAGGATCGCCGGGTAATTGCCCGCCAGCTCCCACGCGCGGAAGAAGGGCGTCCAGTCGATATAGTTGCGTAGATCCTTCAGATCCCAGTCGGGGAACGCATGGACGCCGGGCATCCGCGGTTTGCCGGGCTTCAGGCTCATATCCGCATCGAACGCATTGGCGCGCGCGGTCTCAAGCGGCACCAGCTCGCTCTGCCCCTTATTGGCGCGGGCGACGCGCACCGCTTCATATTCGTCGGCGATCTTGGCGACATAATCGTCGCGGATCGTCTCGGAGACGAGCGTCGTCGCAACCCCCACCGCGCGGCTCGCATCGAGGACATGCACGACCGGGCCGTCATAAGCCGGGGCGATGCGCAGCGCGGTATGCACCTTGGACGTCGTCGCCCCGCCGATCAGCAGCGGCATGGTCATGCCGGAGCGCTTCATCTCTTCGGCTACCGTCACCATCTCGTCGAGCGAGGGGGTGATCAGACCCGACAGGCCGATCATGTCGGCGTCATTCTCGTTCGCCGCCTGCAGGATCGTCGACCACGGCACCATCACGCCAAGGTCCACCACCTCGAACCCGTTGCACTGCAGCACCACGCCGACGATGTTCTTGCCGATGTCATGCACGTCGCCCTTGACGGTCGCCATGATGACCTTGCCCTTGCCCTTTGCCCCCGGCTCCTTCGCCGCCTCAATATAGGGGAGGAGGTGCGCCACCGCCTTCTTCATCACGCGCGCGCTCTTCACCACCTGCGGCAGGAACATCTTGCCGCTGCCGAACAGGTCGCCGACGACGTTCATGCCGTCCATCAGCGGCCCTTCGATCACGTCGATCGGCTTGGCGGCCTTTTGGCGGCATTCCTCGGTATCCTCGACCACATATTGGTCGAGGCCCTTGACCAGCGCATGTTCG
>CAZWZP010000209.1:0-4558 GCA_964638925.1 uncultured Stakelama sp. | reverse complement strand
TGCGTGCGACCGCGCCCGGCATGTTGGCGACGCAATAATGGATCACGCCATCGACCTCATAGACCGGGTCCTCATGCGTGGTGGCATGGCTGGTCTCGAAACAGCCGCCCTGGTCGATCGCGATGTCGACCAGCACGCTGCCGCGCTTCATCGTCTTGAGCATCTCGCGCGTCACCAGCTTGGGTGCGGCTGCGCCGGGGACCAGCACCGCGCCGATCACCAGATGCGCATTCGCCACCGCCGCCGCGATCGCCGCCTTGCTGGCATAGGCTGTCTTGATCGTGCTGCCGAAATGCATGTCGAGTTCGGCAAGGCGCGAGTTGTTGATGTCATAGATGGTGACATCGGCGCGCAGCCCGGTTGCCATCTGCGCCGCGTTGATGCCCGACACGCCGCCACCCAGGATCGCGACCCGCGCTGGAGCCACGCCGGGCACGCCGCCCAACAGCACGCCGCGTCCGCCCTGTTCCTTTTCAAGGTAATGCGCGCCGACCTGCACCGACATGCGGCCAGCGACTTCGCTCATCGGCTTGAGCAGCGGGAGCGAGCGATCGTTGGCGGTCACGGTTTCATAGGCGATGCAGGTTGCACCCGACTTCATCAGCCCCTCGGCCTGCGGCTTGTCGGCGGCGAGGTGGAGATAGGTGAACAGCGTGTGGCGCGGTTCGAGCAGCGCGATCTCGCTCGGCTGCGGCTCCTTGACCTTCACGATCATGTCGCTCTGCGCGAACACTTCGGCCGGGGTCGCCACGATGCGGGCGCCCGCCGCGATGTAATCGGCGTCGCTGAAGTCGATGCCCATGCCGGCATTGGTCTGGACGATGACATCATGCCCAGCAGCGCTCAGCTCGGCTACCAGCGGCGGGGTGAGGCCCACGCGATATTCGTGGTTCTTGATTTCCTTGGGGACACCGACGCGCATGGACACTCTCCGAACTGGCTTTTTGTTTCGGGGAGGATCGTAGCGCAGGTTACCACCGCAAATCCCTGCAAAGTGATGCGCTGTTCAATGCATTTGTGCATGTTTATGGTGCTTATGGAGGCCAGGCGGGATTTTCGTGCAAGATGGATCGAATCGACGGAGCAATACTGAAACTTCTCGCGACCAACGCGCGGGCACCGGTGAATCAGATCGCGGCGGAGGTTGGCTTGTCCCCATCCGCGTGCACGCGCCGCATCCAGGGGCTGGAGGCGTCTGGGCATATTGTGGGCTATGCCGCGCGGCTTGGGCTGCGGCGGCTGGGCTACAGCGTCACCGCCTTTGTCGACATCACGCTCGGGACCGAAGTGGATGAGGATCTCGCCCGGTTCGAAGCCGCGGTCGGGCAGATCGACGGCATCGTCGAATGTGCGCTGGTGTCGGGCGGCTATGACTATCGGCTGAAAATTCTATGCCGCGACCTCGACGATTATGAACGTCTCCACCGCGAAAAAATGGGCCGTTTACCCGGGGTGGTGAAGATCAGCTCCAGCTTTGTTCTCCGTTCGGTCACAACACGGAGCGAGGCAGATGCGCTGTTTGTTAGCGCTGAGTAGCGGATCGGAAATATTTGCGAACGCCGGTATCATAACTGATTTTCACACGTTAAATCACACGTCAATTCATTACCGAGCTGCTGTGAGTGATATTGCTCCCAGTTTTCTGGGGGCATTTCATGTTCGAGATCATTTTACTCGCCGCTGTGATCGGCGCGGGTGGCTATTTCTATTCGCGCCGGTACAGCCAGGAGGCGATCTATCGCCGTCGAAGACGTCGCGAGCGACAGGAGTATGACGCGGTGATGAAGAGCCGGCGCAAGGACGAGGAAACCGACCGCCTGCCGTGATCCGACCTATGGCACGCGTCGCGTGATATCAGGTTCCGTCAAACCGTTGCAGCCCCATGCTGCACGTGCTAACGGCCCGCGTTCTTTCAACGGACAGGCCAAGGTCGCATGACCCCTCGCTCCCTCGCCACGGCACGCAAGTTCCTCCCGTGAGCGAGCCCAACGGAAGCCCCCCGCCGGCGGCCGACTCGACCCCAACCGACCAGCATCACCCGCATGGCCGCGAGGCCGCGCTGTGGAAGCTTGCGGTCGGTGCGATCGGCATCGTGTTCGGCGACATCGGCACCAGCCCGCTCTATGCGTTCCGGGAAACCTTTGCGGGGCACCATCCCCTCGCGCTGGACCAGGAACATATCATGGGCGTCATCAGCCTGATGTTCTGGTCGATGATGGCGGTGGTGACGTTGAAGTACGTCAGCGTCATCATGCGCGCCGACAATAAGGGTGAGGGCGGAAGCCTCGCGCTGCTCGCGCTAATCAACCGTGCGAGCGGGCAGAAGAAGTGGACCGCCGGGATCGTGATCCTGGGCGTATTCGCGACCGCGCTCTTCTATGGCGACTCGATGATCACCCCGGCGGTGTCGGTGCTGTCGGCGGTCGAGGGGATCGCGGTTGCCGCCCCGACCTTCTCTGGCTGGATCCTGCCGATCGCGGTCGCGATCCTTGTCGCACTGTTTTCGATCCAGCGGACCGGGACAGCGCGGGTCGGGGCTATGTTCGGGCCGATCATGCTTGGCTATTTCGCGGTGATCGCGACGCTTGGGACGCTCAGCGTGGTCAAGACGCCCGAAGTGCTATGGGCACTGCTGCCCAGCTATGCGGTGCATTTCTTCGTGATCGACGGATTCGCGGCTTTTCTGGCGCTCGGCTCGGTCGTGCTGGCGGTGACCGGCGCGGAGGCGCTTTATGCCGATATGGGCCATTTCGGGCGCAAGCCGATCCGCGTGTCGTGGCTGTGGTTCGTGCTGCCCGCACTGATGCTCAACTATATGGGTCAGGGCGCGCTGCTGATGCGTGACGCTGCGGCGTTGCAAAGTCCCTTCTATCTGCTCGCTCCGGAATGGCTGCGGCTGCCGCTGGTCGGGATCGCGACGATGGCGGCGATCATCGCCTCGCAGGCGGTGATCACCGGCGCGTTCTCGGTCACGCAGCAGGGCATCCAGCTCGGCTTCATCCCGCGCCTGCGGATCAGCCATACCAGCGCGGCGACTGCGGGGCAGATCTATATCCCGTTGATCAACTGGGCGCTGATGATCGCGATCATCCTGCTCGTGCTGACCTTCCAGACCTCGTCCAACCTCACTGCCGCCTATGGCATCGCGGTGACCGGAGCGATGCTGATCGACAATTTCCTGATCGCGGTCGTGCTGTTCGGGCTGTGGAAGTGGAAGAAGCGCTATGCGATCCCGCTGCTCGCGCTCTTCTTCGTCGTCGATCTCGCCTATTTCAGCGCGAACCTGACCAAGGTACCCGATGGCGGCTGGTTCCCGCTGCTGGTTGGCGTGGTGATCTTCACGTTGCTGACCACCTGGGCCAAGGGCCGTCGCCTGATGGTCGAACGGATGCGTGAGAGCGCGATGCCGATCAAGGTGTTCATCCAGTCGGCCGCGGTTTCGGCAACGCGGGTCCGGGGCACCGCAGTGTTCATGACCTCGACGCCCGAGGGCGTTCCCCATGCACTGCTCCACAATCTCAAGCACAACAAGGTGCTGCATGAGCGCGTGATCCTGCTGACCGTCAAGATCGCCGACCAGCCCTATGTCGATGACGCCGACCGCGTGATGCTCGACGATTTGGGGCAGGGCTTCCACCGCATGAAGATCTTTTACGGCTTCATGCAGGAGGCAGACGTGCCCGCCGCGCTGCAATCGTGCAGCACCTGTGGCGGGGCGTTCAACATGATGGACACGAGCTTCTTCCTGTCGCGCCAGACGCTGTTGCCGTCGGAATCGCCGGGGATGCGAATCTGGCGCGAGAAGCTGTTCGCATGGATGCTGCGCAACGCCGAAAGCGCGATGGAGTTCTTCCGCCTGCCGACCAACCGCGTGGTCGAGCTGGGGAGCCAGGTGGAGATTTGAGGGGGCCGGTGCCGGAGCACATCATGACGCCAGCGCCGATCATCGTCTCGGCGTTGTTCGGGCGGCGTGACCAGGCCGAGTTCGACGCATTGCGGCGGGAGCATTTCCCGCCTGAGCGCAACGTCCTGTGGGCGCATCTGACGCTGTTCCACCATCTACCTCCTTCGGCGCCGGACGAACTCAAGCATCGACTTAATGCCGCCACACGCGGTGTTCGTGCTCCGCTGGCGAGAGCGACAGGTTTGATGTCGCTGGGCCGGGGCGTGGCGGTGAAGATCGAATCGCCCGGCCTGACCGCGATCCGCCGCGAGCTGTGCGAGGCGTTTGCGGGGCTGCTGACGCCGCAGGATGCCGGCGGCTGGCGCCCGCATGTGACGATCCAGAACAAGGTTCAGCCGTCGGTGGCCAAGCTGTTGCTGGAAGCGCTGAGCAAGGACTTTCAGCCACGCGACGTGGAGATCGCGGGCATCGCGACCTGGTATTATCGCGGCGGGCCGTGGGAGCCGATCTCGCGCCATATGTTCGCTTGACCGCGCCGGAATCGCTGCCTATGTGCGCCCCTCGCCCGCGCCGGACCCGGCAGCGGGCCGCCTTGGTAGGGCGGAGTAGCTCAGTTGGTTAGAGCACGGGAATCATAATCCTGGGGTCGGGGGT
>CAZWZP010000208.1:3496-4672 GCA_964638925.1 uncultured Stakelama sp. | reverse complement strand
CCTAGTATATGGCGGATCGGCTGCAGCAGATTGGCTCAGCATCCTAAACACCTCCCGACACATCTCGATCGTACCTTTCGATGCGCGCGCAGCAGTCGAATATGCAGTCATGGAGCGTGAGCGGCTCAGCGGCCCAGCGAAACTATCGCCTCGGCCAAAGGCAAAATTCGATAATCAGATCGTGGCTATCGCGCGAGTGGAAGGCGCTGAACGAATTTACAGCGATGACAACGACATTCGACGCCTATGGCCTCACGAAGGCCAAGTGATCGGTGTTTCCGAACTGCTTTTACCTCCTGAGGAGGCGCAACTGAAGATCGAGTTTGACCCGCAAGTCAACAATGATGACGATGTAGCTGCAGGCGATTGATCCCCTTGCAATGTTGGACCCGATATGTTCTCCTCTCCCGGTCGCATTCCGACCGCTCTTTGACCCCGTCGATCGCACCGCCGCAGGGCCGTTCGGACCCGCCGCGCGAAGCTGACAGCTTGCCTTACACACAGCGCATTTTTGTCAGTTTCGTCCGCCGCGTGTCGTCCCGGAGCCGTCCGAAGCTGACAGGATAAACCGCGTTCCGCGTAACTTCGTCAGTTTCGCGACCCCACCCCGGACTGGACGACCTTCGCGACCTTGGCCCCGGCGCGTCCCGCAAACCTTGACTTAAGTCAGCCATGCTGCCATATCGCGCCGCAGCGAGGCGTTATGCAGCGTGATCGGGCCGGGGTTCATCCTGCGGCTCCGGCTCCGCCTCGGTTGATTGCTCGGCTTCCCATATCACGCGGGTCGTCATTTATTGACCCCGCCTGCGCGCGCGCATTCCGCTTGCGCGCTGGCCGTTCTGCAAAGAGAATTCATGACCAAGTTCAATACCCTCGGCCTGTCCGAGATCACCCTCGCTGCGCTCGCGGCAAAGGGCTATACCGACGCGACGCCGATTCAGGCGCAGTCGATCCCGGCGCTGCTCGAAGGGCGCGACCTGCTCGGCATCGCCCAGACCGGCACCGGCAAGACCGCCGCGTTCATGCTCCCCTCGATCGAGCGCCTCGTCGCGTCGAACAAGCGGGCGCAGCCGCGCGGTTGCCGGATGCTCGTCCTCGCCCCCACCCGCGAACTGGCCAGCCAGATCGCCCAGAGCGCGCGCGACTATAGCAAGGGCACCAAGCTCAGCGTCGCGA
>CAZWZP010000208.1:302-3486 GCA_964638925.1 uncultured Stakelama sp. | reverse complement strand
TGTTCGGCAGCACCTCGATCCACAAGAACAAGACCGATCTGGCGCGCGGAGTCGACATCATCGTTGCCACCCCGGGCCGCCTCGTCGACCTGATCGAACAAAGCTATGCGATCCTGCTCGGCATCGAGATCCTGGTGCTGGACGAAGCCGACCAGATGATGGACCTGGGCTTCATCCACGCGCTGAAGCGCATCGTCCGCGAGCTGCCCAGCAAGCGCCAGACCCTGTTCTTCTCGGCCACCATGCCCAAGAGTATCCGCGACCTCGCGACCCAGTTTATCAAGGACCCGGTCGAAGTGAAGGTGACCCCGGTCGCCACCACCGCCGAGCGCGTCGAGCAGTTCGTGACCTTCGTCAATCAGGCGGAGAAGCAGTCGCTGCTGACCATCGCGCTGCGCGATCCCAGCATCGACCGCGCGCTGATCTTCACCCGAACCAAGCATGGCGCCGACCGCGTCGTGAAGCTGCTGGCGGCGAGCGGCGTCGCGTCGAACGCGATCCACGGCAACAAGAGCCAGCCGCAGCGTGAGCGTGCGCTCGGCGAGTTCAAGTCGGGCAAGGTCAAGGTGCTGATCGCGACCGACATCGCCGCACGCGGCATCGACGTCTCGGGCGTCAGCCATGTGTTCAACTTCGAGCTGCCCAACGTCCCGGACCAATATGTCCACCGCATCGGCCGCACGGCGCGTGCCGGCGCGACCGGCATCGCCATCAGCTATTGCGCCGATGACGAGCGGTCGTATCTGCGCGACATCGAAAAGCTGATCCGCCAAAAGGTCGCGATCCAGCCGCTGCCCGAGGATTTCCTCGCCGAATCGGCGCGCATCAAGTCGAGCCGCGGCCCGATACCGGTCAGCCGCGACGAGATGAACGGCCGCAACGGCCGCACGATGCAGGACCGCAACGCCCATCACCGCGCCGCCCAGCGCGACCGCGGCCCGCGCGGCAATCCTGCTGGTGAACGTCGCGAAACGCTCGGCACCGCCGCTCCGCGCGGTGGTGGTGAAGGCGCCGGAGCCGGCGACAAGCCGCGCTTCTACGGCCCGCGCAAAAAGAAGTTCACCCCGCGTCCGGCTGGTGCTCCCGGCGGTCAGCGCAGCGGCAGCAATGGCGGTCAGCGCCGGGGCTAAATTCCATCCATTCCCCTCCCTACTCTCAGGGAGGGGAATGAATTGGACTACCGCCGCCCCGGCCCGCGACGACCGCGCCGCCGCGCTTCCTCGTCGGCGCGCCCGGCGATCAGCCGTTCGGCACGCTCCGCTCCCGCCGTCGCCTCATTCCCGCCCCGCCCGATCAGCGGCGCAGCGCGGCGATACAGCGCCAGCGCCTTGTCATACTCCCCTACCGCTTCGGCGCAGAGGCCCAGATCGAAGGTGATCGACGCGTGGTTCGGCACCTGCCGATCCATCGCCGCCCATGCTGCGCAGGCACCGCGTAAGTCGCGCTGGGTCTGCTTGACCACGTCCTTGAACGGACGGACCAGATCCTTGGGCAACCCCTTGGTGCTCTCACGGAAGCGGATCGAATAATCCTCCACCGACGGCACGATGTCGGCGCGCACATTTTCGGCGATGTCGATGATCATGCCGCGAATCGCCTCTTCGGTGGTGCGCGCCGGGTTCTGCCCACGGCACCAGCTGACCTCGTCGCGGCGCGGGCGTGACACACTATAAAGGAGGCGCCCGCCCGGCCCGGCGAGGCGCAGGTCGGCATTCACATTGATGACGCGGCGGGTACAGTCCTTCTCGACCTCTTCCTCGCGCAGGCATTTGCCGTCGCGCTTGCCGCCCTCGCGCTCGACGCATTCCTTTTCCTTGCGCTTGAACTTCGTTTCCTGAAGGCCGGTGACGACATTGCCGTTCAGCACCCCGTCCGCGTCGCCGCCGCGCCCGCCGACCAGGTCGAAATGCGTCCGGCCCTCGATATCCGGTCGCGCCAGCGCGCGCTCGATCGCCAGACCCAGCTGCATCCCGTCCTCGCCCCCGATCCGGCCGACGCGCAGCGAATCGAGCATTGCCGCATCACGATAGGGCGCGGCGAAGCGGCCGGTCATGCGCACGCTTTCGGCATGAACAGCAGGAGCGACCATCGTCGCGGCGGCAATCAACAAAGCGGCACGGGTCGGCGTCCGAAACATGGCATTCCCCCTCGATGCGTCGGTCACCGGTGGTTTCGCACCCGTTTTCATATCGGGCAACCCCGCCGCACGTCGATCCGTCATCGCGCGGTCACACAGGTTGCATCCTCGCCCCCCCTTTGCTAGGCGCGCGCCAACCCATCGGGGGTGCCACACAGGCACACCCCCGAATCCCCATGGGGCCATTCTAGAGTCCAAGAGGAAACACGCGTCCGTGGATCATTCCGGCGGTATCCAAGCCAGCTTAAGCGGTCGTTATGCGATCGCGCTGTTCGATCTCGCGCGCGAGAGCGGTGCGATCGCGACGGTCGAATCGAGCCTTGCCACGATCAGCCAGGCGCTGGCCGAATCGGCCGACTTCGCAGCGCTGACCAAAAGCCCGCTGCTCGGTCGCGACGAAGCGGCGCGCGGTGTTGCTGCGGCGGCGGGCGCGATGAAGCTCGATCCGCTCACGACCCGCTTCCTCGGCGTCCTCGCGCATAACCGCCGCCTGACCGCGCTGTCCGGCATGATCCGCGACTTCCGCACGCTGGCCGCGCGCCATCGCGGTGAAGTGACCGCAGCGGTCACCTCGGCCCATCCGCTCGACGCGGCACAGGTTACCGAACTCAAGACCCAGTTGCGTGCCCGCGTCGGCCGCGACGTCACTGTCGACCTGTCGGTCGATCCCTCGCTCCTTGGCGGGCTGGTCGTCAAGATCGGCTCCCAGATGATCGACAGCTCGATCAAGACCCGTCTCAATTCCCTCGCGCACGCGATGAAAGGCTGAAGGCAAACGCAATGGATATCCGCGCCGCAGAAATCTCGAAGGTCATCAAGGACCAGATCGCCAATTTCGGCACCGAGGCAGAGGTCAGCGAGACCGGCCAGGTGCTGAGCGTGGGTGACGGCATCGCGCGCGTCCACGGCCTCGACAATGTCCAGGCGGGCGAAATGGTCGAATTCGCCAATGGCGTTCAGGGCATGGCACTGAACCTCGAAGCCGATAACGTCGGCATCGTGATCTTCGGCTCGGACTCGGAGATCAAGGAAGGTGACGTCGTCAAG
>CAZWZP010000208.1:0-242 GCA_964638925.1 uncultured Stakelama sp. | reverse complement strand
CCCGATCGACGGCAAAGGCCCGATCGTCTCCGACCAGCGTTCGCGCGTCGAAGTGAAGGCCCCGGGCATCATCCCGCGCAAGTCGGTGCATGAACCGGTTCAGACCGGCCTCAAGGCAATCGACGCGCTCGTCCCCGTCGGCCGCGGCCAGCGCGAGCTGATCATCGGTGACCGTCAGACCGGCAAGTCGGCCGTCGCGATCGACACCTTCATCAACCAGAAGACGGTCAACGCCGGCACCG
>CAZWZP010000207.1:0-4716 GCA_964638925.1 uncultured Stakelama sp. | reverse complement strand
ATAATCGCGAACACGGCATCACCCCGACCACGATCAAGCGCAACATCGGCGACATCATCGCCCATGTCGCGAGCAAGGATCAGGTCACCGTCGAGATCGAGGACGGCCCGGCCCACATGGTCGGCCACAACCTGCGCGCGTACATCGAAGAACTCGAAAAAAAGATGCGCAACGCCGCCGCGAACCTGGAGTTCGAGGAAGCCGGCCGCCTGCGCGACGAAATCCGCTCGCTGGAGGCCGAAGAACTCGGCCTCCCCACCGGTGACCGTAAGGCGCCGGTGATGGGCCGCAGCAACGAAGGCAAGCCGGGGACGCGCAAGACGCTCTACGGCAAGGTGCAGCGGAAGTGGGGTGGGGGGAAGCGATAGTAGTATTAGGCTGTACCGTACTGCTTCATGCTGTTGACGGAAGTCGCCGCCTGCGCTATGCCTTGCTGAAATCAGGGAGTGTGGCGGATGCGCGCGGTCATTCAGGGCATCGAAGTTGAGGGCACTCCGCAAGAGATTGCCCAGTTCATTGAGACACTGGGCATCGCTGGGAAGGCGGGCGCTGAATTGGCGGTGGCCCCGTCGAATACTGACAGTGCCGCATCGGAGGACGAGGAAGGAATAACCGCCGATTTTGCCTACCGCACGTTGCGCAGGCTGCCACTGTCGCAGATGCAGAAGTCTCTGCTTCTTTCGCTCAGGCATACATATCCAGAATGGGTTTGCGCGTCCGCTATCCAGAGTGAGATGGGTTGGACAGGGACGCAGTTCGGGGGAGTACTCGGTGGTTTAGGACGCAGACTTACTGCTACTAAGGGGTATAAGGCTGGATACCTACTGTGGCAGTGGAAGTGGAATGACGATGAGGGCGAATACACCTATCGCCTTTCCGATGGCGTAGTCGCTGCAATTGATCGGATGGAGCTATGATCCGCTCCTTCGCCGACCCGGAAACCGAACGCATCTGGGACGGCGAGCGGAGCCGTAAACTGCCTCCGGATATCCAGCGGCGCGCGGTCAACCGCATGAAATTTCTGGATGCCGCGAGCGCGATCGAGGATCTTCGCAGCCCGCCGAGCAACCGCCTGCATCCGCTGGACCGCGACCGTGCCGGGCAGCACAGCATTTCAATTAACGCACAATGGCGTATATGCTTCGTCTGGAAGGACGGAGACGCATATGATGTCGAAATCGTCGACTACCACTGAACGGGACTGGCTGGAGAATGACCATGCCGGGTACCTGCTCGCGTCCGAGTTTATCGAGCCGCTGAACCTGAGCGTCGAAGCTCTGGCGGATGCAATTGCCGTCAAACCGGATCGCTTGCAGGCGGTGATTGACGGGCATCGACCTGTGGATGCCGAGCTCGACCTTCGGCTTGGACGCTATTTCGGAATGTCGGAAGGGTTTTTTCTGCGTCTTCAGGACCGCTACGAACTGCTCGAAGCCAAACGCGCGCTCAACGGCGAACTCGATCGCATCGTCCCGCGCGCGGCCTGATCCGCCGACGGACGGTTGAGCCGCCCGGCCGCTTCGCTCATAAGGCGCGGTATGCGTTTCATTCCCATCCTCGCCGCGTCGGTCGCTCTCGCCAGTTGTTCCAACGTCGTCCCGCCAGCACCCGCCCCGGCACCGCCGCCGATGCGGCCGGTACCGCCTCCGCCGCCCACTCCGATGCCGCCACCCCCCGCCAGCAGTGACTGGCGCGACTGGCCGGCGGCGCGGGGCGACTGGAGCTATCGGCAGGAGGGGCAGGGGACGATCGCCTCCTTCGGCCTGCGCGCTGATCAGCCCGAAATGTCGCTGCGCTGCGACCGGGCGTCGCGTCAGGTGCAGATTGCCCGGCGCGGTGAAGCCACCGGGCCGATCACGATCCGTACCTCAACCACCGCGCGCAGCTTCAATGCTCGGCCGACGCCCGGCGCGCTCCCCTATATGGCGGTGACGCTGCCCGCGACCGACCCGATCCTCGACGCGATGGGCTACAGCCGTGGCCGCTTCGTGGTGGAGATGCCGCCGCTCGCGCCCTTGGTCGTCCCGACCTGGGCCGAGGTGCAGCGGGTGGTGGAAGATTGCCGACGCTGATCAGCCCGCGCCAGAAGTCCAGAATCGTATAAACTACGGATAATTACAAGACTTGTTCTCACTCGCGTGATGATTCACATTCGAACGCGTACCCGGGCTGCGGTACGACGTTTCAACAAGCGAAAGGTCTTGGCACACTAGCGCGAAAGGAGGTGATCCGATGTCTCATGGTTCAGCAGTGAGGTCGGTTCAGTTCGTTCGGGAGACGCGGCGCTAAGCGACTGCATCGGGTGGCCGCCGGGAGGCGCTCCATCCGAATGGCGATCGGGAGGGCTTCTCCTCCAATCAACGACGCCGCAGCTGCAAGGCGATCCGCATGGTCTTCCGGGCTGGAGCTCTCCGGCCGCTGACCATGTCGGAGGTCACCGGGTGCCAGGGATGGCCCCGGTGGCCTCTTTCATTTCAGAGCAGGTAAACAACGAGATAGCGCGCGACGAGCGCCGCCATCACCGCGATGCTCGCTGTTCGACCCCGCACCAGCATCGCCGCGACCATCAGCATGGCGAGCACGGCCGTCAGGATGATCGCAAGCGGATTGTGCAGCGCCACCGCCAGTGCCGGGGTCGCGCTGTAGAAGACAAGCTGGCACGCGAGCAGCACCAGCATCACGCCCAGCACGATCCGCCGCACCCGAAAGAAATGGCTGTCCAGTTCGGCATGTTCCGTCGGTTCTCGCGGAAACACCAGATGCGCCGCGAGATAATATGCGCTCGCAAACAATGTCACCGCCATCAGCGTGTGGCCGGAAACGCCAATCACCTGCCGGGTGAACCATGCCGCCTGCCAGAAGGACAACAGGTCGAGCAGCACGAAAACGCCCAGCAGCGGGGTCAGCCACCCGATCCGCACCGTCGCGCCGGGCCGCAACCGCGCCTCGATCGCCCGGGCGAGGCCGCCCAGCACCTCGACGATCGACAGGCCGAGCAGCAGCCCGAACAGCGCGAAGATGAATTCGAACTCGCTCATGGATTTTCCCCCGCCGCCCACTATCCATGACACCACCGCCCTGTCGAGCGAAAGGCCCGCCGATCATGTCCGACCGCATCCTCGTCCTCTACGGCTCCTACCGCCGCGACCGCATGGGCATCCGCCTCGCCCGCTGGCTGACCGCCCAACTGACCGCCCGAGGCTGCGACGCCGAACTGATCGACGCCATGGCCGTCGGCCTTCCGATGCTCGACCGGATGTACAAGGAATATCCAAAGGGCGAGGCACCCGAGGCGATGGAAACGCTGGCCACCAAGATCAAGGCGGCGGACGGATTCCTGTTCGTCACCGGCGAGTATAATTGGGGGATGCAGCCCGGCCTCAAGAACCTGACCGACCATTTCCTGGAGGAATGGTTCTGGCGGCCCGCCGCCATCGCCAGCTATTCGGCCGGGCGGCTGGCGGGCGCGCGGAGCAATTCGATGTGGCACCCAACGCTTAGCGAAATGGGCATGGTCGTGATCTCGTCTACGCTGACGGTGGGCCAGATCGGCCAGACGCTCGATGCCGACGACCAGCCGCAGGGGGAGGGCGGGGCGTCGCTCACCCGCGCATTCCCGCGCTTCGCCGATGATTTTCTATGGTGGGTCGAAGCGACCAAGGCGCAGCGCGCGCGCCGCGATCCGCCCTATTAAGCCGTCGCGCGTTCGATCTGGATCGCGTTACAGCCGTTTGCCCTGAGCTTGTCGAAGGGCGATCGACTGGCTTCAGTGAGCGCGGGAACGGTGCTTCGACAAGCTCAGCACAAACGGCAACGGGAGTCAGGTTTTACGCCCGATGCGCTACGTGAAGTGGAGCAGCAGCCAGATCAGCAGCGCGACCAGCAGCAACGGCGTCGCCAGGATCAGCCCGATCACCAGCATCACTCGAGCTGCCTGCCGCCGCCCAAACCCCTCGCGCGAGCTGGCGTAGATCACCCACAGCAGTCCGAAAAAGCCGTTATTGCGCATCATGCGTCACCCAATGCCTTGAGCCGGTAGAGCGCGTCCAGCGCCTCGCGCGGGCTCAGCGCATCGACGTCCAGCGCGTCCAGCTCGGCGCGGAGCGGATCGACCGGTGCCGCTTCCTCGGCCACCATCGCCGCAAATAGCGGCAGGTCGTCCAGCCCCGCCGCGATCCCGCCGGTCTTCTCGCGCCCTGCCTCCAGCTTCGCCAGCACCGCCTTGGCCCGGCTGATCGTCATCGGCGGCAGCCCCGCAAGCCGCGCGACGGCAAGCCCATAGCTGCGATCCGCCGGCCCCTCGGCCACCTCGTGCAACAGCACCAGATCGCCCTTCCACTCGCGCGCGCGGACATGGTGCAGCGACAGCGCCTCGCACCGCTCCGCCAGTCGCGTCAGCTCGTGATAATGCGTCGCGAACAGGCAGCGGCAGCGATTATCCTCATGGATCGCCTCGACCACCGCCCAGGCGATGGCCAGGCCGTCATAGGTCGATGTGCCGCGCCCGACCTCATCAAGGATGACGAAGCTGCGCGGCGTCGCCTGCGCCAGGATCGCGGCGGTCTCCACCATCTCGACCATGAAGGTCGATCGCCCGCGCGCAAGATTGTCCGACGCGCCGACGCGGCTGAACAGCCGATCGACCAGCCCCAGCTTCGCGCGCGCCGCAGGAACGTAAGCCCCTGCCTGTGCCAGCACCGCGCTCCGCGCCTTCGG
>CAZWZP010000206.1:0-4763 GCA_964638925.1 uncultured Stakelama sp. | reverse complement strand
ACCCATAGAATACACTGTCGTTGGGTGGCCGGGTGGGGGAGCGGGCCGGTGCCGCCTCGACCAAAAGCCCGCCCCCGGCTAATCGGGAGCATGGCCGACATGATTTCATTAGCCGAGGCGCAAGAACGCCTGTTCGCATTGGCCGATCCGGTGACGGTCGCGCATGTGCCGCTGCGCGACGCCGCCGGGCGCTGGGCCGCCGCGCCGGTCGTCGCACTGCGCACCCAGCCCGAGGTGCCGCTATCGGCAATGGATGGCTATGCGATCCGCTTTGTCGATTTGCCCGGCCCTTGGCAGGTCATCGGCGAAAGCGCGGCGGGACGGCCGTTTGCGGGATCGGTCGCTGTGGGTGAGGCGGTGCGTATCTTCACCGGCGCGGCGCTGCCCGATGGTGCGGACACGATCCTGGTGCAGGAAGAGGCGGCGCGTCAGGGGGACGCCCTGTCGCTCAATGGCGAAGGCCCGCCCGTCCGTGGCGCGCATGTCCGCGTGGCGGGGCTCGACTTCACTCAGGGCGAGACGCTGATCGAACCCGGCGCGCGACTCACGCCCGCACGGATCGCGCTCGCCGCCATCGCCGGCCACGCGACCCTGCCCGTCCGCCGCCGCATCCGCGTCGCCATTGCCGCTACCGGCGATGAATTGCGCGCGGCGGGGGAGCCGATCGGTGCCGGGGAGCTTCCCGAGAGCAACAGCGCGATGTTGGCCGGGATGCTTGGCGGGCTGCCAGTCGATCTGATCGACCTCGGCATCCTCCCCGACCGGATCGACGCGCTCACCGCCGCCTTTGCCGCAGTCGATGCCGAACTGCTCGTCACCACCGGCGGCGCATCGGTCGGCGACCATGACCTGGTCCGGCCCGCGCTGGAGGCGGCAGGCGCCGACATCGATTTCTGGCGGATCGCGATGCGGCCCGGCAAGCCGATGATGGCCGGGCGGATGCGCGACACCGTCGTGCTCGGCCTGCCCGGCAATCCGGTCTCGGCTTATGTCACCGCCTTGCTCTTCGTCCTGCCGATGGTCGCGTATCTTTCCGGCGCGAGCGATCCGCTCCCCCGCCGCCGCACCGCCATTCTCGGCGCAGCGTTGCCCGCCAATGGCCCGCGCGCCGACCATCTCCGCGCCGTCCACCGCGACGGCCGCGTCGTTGCCGCCGACCGTCAGGACAGCTCGATGCTGCGCATTTTGGCCGCTTGCGACTGCCTGATCGTGCGTGCTCCACATGTTCCGGCGGCCGCACCGGGCGACTCGGTGGAAATCCTCGCCATCGGCTGATTCGTTCCGCTTGACGGGGCGTGGAACAAGGCGTAAACGTTCCACGTCTGTTCTTGATAGGGGACGTCCAATGCTTACGAAGAAGCAGCATGAGCTGATCTGCTTCATCGCCGACCGTCTGGCCGAGACCGGGGTATCGCCCTCGTTCGAGGAGATGAAGGACGCGCTCGACCTCAAGTCGAAGTCGGGGGTCCACCGCCTGATCTCGGCACTCGAGGAACGCGGCTTCCTGCGTCGCCTGCCCAATCGTGCGCGTGCGCTCGAAGTGGTCAAGATGCCCGAGCGTGGCGAGACGAAGAAGGGTGCACCGAAGTCGACCGTGGTCGCAATGCCGCGCCCTGCGCCGCAACCGGCGAACGACGTGATCGAAATCCCGCTGCACGGCCGCATCGCGGCGGGTGTGCCGATCGAGGCGATGGAGGGATCAACGATGCTCCCCGTCCCCGCCGCGCTGCTCGGTTCGGGCGATCATTATGCGCTGGAGGTTGCCGGTGACTCGATGGTCGAGGCCGGGATTTTCGACGGCGATTATGCGCTGATCCGCCGCCAGGAAACGGCGCGCGACGGCGAGATCGTGGTCGCGCTGATCGACGAGATGGAAGCGACGCTGAAATATTTCCGGAACGAGGGCAGCATGGTGCGCCTCGACCCGGCCAACCGCAGCTACGACCCCCAGCGCTACCGCCCCGATCAGGTCCGCGTGCAGGGCAAGCTGGCCGGCCTGCTGCGCCGCTACTGACACTTAAAGCCCCTCCCCTTCAGGGGAGGGGTTGGGGTGGGGCGGTGAGGCAAGGGCGAACACGCCAAGCCAAGTCTTGCCCGGAACTGAGGGAGAGCCAGCATGACCCTGACCGGCGGATGCCATTGCGGCGCGGTGCGCTACGAGATCGACGGCGAACCGCTCCACGGCGGTCAGGCCCTGTGCCACTGCACCGATTGCCGCCGCTGCGCCGGCGCACCGATGGTCGGCTGGGCAATGTATCCTGAGGACGCGCTGACGGTGACGCAAGGAAGCCCGCGCGAATATGCCTCGTCCGACACCGGCCGCCGCTGGTTCTGCGCAACCTGCGGCACCGGGCTGTTCTACCGCAACGCGACCAACCTACCGGGCCTGGTCGACGTCCAGGCCGCGACGCTTGACGACCCCGACGCCGTCCCCGCCGCCGCCCACATCCAGACCGCCGACCGCATCGGCTGGATGAAGGACGCGCATGGACTGCCTGAGTTCGAGCGGTTTCCGGGCGGGGCGTGATCGTTGACGAAACACATGATCGGCCTCACAATCTTCGGACGCGGTTGGTTTGACGACCAAGTTTCACCCGTCATTTCAAGAGCACTCGTACAGGGCGAACTCGCGTGAGAACGGTCCTGACATCCCTTATCGTTTGTGCGCTGCTAACTCCTGCGGCCGAAGCTGTGCAGGCTGATTTCTCGTTCAAGACGCAGAAAGTTGGAAAGTGGCTAGTTTACCCGTCATTTGATTACTGCAACATGCTCTACGATGTTGAAGGAAGCACGCCACAGAATCGAGTCACGCTGAGCCTGACATATTTTCCAATGCGCAAGAGCAGTATGATCTCGATGAACAGTGATAACTGGCGTTCTCTGACAAGAAAGCATGGAAGCTCGATACCTGTTGATTTTCATTTTGATAGCTCGAGTTCAAAATTTTCCGGCGCAGCGAGCGTGTATGCTCAATCGAGAATGACCCCGAGTTTTATGCTATCAATAAATGATGTTACGACGGTTGAGCTCTTCGAAACACTGCGCAATGCCAAAACTGTGTCTGTGATGGCAGATGAACGGCCGCTCGGTCCTTATGGTCTAGATAGGACAGCCGAGGCAGTGGACAGGCTTATGGAGTGTGTCACCGCCGCTCGCGAACAAGTAAAGAAAGACCCGTTCCGCTAGATTGTCTCAACCTTCAGCGTATTCGCCCCGGCATCACCGTCTCCGCCTCCAGCCACGGATGCCCCGCCCCCGCGCGCCGCACCGTCACCACCGTCGGGCGCTCCCCAAACGTGATCGCCACGCCGCCGGTCTGCTCCAGCTGCGCCCGATCCAGTTTCAGCCATTTCGGCACGCACCCACGCGGCAGCCAGCGGTCCGCGACGATGATGTCCGCCGAGGCGCAGAACGCGACCATCTCGCGCCACGGCACGCGATAGCCGCTCCGCGTCGCCGCGATCCGCCAGCTCCGCCCACCGCGCTCCACCGTCACCATGCACAGGTCGGCGCTGCACCGCGCGTCGCGCTGCTCGGCCAGCGCAGGCAATTCCGCGTCCACCCCGCCATTCTCCGCCAGCGTGTCGCGGACATAATCCCCCGCCCGGTCGCGCAGCAGCGCCAGCTCGCCCCCCGGCATCCGCAGCGCCAGATGCCGCCCGTCCCCGGTCACCAGCAAATCCGGCATCGGCGTCGCCAGCGCCCACACCGCGCCCACGGCAACCGGCACCAGCCCCGCCAGCCGCGCCCGCGTCCGCCATAGCGCAATCCACACGCCCCCCACCACCATCAGCGCATAGGCCCCGCCCGGCATCGCCGGCAGCATCGCCAGCGCCCCGGGCGCGTTGGCTGCGGTATGGGCAATCCACAGCAGCAAATGCAGCCCCTGCTCCGCCACCCACCAGAACGGCGCGCCCAGCCCCACGAGGTCGAAAAACAGCCCCGCCGCCTCGAACGGCATCACGATAAAGGTGGTCAGCGGGATCGCCACGATATTGGCCAGCGAGCCGTAAATCCCGGATTTATGGAAGTGATAGAGCGCGATCGGCGTCAACGCGATCTCGACGACCAGCCCGGTCAGCAACAGCGAGGCAATCCCCCGCGCTAGCCGCCGCCCCCATCCCTCCTCACGCCGCTCGAACCAGCCGCGCACGCGCGGATTTTCGTAGAGCGCGACAATCGCGGTGACCGCGGCGAAGCTCATCTGGAAGCTCGGCCCCATCAGCGCCTCGGGCCACAGCAGCAGCACCACCAGCGCCCCGAAGGCGACGAGCCGCAGCGTGATCGCCTGTCGCCCCAGCATCATCGCCGCCAGCACCATCAGCGCCGCAATGCATGAGCGCACCGTCGGCACCTCCGCCCCGGTCAGCAGCGTGTACCCCACCGCCGCGAGGCCTGCGACACCCGCCGCGATCACCGGCAACGGCCAGCGCAGCGCGAGCGTCGGGCTGAGCGCCAGCAGCCGCAACACCAGCAACATCGTCGCCCCGACCACCGCCGTCACATGCAGCCCGCTGACCGACAACAGATGCGCCAGCCCCGACCGCCGCAGCGCCTCGGCATCCTCCTCGCTGATCGCCCCGCGGTCTCCGGTCACTAGCGCCGCCGCGATTCCCCCCGCACTCCCCTCAACACGCGACTGCACATGCGCCGTCAGCCGCGCGCGCAGCCCGCTATCGGGCCGCCCCGGCGCCAGTACCTCGACCGGAGCAAACCCCCGCCCCGTCGCGCCCAGCCCGCCGAACCACGCCACCCGCTCGAAA
>CAZWZP010000205.1:4385-4847 GCA_964638925.1 uncultured Stakelama sp. | reverse complement strand
AATCAAGAATGAAGTGCGTTCGGAACTGGTGGAATCGCCAAACCGGACATTCAACTACGAAATGATGACAGCATTGGAGAGACCCGCCTTGGCCCCCGAACCGCTCATCCCGCTCGACCCGTCCTGGCCGAAGATGACGCTGGCGCAAGCCCAGGCGCTGATGACCGCGCCCGGCCAGAAGCTGGAAATGGAAGAAATCGAGATTCGCGGCATCAAGACGCGGGTGTGGAAGAACGCCCCGCCGCACCTTGCCGCCTTGCTCCAGCTGTCGCGCACCCATGGCGAGCGGATCTTCACCATCCATGAGGATGAGCGCGTCACCTACGAAGCGAATTTCCGCGCGACCGCGCACCTCGCGACCAAGCTGCGCGAGATGGGGGTGGTCAAGGGCGACCGCGTCGCGCTGGCGATGCGCAACACGCCCGAATGGCCGGTGATCTTTTTCGCCGCGGTCAGCATTGG
>CAZWZP010000205.1:0-4369 GCA_964638925.1 uncultured Stakelama sp. | reverse complement strand
CAATGCGTGGTGGACCGGCGGCGAGCTCGACTATGGTCTGCGCGATTCGGGGTCGAAGGTCTTGTTCCTCGACGGAGAACGCTTTGCCCGGCTGCAAAAGCGGCTGCCTGACCTGCCCGATCTGCAGCGCACCATCGTCAGCCGCTGGGATGCGGAGTTGCCCGAGGGCGTCGACAAGCTCGAAGACCTGATCGGCGCGCCCAATGACTGGGCGGCGCTGCCCGACGTCCCGCTCCCCGCCGAACCGACTTTGGGGCCGGAGGACGACGCGACGATCTTCTACACCAGCGGCACCACCGGCTCGCCCAAGGGCGCGCTCGGCACGCACCGCAATTTGTGCACCAACATCATGTCGGGGGGGTATGCCGCCGCGCGTTCGTACCTGCGCCGCGGCGAAATGCCGCCTGAGCCGCAGCCCAAGGTCGGCCTGCTCGTCATTCCTTTGTTCCACGTCACCGCCTGTTCGGCGAGCCTGATGGGCACGCTCGCGTCGGGCAACACCGCCGTGTTCATGCGCAAATGGGACGTGATCGAGGCGATGGAGATCATCCAGCGCGAGAAGGTCAACCTGACCGGCGGCGTGCCAACGATCGCGTGGCAGATTCTGGAGCATCCCGACCGCCACAAATACGACCTCTCCAGCCTTGAGGCGATCGCCTATGGCGGCGCGCCCTCGGCGCCCGAGCTGGTCAAGCGCATCTTCACCGAATTCGGCGCGCTGCCCGGCAATGGCTGGGGCATGACCGAGACGATGGCGACGGTGACCAGCCATTCGAGCGAGGATTATCTCAACCGCCCGACCAGCGCCGGCCCGCCGGTGCCGGTCGCCGACCTCAAGATCATGGACCCTGAAGGCGAGCATGAGCTGCCCATCGGCGAAGTCGGCGAGCTGTGGGCGAAGGGGCCGATGATCGTGAAGGGCTATTGGAACAAGCCCGAAGCGACCGCCGAATGCTTCCGCGACGGCTGGGTCCGCACCGGCGACCTAGCGAAGCTGGACGAGGAAGGCTTCCTCTACATTGTCGACCGCGCCAAGGACATGATCATCCGCGGCGGCGAGAATATCTATTCGTCCGAGGTCGAGGATGTGCTCTACGCCCACCCCGCTGTCACCGACTGCGCGCTGATCGGCATCCCGCACAAGACTTTGGGTGAGGAGCCGGCGGCGGTGGTGCATTTGGCACCGGGGATGGAGGCGACCGAGGCGGAGTTGCAGGCGTGGGTCCGCGAGCGGCTGGCGATCTTCAAGACTCCCGTGGCGATCAAGTTTGTGGCGGAGACGCTGCCGCGTAATGCGAACGGGAAGATTTTGAAGAAGGATCTGAAGGCGTTGTTTGTGGAGGAGGGGGTGGCCTGAGGTTCGGACCGACCCGACCCCCTCTCGTCGTCCCGGGCTTGACCCGGGACAGAGCTTCTTTTTCCTCAATGCCCGGCAAGAAAAGCCCAGCCCCGGCTCAAGGCTGGGGCGACGGGGAGGGGTTAGGCCAAAACCCCCGCGACCGCCTTCTTCCACCCCGCAAGCCGCGCCTCCCGCGCATCGCCATCCATCGTCGGCTCGAACAGCTCGACCCGCCCGCGCATCGCCGTCGCTTCCTCCAACCCGGAAAACAGCCCGCACCCCACGCCCGCCAGCATCGCCGCGCCCAGCGCGGTCGTCTCGGTGAACGCGGGTCGCTCGACGCTCACGCCCAGCACGTCGGCGAGATCCTGCGCGATCCAGTCATTCGCGACCATGCCGCCGTCGATGCGCAGCCGCGACCAGTCACAGCCATCGGCGGCGAAGGCGGTCTTGAGGTCATGGCTCTGGTGCGCCATTGCCTCCAGCGCGGCGCGGACGACATGCGCCTTGCCGCTGGCGAGGCTGAGGCCGCTGATCGCCCCGCGCGCCTCCGGCTCCCAGTACGGGGCGCCGAGCCCGGACAAAGCGGGGACGAAATAGACCCCGCCATTGTCCGCGACGCTGCGCGCCAGCGCCTCGGTCTCGCCCGCATCCGCGATCAGCCCAAGCGAATCGCGCAGCCATTTGACCACGCTGCCCGCGACGAACACAGACCCTTCGATTGCATAGCTGCGCTTGCCGCCAAGCTGGCACAACACGGTGGAGAGCAGCCGGTGGCGCGAGGTCGGCTGGCGCTCCCCGGCATTGGTCAGCACGAACGCACCGGTGCCATAGGTCGCCTTGGTCTCGCCCGGCGCCAGGCACGCCTGCCCGATCGTCGCCGCCTGCTGATCGCCCGCCAGCCCACAGATCGGGATGCGCCCGCCGAACAAGGTCGTCTCGCCGAACCGCCCCGCGCAATCGACGATCTCGGGCAATGCCCCGCGCGGGCAATCGAACAGGTCGAGCAGCCCGTCGCTCCACGCCCCGCTGCCCAGGCCCATCAGCAGAGTGCGCGAGGCGTTGGTCGCGTCGGTCACATGCAGGCCGCCGGTCAGCTTCCATACCAGCCAGCTCTCGACCGTCCCGATCGCCAGCCGGTCGCCCGCGTCGCGCAGCTGCGGCCAGTTGGCCATCGCCCAGGCGATCTTGGTCCCGCTGAAATAGGGGTCGAGCAACAGACCCGTGCGCGCCTGTACCCCCGGCTCCTCGCCGCGATCCTTGAGGGTGCGGCACAGATCGGCGCTGCGCCGGTCCTGCCACACGATCGCGGGGGCCAGTGGCGCGCCGGTCTCGCGGTCCCAGAAGACGATCGTCTCGCGCTGGTTGGTGATTCCGATCGCCGCAATCCGATCCGCACCGCCCGCGCGCTCGACCATCGTCATCGCGCAACTGGCGGATTCGGCCCAGATTTGCTCGGCATCATGCTCGACCCAGCCGGGGCGCGGATAGGATTGTTTCAGAGGAACGGCGATGCTGTCGAGACAGCGACCGTCGGGGGCGAACAGCATCGCGCGGGTCGAGGTCGTCCCCTCGTCGATGACCAGTAAAATCTCTCCCATCGGTGCAGGTTAGCCGGGATTACATCGCGCGCAAATCGCGCTAGGATTCGGTAGAGAGGTGAAGCGCGTGGAAGAAGGTTTTGGCAGCGAGCGGCGCATGGAGGGGGAGGGTGGTCTGCCCGAATCACCCTCACATTTCGTGCCCATGGTGCCGGCCGCCGTACAGGAGAGCGAGGCGGAGAATCGCCGCGACCGCCTGCTCGCCGGCCTGACGCTGATGGCCGGGATCGGCCTTTTTCTTGCCATTCCCTTTGCGCTGCGGGCAGGATCGCCCTTCTTCCTGCCGCTGACCGCCGCGATCGTCATCGCTATTGCGCTGGTGCCGATCCTGGAATGGCTGGAGCGGCATCGCGTGCCCGCGCCGCTCGCCGCGCTGATCTGTCTGTTGCTGTTCCTCACCGCCGCCAATGCGGCGCTGGCGTCGATCGTGGTGCCGGCCTGGGGCTGGCTGTCGATCCTTCCGGAGCGGATCGACAATATCCAGTCGAACGTGAAGCCGCTGATCGACTTTTATTCGAATTTCGAAGCGTTCGTGAACCGGACGATTCAGGATCTCGCCCAGTCACGCCCGATTCAGCCCGCCGAAACTGCGGCCCAGGCACCGCCACGTTCATTGCTCGAACTCGCCGCGACCAGCGCGCCGACCGCGTTTATCGAAATGTTCTTCGCGGTCCTTGTTATCTTTTTCTTCCTGTCGGGCTGGACCCGGCTGCGGCGCAACGCGATCACCAGCCGCACCAGTTTTGGCGGCGCAATGGCGACCGCGCGGGTGATTCAGGACGTGGTCGACGACACCTCCGCCTATCTTGGCACGATCACGATGATCAATGTGACGCTGGGGCTGACGGTCGCGGGCGCGCTGTGGCTGATCGGGATGCCGACCCCGTTGATGTGGGGCGGCATCGTCGCGTTGCTCAACTATATCCCCTATCTCGGCCCGATCTTTGCCGCTGCCTTCCTCGCGGTGGGCGGGCTGATGACGTTTCAGGACGTGTGGACCGCGCTCCTGCCCGCCGCGATCATGATCGGGCTGCACACGATCGAGGCGAACCTCATCACCCCGCTGGTGGTCGGACGGCGACTGACGATCAACCCGATCATGATCCTGATTTCACTCAGCTTCTGGGGCTGGGTGTGGGGCACGCCGGGCGCATTGCTGGCGGTGCCGCTGCTCCTCATCCTCCAGACTGTGCTGAACGCTGCGGGCAAGCCCGATATCGCCGGATTCCTGTTCGAACACGGCACGCTGGTCGCGCGCGGCAACCCCGCCGCGCCGCGTCCGCAATTTACGCGCGAAACCGGTGTTGACAGCCCCGACCCGCCCGTTTAGGTGCCGCGCTCTCGCAAGGGACGGCGCTGCGGCGCCAGGGTCATGCGGGTGTAGCTCAGTTGGTTAGAGCGCCGGCCTGTCACGCCGGAGGTCGCGGGT
>CAZWZP010000204.1:3172-4925 GCA_964638925.1 uncultured Stakelama sp. | reverse complement strand
CCTGACCGGCAAGGTCGCCCTGGTCACCGGCGGCAGCCGCGGCATCGGCAAGATGATCGCCGAAGGCTTCATCGCCCAGGGTGCCAAGGTCTATATCTCATCGCGCAAAGCCCCGGCGTGCGAGGAAACCGCCGCCGAACTCGGCCCGAACTGCATTCCGCTCCCGATGGACGTCTCGACCGTCGACGGCTGCAAGGCGCTCGCCGCCGCGATGGCGACACGCGAACCGCATCTCGACATCCTCGTCAACAATGCCGGCGCGGCATGGGGCGTCGAGTTCACCGAATTCCCGGAGAGCGGCTGGGACAAGGTCATGGACCTCAACGTCAAATCGCCCTTCTTCCTGACGCAGGCGCTGCACGACCTGCTGAAAGCCCGCGCCAGCCATGACGCGCCGTCCAAGGTGATCAACATCACCTCGATCGACGGGCTGCGGCTCAATCCGTGGGAGACGTACAGCTACCACGCGTCCAAGGCGGCGCTGATCTACCTGACCAAGCGCATGGCCGCGCGGCTGATCCGCGACGGCATCATCGTCACCAGCCTCGCTCCCGGCGCCTTCGCCAGCGAAATGAACCGCGCCGCCCGCGACCATGGCGACGAGGTGGCCAAGCGCATCCCGATGCGCCGCATCGGCACGCCGGAGGACATGGCGGGTGCCGCAATCTTCCTCGCCAGCCGCGCGAGCGACTATGTCGTCGGCGACACGCTGGTGGTGGACGGCGGACTGGTCAACGCATCGCTTGGGATAAGCATCGACGCCTAACGCGCGATGCCACCCGCCGCCAGCACCGCCAGCGTCACCAGATCGCCCGCGCTGCTCGTCATCGGGGCGACCTGAACCGGCTTTTCCATGCCGACCAGCACCGGACCGATCATGCTGTCGCCGCCTAGCTCGCGCAGCAGCTTGGCGGAGATATGCGCCGATTGCAGGCCGGGCATGATCAGGATGTTGGCGGGACCGGACAGGCGCGCGAAAGGATAATTGGCAAGCTGGCGCGGGTTCAGCGCCACGTCTGGTGCCATTTCGCCTTCATATTCGAAGCCGACCCCGCGGCCGTCGAGTACCTTCACCGCGTCGCGGATATTCTCAAGGAACGCGCCCTTGGGATTGCCGAAATTGGAGTAGCTGAGGAACGCGACGCGCGGCTCGTGCCCCATGCGGCGGGCAAGATGCGCGGTCTGTTCGGCGATGTCGGCCAATTCCTCGGCGGTCGGGCGTTCGTTGACCGTGGTGTCGGCGATGAACACCGTGTGCGACTGGCCGACCATGATATGCATACCGAACGCGGTGCGCCCCTCGGTCACGTCAATGACGCGCCGCACTTCGCGCAGCGTCTGCGAATAGGTGCGGGTGACGCCGGTGATCATCGCGTCGCCCTCGCCCAGCTGCAGCAGCAGCGAGCCGAAGATGTTGCGGTCCTGGTTCACCATCCGCTCGCAATCGCGGCGCAGGTAACCGCGCCGCTGGAGGCGCTTGTAGAGGAAATCGACCATCGCCGGGACGAGCGGCGAGTTGCGGCTGTTGTGCAGCTCGAAACTGTCGGGGTCGCTGACGCCGAGCGCGCGCAGCCGCTCCGGCACGTCGTCGCGACCGACCAGCACCGGCGTGCCATAGCCGCCGTCGCGGAAGGCGATTGCGGCGCGCAGCACCACTTCCTCTTCCGCCTCGGCGAAGATGACCCGCTTGGGATGCGCGCGTGCGCCTTCATAGGCGAGGGTCAGCACCGAAGTGGTCGGGTTGAGGCGGCTG
>CAZWZP010000204.1:2898-3156 GCA_964638925.1 uncultured Stakelama sp. | reverse complement strand
CGATAGGCCGCCATGTCGAGGATCGGCTTGGTCGCGACGCCCGAGTCCATCGCGGCCTTCGCCACCGCCATCGACACGACCTCCATCAGGCGCGGGTCGAACGGGGCGGGAATGATGTACTCGGGACCGAAACTGTGCGCCTTGCCATAGGCCAGCGCGACTTCCTCTGGCACCTGCTCGCGTGCCAGTTCGGCGATGGCGCGGGCGGCGGCGATCTTCATCTCCTCATCCACTCCCGGCCCGGGCCCGCCGCGCGCG
>CAZWZP010000204.1:632-2870 GCA_964638925.1 uncultured Stakelama sp. | reverse complement strand
CCGAGGACATTGTTGACCTGATTGGGATAGTCCGACCGGCCGGTGGCAATGATCGCATCGGGCCGCGCCGCCTTGGCGAGTTCGGGCCGGATCTCGGGCTCTGGGTTGGCCATCGCAAAGATGATCGGCGCAGGGGCCATGTCCTTCACCATCTCCGGCTTGAGCGCGCCGGCGGCGGAGAGACCGAGGAACACATCGGCCCCGACCAGTGCCTCGGTCAGCGTGGTGCGGTCGGTGGCGACGGCATGGGCCGACTGCCACTGGTTCACGCCGTCGCGATCCTTGGTGATGACGCCCTTACGGTCGCACATCAGGACATTGTCCTGCCGCACGCCCATCGCCTTGATCAACTCGGTACAGGCGATGGCGGCGGCACCCGCGCCATTCACCACCACCTTGATGTCGCTGAGCACGCGGCCCGTGAGCAGGCAGGCGTTGATGAGCCCCGCAGCGGTGATGATCGCGGTGCCGTGCTGGTCGTCATGGAACACCGGGATGTTCATCCGCTCGCGCAGCGTCTGCTCGATGATGAAACATTCCGGCGCCTTGATGTCCTCAAGGTTGATTCCGCCAAAGCTCGGCTCCATCAGTTCGACCGCGTCGATGAAGCGATCGACATCCTCGGTCTTCAGCTCGATATCAATCGAGTCGACATCGGCGAAGCGCTTGAACAGCACCGCCTTGCCCTCCATGACCGGCTTGGACGCCAATGCCCCCAAATTGCCCATGCCCAGAATCGCGGTGCCGTTGGAGATGACCGCGACGAGGTTGCCCTTGGCGGTATAGTCATAGGCGGTGGCGGGATCATCGGCGATCGCCTGCACCGGGACCGCGACGCCGGGCGAGTAAGCGAGCGCCAGGTCGCGCTGGGTTGTCAGCGGCTTGGACGCGATGATCTCGATCTTGCCGGGCCGGCCCTCCGAGTGGAACAGCAGCGCCTCGCGCTCGGAAAACTGGAAATTGGGTTCTTCGGACATGTTGCTCTCCCGGTCGCCATCCCTTTAGGATCGACGGGACGTGATTGGCAACGCGCCTTGACGCAGGGGAATGCCGTAATTCGCGCGCTATTGGTCCCGGGCGTGCATGTCATAGCGTGCGGGTTTCCGCACAAATTTCTCATCCACACGAATCGAAAGGGGCAAGATCGGCCACCGTTGCCGGGTCGCGAGCGGTCGGCTACGCGAACCCAATGACCGCCGCCCCTACCCCAATGATGGCGCAATATCTGGCGCTCAAGGCAGAGGCGCAGGATTGCCTGCTCTTCTACCGCATGGGCGATTTCTTCGAGCTGTTTTTCGACGATGCGAAGATCGCCAGCAACGTGCTCGACATCGCGCTGACGTCGCGCGGCGAACATGGCGGCGACAAGATCCCGATGTGCGGGGTGCCGGCGCATTCGGCGGAAGGCTATCTGGCGCGGCTGATCAAGGCGGGGCATCGCGTTGCCATCGCCGACCAGATCGAGACCCCCGAGGAAGCGAAGAAGCGCGGCGGGTCGAAGGCGCTGGTTGCACGCGCGATCATCCGCGTTGTTACTGCGGGTACGTTGACCGAAGAGGCGCTGCTCGACAGCCGCAGCGCCAATTGGTGCGCGGCGATCGGCGAGGCAGGGGGCGAGGTCGCGATTGCGGCGGCCGATATTTCGACCGGGCGGTTCGAGATACTGGAATGCAGCGCCGAGGCGGCAAGCGCGGTGCTCGCCCAGCTCAACCCCGCCGAAATCGTCCTGGCCGAGGGGAGCGAGGCGGCGCTGCTCGCCACCACCACTCGCCCGCGCGGCGAGTTCGACAGCAGCCGGGGCGAGGCGCGGATCAAAACGCTGTTCGGCGTCGCGACGCTCGACGGGTTCGGCCAGTTCAGCCGCGCGGGGCTGGCGGCGGCGGGCGGGTTGATCGCCTATCTCGACCACACCGCCAAGGGCGCCCTGCCCTTTCTGCGCCCGCCGCGCATCACCCGGTCGGACGCGTGCATGGCGATCGACGCGGCGACGCGCGAGAGCCTGGAGCTGACGCAGAGCCAATCGGGGACGCGCAAGGGCAGCCTGCTCGATGCGGTCGACCGGACGGTGACTGGCGCGGGTGCGCGGTTGCTGGGACAGGATCTGGCCGCGCCGCTCATGGATGTCGGTGCGATCGAGGCGCGGCTGGATCTGGTGCAGCGGTTTCACGACGACCCCGGCCTGCGTGAGGATGTGCGCGGGACGCTGCGCGATCGCATCGGAGATTTCGTAGAAGTGTA
>CAZWZP010000204.1:0-622 GCA_964638925.1 uncultured Stakelama sp. | reverse complement strand
GCCCGATGTCGGGCGCGCGCTGGGGCGGCTCGCTGCCGGGCGTGGCAGCCCGCGCGATCTGGGGCAGTTGCGCGATGGTCTCGATGGCGCGTGGCGGCTGGGGGAGCAATTGGGGCGGCTGGCGGATTCGCCCGCGCTGCTTGCCGAACTTGCGCCGCAGCTGCGCGGACATGGCGCGCTGATTGACCTGCTGCAGCGCGCGCTGGTCCCGGCCCCACCGATCGATGCGGCGCATGGCGGCTATATCGCCGAGGGCTATGACGCCGCGCTCGACGATCTGCGCGATGCGGGCGCGGGCGGGCGGCGCGCCATTGCGGCGCTGGAGGCGCAGTATCGCGACCGGACGGGGATCGCCGCGCTCAAGATCAAGCATAATGGCGTGCTCGGCTATCATATCGAGGTGGCGGCGAAACATGCCGACGCGCTGATGGTAGCCGATAGCGGATTCACCCATCGCCAGACGCTGGCCGGGGTCGTGCGCTTCAATGCGCCGGAGCTGCACGAAATTGCGATCAAGGTGACCCAAGCCGGCGCCCATGCGCTGGCGGCGGAGGCGGCGCATCTGGAAGATCTGACCGCCGCCGCGCTGGCGGCGCGCGGCGGGTTTGCGGCGTCCGCCGAT
>CAZWZP010000203.1:269-4943 GCA_964638925.1 uncultured Stakelama sp. | reverse complement strand
CACCTCCCCCTGGCGGGGGAGGATTAGTGAGTTCGACCTACGCCGCGCGCGCTGCACTCCAGGCTCCGGCGATCTCCTCAAGATCATCGGCAACCGCGCGGAACGGCGTGGGGTCGCTGCCGATGCTGGACTGGACGATCTGGCTGCGCAGCCCGTGATAGAGCGTCGCGAGCGTGCGCGACACCTCACCCCCGCGTTCGAAATCGAGGCCGCCCTCCAGCGCGAACAGGATCGCGGTGGCGCGGGCGATGCGTTCGCTCTTGACCGCATATTGCCCCTTTTCGGTGGCGAAGGCGGCGGAGCGGAGCGCGGCGATGCACTCCTTGTACATGAGTTCCACGAGCTGGTGCGGATCGGCGGCAGCGGTGCGCCCGACCGCGTCGATATTGCGGTAGGTGGCGGCGGCGTCGGTGGTGAGGCGGATCGGGCGGGTCATCGCTGACTGTTCCACGCTTCGACCTGCGATTCGAGGAAGCTCATCGTCGATTTATAGACCGCGACCTTGGCGTCCATGCTGGCGAACTGGCGGGTCATGCGGGTGCGGGTGTCCTCGACCTTGGCCAGCACCGCTGCCTTGTCCTCGTCCAGATCGGCCTTGGCGCGGGTATAGCTCGCCTCGCTCGCGCCGAGCCCGCGTGTGGTGCTGGCGGCGGTGGCGGCGATGGCGTTGAGTGCACCCGCGATGCCGTTGCCGGTGGCATTGGTGCCGACGGGTTCGGCGAACAGCCGCTCGACCGCCTGCGGGTAATCGACCAACGCGCGGCTGAGCGCGGCGGTGTCGACGCTGAGCGTGCCGTCGCGTTCGGTGCGGATGCCGATCTGGGCCAGCGTGGTCGGCGCGCCCGCCGCGCCGGTCGCGACCTGGGCGATCGTGATCTGTTGCAGCTGGCGCTTCACCGCCTTCGCCGCCGCATCGCCGCGCAATGCGCCGTCGAGCGGGTCGAGATCCTTGTTCAGCGCCGAAAAGACCTCGTTATAGGTCGCGACGAAATCCTGTGCGGCCTGGAGCAGGGCGTTGGTCGGGGTGGTCTTGCCGATCGTCACGATCGTCCCCGGCTGGGCCGAGGACAGGTCGAGCCGGACGCCGGGGACCAGATCGGAAATGCTGTTGCCGTCGCGGCGCAGCGCGATGCCGTCGATCGCGACGATCGCGTCGGACGCGGCGCTGCCGATGGTGGTGCCGGTCGCGCCGACGCCGACATTGAGTGCGGCGAGGCCGGTATGGCCGGGGGTTTCGGTCGCGGTGAGGGTGAAGGCGCGCGCCTCCCCGCTCGCGCCCTTGACCACCAGCCGCGCGCCGCCGCTGTCGGTGACGACCGATGCGGTGATCCCCGCCTTGGCGGCGTTGATCGCGGCGGCGATGCCGTCGAGGCTGCTGTTTTCCGGGCCGATGGTGATGGCGACCGGCGCTGCACTTCCGGGGGTGAAGCCGGTCATCGCGCCATCGGCGACGGTGGCGGTGCCGAAGGTGAGCGTCAGCGTACCCTGTCCGATCGCGGCGGTGCGGTCGGTGACGGGCGCGCTGGCAGCGCTTTGCGGCGCGGCGAGCTGGCGCACCTCGACCTTGGCGTTGAGCGTGGCGAGGTTGGCGCCAGCGAGGCGGGTGACGCCGAGGATCGCCGGGTTCGAGCTGGTCGGCTGGGTCGCCAGCGTGCCCCCGCGCGTCAGGCTGGCGAGCGCGGTGGCGAAACCGGTGATGTTGCTCTTGTGCGTCGCCGCCGCCGTGATCTGCGCGGTCAGCGTCTCTTCGCGTTTGGTGAGCGCGGCGTTCTTCAGCTCGAACTGCGCATCGACCAGGCTCTGGACGAGCGCGGTCGTGTCGATGCCCGACCCGGTGCCGATCGTTTTGGCAATCGATTCAATGGCCATGGCCGCGTTCCCCCATGCCCTGAAGAACGGCCATCACGGCCGACCCTTAAGGCCGATTTGCACCCCGTTTTCGTCAAACAGCGCGGTTTCCGGTACCTTCACGGCCGGCATCGCCGACCCGGCGCGCTTGTCGAGGCCGAACACGAACGCCAGCACCGTCGCGACCGCGAGATAGAGGTCGTCGCGAATCTCCTGATTCTCGCGGCTGGTGAAGTAGAGCGCGCGCGCCAGCGGCGGCAGTTCGATCCGCGGCACCGCGAATTCGTCGGCCAGCTCGCGGATCGCCAGCGCGATCTCGCCGCGCCCCTTGGCAACCACCACCGGCACCTGATCCTTGCCCTGATCGTAGCGCAGCGCGACCGAGAAATGGGTCGGGTTGGTCAGCACGACATGCGCGGTCGCCACGCTTTTGCGCAGGCCGCCCTTGGCGATTTCGCGCTGGCGCTGGCGACGATGGCCCTTGGCCTCGGGCGAGCCTTCGGTTTCCTTATATTCGTCCTTCACTTCCTGAACGCTCATCTTGAGCCGCTGCATGTGACGGAAGATCTGGATCGGCAGGTCGACGCCCGCGATCAGCAACAGCCCCCCGGCCATGACGAGGACGAGCGTCGCGAAGGTGTCGCCGAGCGACTTCACCGCCGTGCCGAGGTCGGAGGAGACGAGACCGACCGTCATCCCCGCCGATCCCCACAGCAGCCACGCGCCCATGCCGCCGAGCAGCACCACCTTGAGCAGCGACTTGCCAAGCTCGATCCAGCCGGTCGGGCCGAAAATGCGCTTGAGCCCGGAGCCGGGATTGATGCGCTTGCCCTTGGGCGCGAGCAGCTTGCCGTTGAAGCGCAGCGAACCGAGCGCCGCCTGACTGAGCACCGCGCCGCCCAAGGCGATGGCGAGCAACGCGCCCATCGACGGCGCGAGCTTCCATCCGGCGATGGCGAGCGGCTTCCATGGCTGGAAACTCTCGATATCGGCGCGGCCGAAGCTGAAGCTGGCCGTCATGACTTCGCGGATCGCCGACAGCAATTGCGGCCCCATCAGGATCATCCAGCCACAACCGAGCAGAATGATCAGCGCCGCGCCGAATTCGCGCGATTTGAGCAGGTCGCCATCGTCGAGCGCTTTTTGCTTGCGCTTGGGTGTTGGTGCTTGGGTCTTTTCGCCAGCCGTCTCCGCCATCAGCCGAGCCCTCCCAGCACCAAAGCCTGCGCGGCGTCGAGCGCCTCACGCACGATGACGAGCATATAGTCGCCCATCGCGGGCATCCCGGCGAGCAGCGCCAGCACACCCATGGCAAGGCTGGCGGGGATGCCGATCGCGAACAGGTTGAGCGCGGGGGCAGAGCGCGAGAGCATCCCGACGACAATGTTGAGGCAGAGCAGCAGGAAGCCGACCGGAAGCGCGAGCAGCAGCCCGGCGAGGAAGGCATAGCCGCCGAACAGCACGATGTTCATGAGCTTGCCCGGCGCGAGCCAGGCGCCGCCGGGGGGCAGCAGCTCGTAGGAGCGCACGATCAGCTCGACCAGCACGAGATGCCCGTCGACCGCAAGGAACAACAAGGTGAGCAGCACGGTCAGAAACTGGCCGAGCGCCGGGGTGGATTGCCCGGTCTGCGGGTTGATCGCGGTGGCGAAGCTGAGGCCCATCGATACGCCGATCACCTCGCTCGCCACCAGCGGCGCGGCGAAAGCGATCTGGAGGATGAAGCCGAGCGCGAGGCCGACCAAAGCCTCTGCCGCGACGGCGAGGAAGGTGGTCAGCACGAACACCTCGCCCGGCACCGCAACCGGCGCGGCCTGCATCGACAGGATCGAGACGGCGGCGGTCAGCAGGATGCGGACGTTGAGCGGCACCGCGACCGCGCCGAACACCGGCGCGGCAAGGAACGCCGCGCCGACGCGCACCATCGTAAACAGCAGCGCCCAGAGCTGCGGCTCAATCGCGAGGCCGAAGCCGAGCATGTCAGTGGATGCTGACCGAAGTCGGAGCCCAGCGCGTGCGGCGCGCATCGCCGCGCGGCGCTTGCGGCACGCGCACGAAGGGACGTGGCGGCTGCGGTGGGGCGGCGGGAACCGGGGCTAGCGTCACTTCACCAGATCCGGAATGCGTTCGAAGATCGTCGTGGTGAAATCGCCGAGCAGCGTCATGATCATGCCGCCGAAGATCACCAGGCTGACCCCGACGATCGCGAGCTTGGGCACGAAGGTCAGCGTCTGTTCCTGGATCGAGGTCGCCGCCTGGATCATGCCGAGGATCAGGCCCGACAGCAAAGCCGGGATCAGGATCGGGGCCGAGGCCAGCGCGAGGATCCACATCGCTTCGCGCGCCACGGAGAGAAAATAGTCTGCGTCCATGGTCCGGCTACCCACTAAAACTTGAAGCAAGGCTGCCCATCGTCAGCGCCCAGCCATCGACCAGCACGAACAGCAGCAATTTGAACGGCATCGAGATGATCGTCGGCGACATCATCATCATGCCCAGACTCATCAGCACGGTCGCGACGATCAGGTCGATGACGATGAACGGCAGGAAGATCAGGAAGCCGATCTGGAATGCGGTCTTGAGCTCGCTGGTGACGAAAGCGGGGATCGAAAAGGGCGTGTCCTGCGGATTGGCGATCGGGCCGGTCTTGGCGATGCCGGCGAACATGGTGATGTCCTTGACCCGCGTCTGCTTGAGCATGAAGGCGTGGAGCGGCTTGGCCGCTTCCTCGATCATCTGCGTCGCGCCGATGCGCCCTTCGGCATAGGGCTGGATCGCGGTGCGGTTCATCACCTCGATCGTCGGGGCCATGATGAAGAAGGACAG
>CAZWZP010000203.1:0-215 GCA_964638925.1 uncultured Stakelama sp. | reverse complement strand
CGCCTGGCGCAGGATCGCCAGCACGATGATGATCCGGGTAAAGCTGGTCATCATCAGCAGGATGCCCGGCAGCACCGTGAGCAGGCCCATGATGATGAGCACCTGCAGCGACAGGCTGAGCGGTGCGTCCCCGCCGCCCAGATCGCCCAGCGCGCGGTCGATAGCGTCGCCAGCACCCGGGGTCGCCGCTGCGGTCGGCGCGGCGGCGGGTGCGA
>CAZWZP010000202.1:0-4947 GCA_964638925.1 uncultured Stakelama sp. | reverse complement strand
GCCAGGATGCGTTCGGCGCTGGCCTGCAGGCCCATGTCGAGGGTGGTGCGCACCTGCAGGCCGCCCCGGTAGAGCAGATCTTCGTCGTAGCGCTCATGCAGTTGCTTGATCACCCAGGTAGTGAAGTAGGGCACCTCGAGCACCTGGAACTTCTGTTGTTTCTTGCGAAAGAACGTCGGCTTGCGGGTCTCGAGCAGGGCGGCGCGGTACTGCTCGTAAGTAAGAAACTTCTGGTCATACATGCGCCCCAGCACCAGAATCTGGCGATGCTTGGCGGCTTTTTCGGAAACCAGCGGGGAGAATTCGCTGGGAGCCTGGGGCAGACCGGCCAGCAGGGCGGCCTCGGCCACGGTCAGGTCTTTAACGCTCTTGTCGTAGTAAGTCTTGGCGGCAGCCTGGACGCCGTAAGCGCCGGCGCCGAAGTAGATCTGATTGAGATACAGTTCCAGAATCTCATCTTTGGTGAACTTCTTCTCGATCTGCGAAGCGAGCAGAATTTCCTTGATCTTGCGCTCGAACGTCTGCTTGGCCGAGAGGAAGACGTTGCGAGCCAGCTGCATGGTGATGGTGGAGGCGCCCTGGTGCGCTCCGCGATGCATCAGGTCGTAGACTGCAGCACGGGCCACGCCAATCGGGTCGACCCCATGGTGCTGGTAAAAGCGCGAGTCTTCCACCGCCAGAATCGCCTTGGCGATATCCGCGCGCCGCTCCTCCATATCGTCCTCGGGGCCGATGCAGATGGTGGCGATGCGGTCCTGGCGACCGACGACATGCTCCATCGCGACGACGAACTCCTCCGCGAGCCGCCCGTGCGTCACGAGTACCAGTCCAATCATGTCTTTACGCTTGTCCCATGCGGTTCATCTTGCAGCCGGCGGGCCTTCTAGCGAGTCCTGCGGCGCGGTTTGCAAGTCACGATGCGTCACCGTGGGCGAAAAACCCGCGTCGCGCAACCGGGCAGCGACGCGTTCGGCGACATGGACCGACCGGTGTCTCCCGCCGGTACAGCCGAACGCGATGGTAACATAGGATTTTCCCTCGGCCTGATAGCGGGGGAGAAGGAGGAGGAGGAGCTCCTCGATCCGGGTAATCGCCTCGGCATAGGCCGGGTCGTCGGCGACATAGGCGGAGACATCGGCATCCTTTCCGGTTCCCGGGCGCAGCGACTCGATCCAGTGCGGGTTGCGCAGGAAGCGCATGTCGAACACCAGGTCTGCCCCTGCCGGCACGCCGCGCGCAAAGCCGAACGACATCACCGACACTACCGTCTCGCCAAGGCCGGGGCCGGAAAAGGTCGTGCGAATCTGCTGCGCCAGCGCATTCGCCGACAGGGTGGTCGTGTCGATCACACGGTTGGCCCAGCGGCGCAGCGGCTGAAGCAGTTCGCGCTCGCGATGGATGCCGTCGCTCGCCGGTCGGTCGAGCGCGAGCGGATGGCGGCGGCGCGTTTCCGAATAGCGGCGCTCAAGCTCCGCGCCCGAACAGTCGAGGAACAGGGTCCCCATGTCGTAACCGCGCTCGTCGCGCAGCTTCTTGATCCGGCGCACGATGCTGTCGGCGTCGAATGCGCGGGTGCGCGTGCCGATGCCGATCGCGAGCGGGCGATCGTCGCCGTCGCTCCCCTCGGGCGGATCGGTGTCGAGCAGGCGGTTGAGCAGGAGGAGGGGCAGGTTGTCGACTACTTCCCAGCCGAGATCCTCCAGCGTGCGCAGCACGGTCGACTTGCCCGCGCCGGACATGCCGGTGACGAGCAGGATCTGCTTGGTCCGCCGCTTGCTCATCGCGCCGCACCCGCCAGATGGCGCAGCGCCAGCTCCACCTTGATCGGGGCGGAGGGTTCGAGCGCGGGGAGTGCGACGACAGGCACATCGACCCCCGCGATTTTTCGGCTCTGCGGTCCCTCTGGCATCCGCGGCGGCGCGTCGAGGATGGTGACGAGCAATGCGACCGGTGCGCTGTCGCTATGCGGCAAGGTGACAAGGCCGATTCCGCGCACCTCGATCTTGCCCGCGATCGTCGCCGGGGACTTGGCGTGGAGCACACCGTCGCGCCGCGTGCAGATCGTATAGTCGTCGGCGACCAGCGCCGCGCCACGGTCGATCAGCCGAAGCGCCAGATCGGACTTGCCCTCACCCGACCGGCCCTCGATCAGCACCGCGCGGCCGTCAATCGCGACGCAGGACGCGTGCAGCGTTTCGGAAGACAGGATCGCCAAGCTTCTAAACCCCCGCTCTCACCCCGGCTGCACGAATGGCAATCGTACCACGAACCGCGCGCCCCGCATCCGGTCCTCGCGCGTTTCGACGCCGATGCTGCCCTGATGGCCTTCGACGATGGTCCGCGCAATCGCAAGCCCTAGCCCGGAATGTTTGCCGAATTCCTCACCCTCGGGCCGGTCGGTGTGGAAACGGCGGAAGATCGCCTCGCGTGCCTCCTCCGGCACCCCCGGCCCCTCATCCTCGACCCGCGCCTCGAGCATGTCGCCGGACGCGGTCAGCGACAGCGCGACCGTACCGCCATCCGGCGAGAAGGATATGGCATTGTCGATCAGATTGGCGAACACCCGCTCCAGTCGCGCGCCTTCGCCCATCACGCGCGGCATTGGTCCTATCGGCACGTCGAAGCGCAGGCGGATGTCGCGTTCGATCCCGCGCGCGGTGCGCTGCTCGACCATCGCCGCCAGCATCGCCGACAGGTCGACCGGATCGAACTTCGCGCGGGACAGCTGCGCGTCGAGCCGCGATGCTTCCGAAATATCGCTGATCAGCCGGTCGAGCCGCAGCACATCGTCGCGCACCACCGCCAGCAGTTGCGCTTGCAAGGCCGGATCGCGCACCGCCATCAGGCTATCAACGGCGGAGCGGAGCGAGGCGAGCGGGTTCTTGATCTCATGCGCGAGGTCTGCAGCGAACGCTTCGGTCGCGTCGATCCGCGCACGCAGCGCGAGGCTCATGTCCGACAGCGACCGGGCGAGGTGCCCGATCTCGTCGCGCCGCTCGGGCAGGCGCGGCACCACCACTTCGCGCGCACGCCCCAACCGCACCCGCACCGCCGCGCGGGCGAGGCGGCGGAGCGGGCGGACGATGGTGCGCGCCAGGAACAGCGACAGGAACACCGACAGGCCGGTGGTGAACGCCAGCACCAGCCCCAGCCGGAACCGCTCGATCCGCACCCGCTGGGTAATTTCGCGGGCATTGTCGCTGGTGAACACCGCGCCGTCCGGCCCAAATGGCGCAGCGGCGGTGATCACCGGTGTGCGATCGGGCGCGCGCCACACGGTCGCGCTCGCCTCACCGGTACGCAGCGCGGCGGCGAGGTCGGGCCAGTCCAGCCCCTTGGTCGGCGCGCGCTCGCGAAACTGCTGGTCACGATCCGCGCCCGCCACGGTATCGATCACCGCGTCGAGGAAGCGCGCCGCGCTCTGGTTCCACGGATCCTTGTCGGGATCGCGCAGCACGAAATTGTTGAGCCCCAGCGCACGGGTGTCGAGCGTCAGCCGCCCGGCGCGGTCATAGAGGCGGATGCGGATGTCCGCCTCGCTCGCCATGCGCTGGACCAGAGCGGTGCGGTCGTTGGGTGGCGTCATTGCCACGGCCTGCGCGATCAGCCGCGCCTCACGGCTCGCCTGTTCGACGCGGCTGTCCACGATCCGCGCGCGATAGCTGTCGAGGTAGAAGAAGCCGCCCGCCAGCATCACCAGCGCAAAGATGTTCACCGCCAGGATGCGCGGCGTCAGGCTGACCCGGCCGGACCAGCGCAGCGACAGGTCGCGCTCTTCCCGCGTCGTGGCGGGCCTATTCGTCGGAGAAGCGATATCCGGCGCCATAGAGCGTCTCGATGGCGTCGAAAGTGGGATCGACCTGCCGGAATTTGCGGCGCACGCGCTTGATATGGCTGTCGATGGTGCGGTCATCGACGTAAATATCGTCCTGATAGGCCGCGTCCATCAGCTGATTGCGCGTCTTGACGATGCCGGGCCGCTGGGCGAGCGTTTCGAGGATCATGAACTCGGTGACGGTCAGCGTCACATTGTCGCCCTTCCACGTCACCTTGTGCCGCGCCGGGTCCATCGTCAGCGGGCCGCGTTCGATCACCGGCTGTGCCTCGGCTGCCGGCGCCTCTTCGCCTTGCGCCGTCGCCGCGACCAGCTCGGTCCGGCGCAGGATCGCGCGGATGCGGGCGATCAACAGCCGCTGGCTGAACGGCTTGGCGATATAATCGTCGGCGCCCATGGCGAGGCCCAGCGCCTCGTCCAGCTCGTCATCCTTGCTGGTCAGGAAGATCACCGGGATCTGGCTCTTCTCGCGCAGCCGCCGCAGCAGCTCGAGCCCGTCCATGCGCGGCATCTTGATGTCGAGCACCGCCAGCTCGGGCGGATTGTCGACCAGCGCCTTCAGCGCCGCCTCTCCGTCCGAATAGACGCGCGTCACAAACCCCTCGGCCTGCAACGCGATCGACACGGACGTCAGGATGTTGCGGTCGTCATCGACCAGCGCAATCGTTGCGGTCATGGTGCGGGGGTAGCGGAATGTGGGGCGCGGCTCAACGGGGGAGGGGCATCCCGCCTACCACCGCACCCAGCGCGGCACGAAAATCCGCCCCAGCGCCGCCATGACCGCGACCGGCGCGACGTGCCAGATGCCGAGATGTGCGATCGTATCGACCGGGCAGGACAGGCCATAGGCGAAGCTGCCCAGCGCGCCGGCGGCGACGCCGGTGTAGAATCCGGCCACTTTGGGCGCGACCGGCGCGCCGCGGCGCAGCCAGGAGATCAGGGCCGCGGCGACCAGCGACCCGGCGCAAGTTCCGGCGACGAAACACTCCAGGCCATGGGTCGCGTGCTCATGCCAGTCGATCTGCCCCTCGATCGCGGCCAGCAGCACGGCGGCCAGCGGCAGGATCGCGAGCGCGGCGAGCAGCCAGCGCGCGCCGTCCTGCCGCGCGCCG
>CAZWZP010000201.1:3547-4998 GCA_964638925.1 uncultured Stakelama sp. | reverse complement strand
GCCGTGAAGCCGTTTGGCTTGGGCAACAAGGAGGCGTTGCGCTGCAAGAATATGTGGACGCTGGGGCTGGCGCTGTGGATGTTTGACCGTGAACGCGGGCCGCTGATCGACTGGCTCAAGACGAAGTTCGCCAAGGCACCCGAGCTGGCCGAGGCCAATATCGCGGCGCTGAACGCCGGCCATGCCTATGGCGAGACGGCGGAGCTGGGCGCGCTGGGTATCGCGCAGGTCCATATACCCGCCGCGCCGGTCGAGCCGGGGCTATACCGCACGGTGACGGGGGCCGAGGCGATTTCGATGGGGCTCGTCGCGGGGGCGCAGCTGGCCGGGCTGCCGATGTTCTTCGGCGGCTATCCGATTACGCCGGCATCGGCGATCCTGCATTATCTTAGCCGGTTGAAGGAGTTCGGGGTCACCACCTTCCAGGCGGAGGATGAGATTGCGGCGATCGCATCGGCGCTGGGCGCGTCCTATGCGGGGCAGCTGGGCGTTACCTCATCGTCAGGGCCGGGCATCGCGTTGAAGGGCGAGGCGATGGGGCTGGCGATCATGACCGAGCTGCCGCTGATCATCGTCAATTCGCAGCGCGGCGGGCCATCGACCGGCCTGCCGACCAAGACCGAGCAGTCGGATCTGTATCAGGCGGTCTATGGCCGCAATGGCGATGCGCCGATGCCGGTGATCGCGACGCGCTCCGCCGCCGATTGCTTCGACGTGGCGATCGAGGCGGTGCGGATCGCGACGCAATATATGACGCCGGTGATGATCCTGACCGACGGCTATATCGCCAATGCCGCGGAGCCGTGGAAGGTGCCGGACATGAGTGGCTACGCGCCGTTCCCGGTGACATTCAAGACCGACGCACCGGGCGAGGGAGAGAAATTCCTGCCCTATGCCCGTGATGAAAAGCTGGCGCGGCCGTGGGTGAAACCGGGGACGCCGGGCCTGCTCCACCGCATCGGCGGGATCGAGAAGCAGCTGAACACCGGCAACCTCGATTATTCGGCGGACAATCATCAGGCGATGACCAATATCCGCCGCGACAAGGTTGCGGGGATTTCGGTGCCGGATCAGGTGGTGGAGCAGGGCGCGCCGGGCGGGAAGCTGGTCGTGGTCGGCTGGGGTTCGACCTATGGCCCGATCACCCAGGCGGTGCGGCGCGCGCGGCGCAATGGGCTGGATGTCAGCCACATCCATATCCGCCATATCTGGCCGATGCCGGGGAATTTGGGTGATTTGCTGAAGGGTTACGAGAAGGTGCTCGTGCCCGAGATGAACACCGGGCAGCTCAAGACGGTGCTGCGCGATCAGTTTCTGGTCGATGCGCGGCCGTTGAACAAGGTGTCGGGGCAGCCGTTTCGGATCCATGAGATTGAAGCGGCGATTGAGGGGGCTTTGGGTGGCTGAAGTTCAGCCCTCCAACATTCGTCACCCTGAACTTGTTTCAGGGT
>CAZWZP010000201.1:0-3528 GCA_964638925.1 uncultured Stakelama sp. | reverse complement strand
GTCGCCTGTGAAGCGGTGGATGCTGAAACAAGTTCAGCATGACGGTGGGTATTGAGAGAATTGCTATGAACGAGATCACCACCATCCGCCCCTCGACCCCCAAGGATTGGGAGACCGATCAGGAGGTCCGCTGGTGCCCCGGCTGCGGCGATTATGCGATCCTGAAGGCGGTGCAGCGGACGATGCCGGAGATTGGCGCGACGCCGGAGAATACCGTATTCGTCAGCGGCATCGGCTGCTCGTCGCGCTTCCCCTATTATATGGAAACCTATGGCTTCCACACCATCCATGGCCGCGCGCCCGCGGTGGCGACCGGGGTGAAGCTGGCCAATCCGGACCTGGATGTCTGGATCATCACCGGGGATGGCGACGGCCTGAGCATCGGCGGCAACCACACGATGCACCTGCTGCGCCGTAATCTCGATTGCCAGATCCTGTTGTTCAACAACGAGATTTACGGCCTGACAAAAGGGCAGTACTCGCCGACGAGCCGGGAGGGGACGCGATCGCCCTCCACCCCGTTCGGGTCGGTCGATCACCCGGCCAAGCCCTGCGCGTTCGCACTGGGATCCGGGGCGCGGTTCATTGCGCGCGGGATCGACGTGAACAAGAATTTGCCTTCCGTGCTCAAGGCGGCGCACGCGCACAAGGGCGCGGCGTTTGTGGAGATTTTCCAGAACTGCATCGTCTATAACGCCGACGTGTTCGCGTCGTTCGTGGACAAGGCCAATGCCGGGCATCAGCTGTGGGTCGAGCATGGCAAGCCGCTGGTGTTTGCGGGCGGGACCAAGGGGCTGGCGCTGGATGTCGAGCGGCTGACGCTGAAGGTAGTCGACATCGTCGATGGCGATGTGTCGGGCGTGGTGGTGCACGACCAGACCAATCGCGGCCTTGCGCACATGCTGGTCGAGATGCCGTTCGGGCCGTTCCCGATGGCGCTGGGCGTGATCTATGACGATCCCGCGCCGACGTTCGAAAGCGCGGTGGTGGCGCAGAACCGCGCGGCCAGCGAGGGCAAGGTCGCCGACCTGCAAAAGCTCGTCAGCAAGGGCCAGACCTGGCAGGTCGACAAGGAACCGCGCGACGCATAGGGCGCACGCCTTATGGACAATCTGACACACAGCATGATCGGTGCTGCGCTGGGGCAGGCGGGGCTCAAGAAGCTGTCGGGCCTGGGGATGCCGACGCTGATCATCGCGGCGAATATCCCGGATCTTGACGCGGCTTGCACCGTTTACGGCATCCAGTCGCTGGAGATGCGGCGCGGGCTGACGCATGGGCCGATCGCAATGCTGGTGCTGCCGGTGCTGTTGACCGGCATCATGATCGGGTTCGACCGGTGGCAGACGCGGCGGGGCAAGCGGCCCGAGGCGCGCGCGCCGGTGCGGCCATGGCATCTGTTGCTGCTCGCGTTCATCGGCACGCTCAGTCACCCGGCGTTCGACTGGCTCAACAATTACGGGGTGCGGCCGCTCGAGCCGTTTGCGTCGACCTGGTATCATGGCGACAGCATCTTCATCATCGATGTGTGGATGTGGGCGGCGCTGATCGGCGGTTACCTATGGTCGCGTGCGGCGGAGCGGCGCGGCGGGGACTGGCGACGGCGGGGCGCGATCCTGCTGACCGGGCTGAGCGCGTATATCCTTGGCAATGGCGTGCTGACCGGGGTGGCGGAGGCGCGGACGGCCGAATGGGTGCGCGCCACCTATGGCATCACGCCCGAGCTTGTCGTCGCGAGCCCGGTGCCGCTGGCCTTTTGGCAGCGCGAGATGCTGTGGCGCGGTGAGGGGCAGCGCGGGCGGCGGGTGGTGAATATGGCGGCGGGCGTGCTACCGAGCGTCTTTGCCACCGAAACCAGTGGCCCTGCGCCGATCGGGATGGATGATCCGCGCATCGCGGCGGCGGGGCAGCGCGATCCTGAGGTGCGTGCTTTCCTGTTCTGGTCGCGTATGCCCTTTGCGGAGGCGCAGCCGGACGGAAGCATCGTGATCGGCGACCAGCGCTTTGGGAATGAGGCGGTGCGGAGCCGGTTCAGCGTGCGGATCGCGCCCGAGGAGACGGCGGAATGACCAGCATCCTGTGGTTTCGCCGTGACCTGCGCCTGTCGGACCAGGCGGCGCTGATCGCCGCGGCGGGCGAGGGGCCGGTGGTCCCGGTCTATATCCTCGACGACGAGACGCCCAAGCATCGCGCGATGGGCGGTGCGTCGCGCTGGTGGCTGCACCATAGCCTTGCCAGCCTCGACGCGGCGTTGCGGGAAAAGGGGTCGCGGCTGATCCTGCGGCGGGGCAAGTGCGACGACGTGCTGGCGGAGCTGGCTGAGGAATTGGGGACGCAGCGAGTCCACTGCATCCGCCATTACGAGCCGTGGTGGCGCAATGCCGAGCGGGCGGTGGCGAAGCGGTTGGAGCTGGTTTGCCATGACAGCAATTATCTCGCGCCGCCGGGATCGGTGACGACTGGCTCTGGGGAGCCGTACAAGATCTTCACGCCGTTCTGGCGCGCACTGCAGGGGCGGATGCCGCCCGCCGCCGCCGCCAACCGGCCGCGCGAGATACCCGCGCCGTCGAGCTGGCCGAAGTCCGACCGGCTGGAGGAGTGGGCGCTGTTGCCGACCAAGCCCGACTGGGCGACGGGCTTTGCCGAGTGGGAGCCGGGCGAGGCGGGCGCGCGCAAGCGGGTCGATGCGTTCGTCGACAAGGCGGCGGATTATGACCGGACGCGCAACTTGCCGTCGATCGAGGGGAGTTCGCGGTTGAGCCCGCATTTGCATTTTGGCGAGGTGTCCCCGGCCTATATCTGGCACCGCGTGGCCGATGCAGGCGGGTCGGTCGATGTGTTCCTGAGCGAGATTGGCTGGCGGGATTATGCGCAGAATGTGATCCTGCAATTCCCCTACTATGCCGCGAAAAATGCGCGGGAGAAGTTTGACGCGATCCCGTGGCGTGACACCGGCTCTGCCGCAGTTCGCGCGGATTTCGACGCGTGGACCAAGGGGCGCACCGGCTACCCGATCGTCGATGCCGGGATGCGGCAGCTGTGGGCGACCGGGTGGATGCACAATCGCGTGCGGATGATCGCGGCGAGTTTCCTGATCAAGCACCTGCTGATCGACTGGCGCGCGGGGGAGCGCTGGTTCTGGGATACGCTGGTCGATGCCGATTACGCGAGCAATGCGGTCAATTGGCAATGGGTGTCGGGGACGGGCATCGACTCGAACATGTTCGTGCGGATCATGGCGCCGCTGTCGCAATCGGAGAAGTTCGATGCGGCGGGGTATATCCGCGAATGGGTGCCCGAGCTGGCGCGGCTGCATGATGATGTGATCCACGATCCCGAGGAGCATGGGCGGCGGCCGAGCGATTATCCGCGCAAGATCATCGGACACCGCGAAGCGCGCGAGCGGGCGCTGGCGGCGGTGCGGGGGATTTAGGGGGGCTACCTTTCTCTCTCCTCTTGATAGGGGAGAGGATAGCGAAGCTTGACAACTTGTTGCCTAGCGCAGCTTGGAGAGGGGTAGAGCGGAGC
>CAZWZP010000200.1:0-5072 GCA_964638925.1 uncultured Stakelama sp. | reverse complement strand
GGTGCGGGCGGCGCAGCGCTGGGCGGCGCGGCGGTTGCGGCTGGTGATCGAACCGGGCGGGTCGGTGGCGCTGGCGGCGCTGCTGGCCGGCAAGGTCGAGGCGCGGCCCGACCTGCTGGTGGTGCTGAGCGGCGGCAATGCCGATCCGGCGGCCTATGCCCGGGTGCTGAACAGCGACGACTGAGGACGGAGCGGGGGTGTCCGGACGAAGCGGACGAAAAATGCGGGGTTTCGGGCCGAGTGGACGGGTTTGCGACCGGCTGACACCTGCGACGCGACCGTGACGCGACACCTGCGCGACGTGCGGGCGACAGGCGCGCGACGGCGACGCGACACCTGCGCGGCTGGTGTCAGGCGCGGAGCTTTTGGGAGGGGAATGAGGCAGGTTGGGGTTCACCGATCAGTTTAGATCAGGGAATTTCCAACATTGGAAGGGGGGGCACAGCGACTTACAAGGTGAACTTACTCCAAAGTGGAGAGATCGGGGTTGAACATATAACGAACACGCATATACCGGGCTTAGGCAGCGGTTTGGCTATTCGTCCGTCCAACCCGTTTCGATTGAGTGTCAGCGACGAAAGGCTGCGGCGTGATTGTGGATCGCACATTCTACGAATTCTTTGCCGGTGGCGGGATGGCGCGGGCTGGCCTTGGGGGCGGATGGCGTTGCACATTTGCTAACGATTTCAGCGCGATGAAGGCCGATACTTATCGTGCGAATTGGGGCGACGATCATTTTATTGAGGGCGATATCGGACGAATTGATTCGTCCCAGCTGACTGGGCGGGCGGATCTGGCCTGGGCATCATTTCCCTGTCAGGACTTGTCGCTTGCCGGTAATCATCGCGGATTGGGCGAGGCGTCGTCGGAAGTCATGACGCGCTCGGGTACGTTCTGGCCATTTTGGAGCTTGATGGCGCAGTTGCGTAGCCAATCGCGTGCCCCGCGCCTGATCGTGCTCGAGAATGTCGTTGGAGCGATCACATCACGCGAGGGGCGTGATTTTACCGCGATCTGTGAGGCGTTGGCCGGTGAGGGTTATCGGTTCGGAGCGGTTGTGATAGATGCCAAATCCTTCGTTCCGCAGAGCCGCCCACGGCTCTTTTTTATTGCCGTTGCACAGGATGTAGACGTGCCACGCACGTTGACACGGACGGAGGCTAACGAACTATGGCATCCGTCAGCGCTTCGTGTGGCTCAATCCCGGTTGTCTGGTCGTGCGGCCGCACATTGGCGCTGGTGGACAATGCCTGCACCGGCGACGCGCAGCATTGGGTTCGCCGATCTGATTGAAGAGAAGCCGGTACATTGCCGTTGGCATTCGGAAGCGGAGACCGATCGGCTCCTGGCGATGATGACTCCTTTGCATCTGGCCAAAGTGGAGCGCGCAAAGTCGAGCGGCATGCGGTGTGTGGGCGGTATCTATAAGCGAACCCGTCCAGATGTTGGCGGGGTCAAGCGCCAGCGAGCCGAGGTCCGATTCGATGATATCGCCGGCTGTTTGCGGACTCCTGCGGGTGGGTCTAGTCGCCAAGTGATCATTGTTGTTGAGGGTGATCGCATTCGGTCGCGGCTCTTGTCTCCGCGCGAAGCGGCCAGACTGATGGGACTATCTGACGATTACATTCTGCCCGAGCGCTATAACGACGCATATCATGTAGCCGGCGACGGCGTTTGCGTGCCGGTCGTGCGCTATATCGCCGCACAGTTGCTGGAACCGATTTTGTTGGGCATGGATCAGGCGATCGAGACAATGGCGGCCTGAGGAAACTGACGCATGGCGATTGATTTGGCATATCGCCGGCGGCAGGTGCGTACGCTGACAAACCAGATTGGGTGTTACGTCCTGTGTGATTTGGACGGTGTCCCGCTCTATGTCGGACAGTCGAGAGATGGTATCCGGTCGCGGGTCAACCGGCACCTGACTTCGGCGCGGTCGGACATCATTGCAAACCGTCAGGTCGATGTTTGGGAAATCGCCTTTGTGTGGGCATATCCAGTTGAACATCTGCCGCAGATTAGTCCGTTGGAAGATGCGCTGTTTCACGCATTCCATCCGGTATCGGCCCTTATGAACGGGCGAGTGCCGCCCGCTCCAGTCACGCCGGTCGCGCTACCGGATCCGACGCAAATCGTTCAGGTGATGGCCGATGCCGAAATCGCCGAAAAGCGCGATCCTGCGTTGCGTCTGCCACGTCAGGCGGAACATTATTCGCAGATCGTCGGTCACTTTCTCGCGGTAAAGAATTCGCGCGAGATTGCTGGGGCGATACAGGCCCATTTTCAGCGGCTGCAACGCTATCATCGTGAGTTGCTAAATTTGGCTGAGCCAATCGACGGCGATCAGGGGGAGGAGTGATCGGTCGCGATATTCCCGGCTGGTCCGCCCCCCTCACCCCTGCATCCGCCCATCCGGCACCAGCTTCACCGTCCGCCCGTCGCGCGCGGCGGCATAGATCGCCTCGATCAGCCGCGCGTCGCGCAGGCCCATGTCGCCGCCGGTCAGGATCGGGGTGCCGTCGCGGATGGCGCTGGTGAAGTGGTTGAGCTGGCCGGCGAACTGGGTGGTGGGGTCGCCCGGGGGAGTACCGGCATGGCTTGTGGCGGGACCGTCGCAGCGCGATGGTACTACCACCCATTGCGCTCCAGCATCGGTTTCATGAACGCATTCAGCCCGGCGGCCAGCAGCGCAAGGCCGGCGCGTCGAGCAGCGGACAGGTGGCGACCGTCCACCGCCATATATTCGATCATCCCGCGCGCGCCGCGGCTGCGTTTGAACTCGGCCGCGCCGGACGAGCCGTGAAAGCGTAGCCCGGCGTGCATTGCGGCTTCGGCGGCCATATAGCTGGCGATGCGATACAGGCCCTCGCTCTGCGGGCGGGTCATGTCATAGCCCATCAGCGGCACCGTGCCGACGCCGCCAGCGCTGCGCAGCGCGGAGAAGGCCATGATCTCGCCCTGCCCATCGCGCGCCACGAGGAAGGTCAGCAGGCCGAGGGTGGCCGCTGCCTGAATGAAGTCGGGCGTGAAGATCGGATTGATCGCCGAATAGCGCCCGACATAGAGCTGATGGTAGAGATCGGCGATCCGCGCGCAGTCCCGGTCGCTGAGATTGGTCGCCTGCCCGGTCTGCAATCCCGATCGGCGCAGCGCCTTGGCATCCGCGCGGGTCTGGCCGCGGGGGAGCCAGGACGCCGCCAGATCATCGGTCACCCAGACTTGCCGCGCGGGAAGCAGGGTCCAGCCATCGTGGCGGACGGCGTCCAGTAGCGCCGGGCAGGTCCACGGGTCGAGCGAGCGGATGATCAGAAAATGATCGGGAAAGCGGGCGGCCAGCAGCGCGCGCATCGCGGCAAGACCGGCGCCGTCCCATGTCCCGTGCAGATTGGTGGAGAGCAGCCAATTGTCGAGATGCACCGCGCGATTGAGCCGCATCGTGCGCAGGAGCGCGCTCAGCGTTTTCAGCACGGCTTCGGCCGCGATGCGCATACGCCCGAGGCCGAGCAGCGCGATCTCGTCTCGGGCATAGAGCACATAGGCGCTGTGCGGGCTGCTGACATAGGAGTGGCCCAGCGTCCCGTCGTCCACGGTCACGGGGAGATCGACGCGGCCGGAGCGCAGCAACAGCATTTCGCTGGCGGCGTTGGTGACCAGGTTGCGCGTCCCGTTCGTCGCGAGGCGCGTAACATAGGATGCCGCCAGCGTGTCCGGCACATGCGATGGAAGTGCCGCCCCCTCGATCAATGCGGGGGTGTCAGTGTCGGGAGGAATGAAGAGCACCGGTGATGCGCGCTTTCTTCACCAGCAGCGATGGCAAAGGGAGCGGAATGCGCGGAGTTCGGACTCCTTCCGACGATGACGAAATGCCATCCGCCCACGATAGCCCGGTATCGTGACGCGGCTGTGAAACCTGCGCGGGGGCCGACCTTAGCGCCGCATCCGCCCATCCGGTGCCAGTTTCACCGTCCGCCCGCTGCGGGCCGAGGCGTAGATCGCCTCGATCAGCCGCATGTCGCGCAGGCCCATCTCGCCGCCGGTGAGGATCGGCGTGTTGTCGCGGATGGTGTTGGCGAAATGATTGAGCTGGCCGGCGAACTGGGTGTTGGGGTCGCCGGGGGTGAAGTCGCGGGCGTTCGGCCCTTCGATCCGCATTTTCTGCCCGGCATAGCTGGTGGCGGGGTCCATGATCAGCGTGCCGTGCGTGCCGCGGACCTGAGCGAGATTGGCGCCGGCGCTGTCGTAGGAGGTGGCGAGCTGGGCGACTGCGCCGGAGGGGAAGCGCAGCTGCGCGGCGACATGCGCGAAGATTTCGGTGAAGCGCGGGTCGCCCTTGGGCTGAAAGGTCGTGGCGCTGATGCTCTCGGGCATCTCGCCGCTCAAGTAGAGGGCGGATTGCAGGCCGTAGAGGCCGTAATCCTCCAGCGGGCCGCCGCCGGCGAGGGCGCGGTTGAAACGCCAGTTCTGCGTCGGGGTCGTCGGGCCGGCGCGATAGGATTGTTCGGTGCGGATCAGACGGATGGTGCCGACCGCCTGCTCGCGCATCAGGCGCATCGCTTCGACATTATACGGCTCGAAATGGCAGCGATAGGCGATCATCAGCTTGCGGTTGGCGCGGCGGCCGGCGGCGATCATTGCGGTGCACTCGGCGCTGGAGAGCGCCATCGGCTTTTCGCACAGGACATGCTTGCCCGCCGCGAAGGCGCGGATCGTGAAGTCGGCGTGGAAGGCGGTGGGGAGGATGATGTACACCGCCTGGGTCCGGTCGTCGGCGGCGATCTTGTCGAAGTCTGCGTAGGAATAGCGCGCGTCGGGCGGGACGCCGTATGCGTCGCCGACCTGCGCGAGCTTGTCCGGGTTGCCGGAGACGAGCGCGCTGATGTGCATGCGCTCGGCCTGGTCGATGCGGGGCATGATCTGGTTGAGGGCGTAGCCGCCGAGGCCGATGATCGCGATGCCGACGCTGTCCTCACGCTTGCGGCGCGGCGGGGCGGTGGGGAGGCGGACGCCGCCGGGGAGGGGTATGCCCTTGAGCTGGGGGCGGGGGTGCGGGGTCGTGGCCGTCGCGGTCGTCG
>CAZWZP010000199.1:0-5079 GCA_964638925.1 uncultured Stakelama sp. | reverse complement strand
CCCCAATTCCTCCCCCAGCTTGCTGGGGGAGGGGGACCGCGCCCGAAGGGCGTGGTGGAGGGGCGGCTGCGCAGACAGCCGAGAACATCTCGACAAAATTCCGCCGCTTGCAGCGGCGGCCCCTCCGTCAGCACTGCGTGCTGCCACCTCCACTGCGGAGCAGGGGAGGAATTGATTACCCCCGCTGCGCCGCCTGATGAAACAGGCCGGCAGCGACGAGCCACAGCGTGCCAAAGAACACCGTGACGCCAATCGGAAAACCCGCACCGGCCACCCAGATGTAGAGCATCACCGCGATCTGGACGCTGGCGGCGAGGATCGTGGCGATGACCATGCCGCCAGCGCAGAACCCGCACAGCACGGACCCGGCGATGGCAACCAGCGGAACCAGAAAAAACAGCGCGTTGACCGGGTTGTCCTCACTCCCGACGATCCCGACCGCCAGGTTGATCCAGATCGTCAGGAAGCACGCCGCCAGCACGATCCCCATGCCCGCGCGATAGGACCAGGCCGGGTTGGCCCGAACGGTCAGCTCCACCGCGAGCCCGACGCTGCCGAGCATCAGGAAGGCGAACAGGAAATCCCCGCCGCTCCAATTGACCTCGGTCGTAAACTGCATCGCTACCGCCGGAAGCAGCAGCAGCCCAAGTATCCCGCCCCATCCGATCAACCGCCACGGGTTGCGCCACACGCCGCCAGTCTTCGCTTGTTCAACCACTTGCTTGCCTCCATGAAGTGCCGATACCCGTCCTTGGCCCGGCCGGTGGGTGAGCGGCATGAGCAAGATCTGAGGCTTCGCTGAAATCGACATGGATCCGATGATCTATCGCTTTGGGGGCTTCGAGCTCGACAGCGCCGAGCGCCAGCTGCGCCGCGACGGGGCGGAGGTCGCGCTCAACGCGCGCTATCTCGACGCGCTGATCCTGCTGGTGCATGAGCGCGGGCAATTGGTGACCAAGGACCGGTTCATGGACGCGGTGTGGCGCGGCATTCCGGTGACCGACGAGGCGCTGACCCAGTGCATCCGCACGCTGCGCCGGACATTGGGCGACGAGGCCAGCGACCCGCGCTTCATCGCGACCGTGCCCAAATTCGGGTACCGCTTCGTCGGCGTGATCGAGGGCGAGGGGGGCGAGCCGCCGCCGGCGCCTGCGCCTGCGCCCCCCGCGCCGCAGCCGCAGACTCCGCAGACCTTGACCTGGGACATGGGCTCTACTGGCACGGCAGGCGCGGTCGCGGCGGGGGTGGTTGGCGGGCTGACCTATGGCGTGCTCGGCGCGACGCTGGCGGTGCCGGCGCAGAGCGGGGCGCTGTCGTTCGTGCTGGTGCTGGCGTGCCTCACCATTGTCGTTGCAGCGATTGGCGGCGGAGCGGTCGCATTCGGTGTCGCAGCAGCCGTGCAGCGCGGGGGGGCGGGTTCGCCGCTGGCGATCGTCGGCGGTGCGCTAGCCGGGCTGATCGTGGGCGCGGTGGCCAAGCTGCTCGGGATCGACGCATTCACCCTGCTCCTCGGCCGCGCGCCCGAAGGGATTACCGGCGCACCCGAAGGGCTGGCGCTGGGCACCGCAGTCGGACTGGCATTCTGGATCGCCGCCCGACGCGCGGGCAGCACCAAGCGCCATGCGGGACTGGCCGGGATGGCCCTTGGCGCCGCGGCGGGCCTGATCATCGCGCTGCTCGGCGGGCGGCTGCTGGCGGGAAGCATCGACGTGCTGACCCAGATGATGGACGGCGCGCGGCTGGACCTGGGCCGGATCGGTGCGCTGCTCGGCGAAACCGGATTTGGTCTGCGCAGCCGCATCGTGACGAGCGTGGCGGAGGGCGCGCTGTTCGGCGGCTTCACCGCGGCGGGGCTGTGGCGCGGGAGTGCACGCTGATGCGCATCCTGCTGACCGGATCGTCGGGCTGGCTTGGCCGATTCCTCGCGCCGATGCTGCGTGCAGAGGGGCATCACGTCACTGGCCTCGACGTTGCGCCCGGCACGCATACCGATGTGCTCGCCAGCGTCGCCGACCGCGCGGCAATCGACCGCGTCTTTGCCGAGCGCGGGATCGAGGCGGTGATCCATGGCGGTGCGCTGCACAAGCCTGACATCGTGCGCTATTCGAAACAGGCGTTCGTCGACGTCAACGTCACCGGCACGCTCAACCTGCTCGGGGCGGCGGTGGCGGCGGGGCATGATCGGTTCGTCTTCACCTCGACTACCTCGCTGATGATCAGCCAGTCGATCCGCGATGAGGCCGGCGACGCGGCGGTATGGCTCGACGAGGACAGCGGCCCGATCGAACCGCGCAACATCTATGGCGCGACCAAATATGCCGCCGAACAGCTCTGCCGCCTGTTCCATGCCGAGCATGGGCTCAACTGCATCGTCCTGCGTACCGGGCGGTTCTTTCCCGAGGATGACGACACGCACAGTCATCCGCCGGGCGAGAATCTCAAGGCGAACGAGTTGCTCCACCGCCGCCTCACGGTCGAAGATGCCGCGCGGGCGCATATCGCTGCGCTGACCAAGGCGCCGGAAGTCGGATTCGGCACCTATATCGTTTCCGCACCGACGCCCTTCGCGCGTGCGAATGCGGTCGAACTCAAACACAACGCCGCAGCGGTGGTCGCGCGCTATTTTCCCGAGGCTCCAGCGCTTTACGCCGCGCGCGGCTGGGAGCTGCCCAGCCGGATCGGGCGCGTCTATGACAGCAATCGCATTCAGCGAGAGCTGGCCTTCACCTTCGACACCGGCTTTGCGCAACTGCTCGACGCCTTGCGCACTGGCGCGCCGCTGCCATTCACGCATGATGCCGGCTATGTCTCGCCCCAGCTACTGGCGCGCCAGCCGGGTTGAACCGTTCGGCCGTGACGGCTAGACGCGCCGCACCGCTGCATCGCAGCAATTCCGCCCTTGCTGTATCCGGGGAGCCGCCGCATGGCCGATGTCCACATGTCCTTTGCCTCGAACGTCCGCCGCGACTGGCTGACCAATCCGGGGCGGGAGATCGTGTCGGGCCTCGTCGTCGCGCTTGCCCTGATCCCGGAGGCGATCGGCTTTGCGCTGATCGCCGGGGTCGACCCCAGCGTCGGCCTCTACGCCAGCTTCTCGATCGCGGTGATCATCGCGATCACCGGCGGTCGCCCCGGCATGATCTCGGCGGCGACAGCGGCGGTGGCGGTGCTGGTCGGCCCGCTGGTGCGCGACCATGGCGTCGAATATCTGTTCGCCGCGACGATCCTGATGGGGGTGTTTCAGGGCATCGCCGCGCTGCTGCGGCTCGACCTGCTGATGCGCTTCGTGTCGCGCTCGGTCATCACCGGCTTCGTCAATGCGCTCGCGATCCTGATCTTCATGGCACAGCTGCCCCAGCTGACCGGGGTGGGCTGGGAGACCTATGCCATGGTCGCGGCGGGGCTGGCGATCATCTACCTGCTCCCGCGCATCACCAGTGCGGTGCCCTCGCCGCTGGTGGCGATCGTGCTGCTCGCCGCAGTGACAATCGGCATGGGCATCGACGTCAACACCGTGGGCGAGATGGGCAAGCTGCCCGAAGCGCTGCCGATGTTCCATTGGCCGCAAGTGCCGCTGACCTGGGAAACGCTCCAGATCATCGCGCCCTTCTCGCTGGCGATGGCGGCGGTCGGCCTGCTCGAATCGCTGCTGACCGCGCAGATCGTCGACGACATGACCGAGACGCGCTCGGACAAGCGCCGCGAGACGCTGGGGCAGGGGATCGCCAATTTCTTCACCGGCATGATCGGCGGCATGGGCGGCTGTGCGATGATCGGCCAGTCGGTGATCAATGTGAAGTCGGGCGGACGCCGCCGCCTGTCGACCTTTGCCGCGGGTATCCTCCTGCTGATCCTCATCGTCGTGCTCGGCCCATGGGTGGCGCAGATCCCGATGCCGGCATTGGTCGCGGTGATGGTGTTCGTGTCGGTCAGCACCTTCCGCTGGCAGTCCTTCGCCGACCTGCGCGTCCACCCGTGGCAGTCGAGCGTGGTGATGCTGGCGACCGTCGTCATCGTTGTGTGGACGCACGATCTGTCGATGGGCGTGCTCGCGGGCGTGCTGCTGTCGGGCATCTTCTTCGCGGGCAAGGTGCGCCAGCTGGTGACGATCGAGACCGCGCTGAGCCCCGACGGACGCACCCGCAGCTACACCATCGGCGGCCAGATCTTCTTCGCCTCGACCGACCGGATCATGGAGTCGATCGAGTTTCGCGAGGAGACGGTCGAGGCGGTCACCATCGACCTGACCGACGCGCATTTCTGGGACATTTCGGCCACCGGCGTGCTCGACAAGATCGTCCTGCGACTGCGCGGCGAGGGCAAGGCGGTCGAGGTGATCGGCCTCAACGAAGCGAGCGCGACGTTGGTCGAACGCTATGGCGAGCATGACAAGCCGTTCGCGTCGCTGGGCGTGGTGGGCCACTGAAGTAGCGCTTCACCTTAGAAAATGTCGCCTGCGCTTGCCCCTGCGCAACAAAGGCGTAAGGGGGCGGCATCATGGCCAGCAAACCGCTTACGCTTTACGAAAAGATCTGGGCCGCGCACGTCGTCGAACGGCGTGAGGACGGCACCTGCCTCATCTATATCGACCGCCACCTCGTCCATGAGGTGACCAGCCCGCAGGCGTTCGAGGGGCTGCGCGCCGCCGGTCGCCGCGTGCGCCGCCCTGACCTGACGCTTGCGGTGCCTGACCATAACCTGCCTACCACCGCGCGGGTCGATGCAGCGGGCAACCGGCTGCCGATCGCGGACCATGAGAGCGCGCAGCAGCTCGCGGCGCTGGAGCGCAACGTCGCCGAATTCGGCATCGACTATTTCGGTGCAACCGCGCCCGAGCAGGGCATCGTCCATGTCGTAGGGCCGGAACAGGGCTTCACCCTGCCGGGCACGACGCTGGTGTGCGGCGACAGCCATACTTCGGCGCATGGCGCGCTGGGTGCGCTGGCGTTCGGCATCGGGACGAGCGAGGTCGAGCATGTGCTGGCGACCCAGACCTTGCTGCTCAGCCAGTCGAAGACGATGGAAATCCGCGTCGACGGCACGCTCGGCTATGGCGTCAGCGCCAAGGACGTGATCCTC
>CAZWZP010000198.1:0-5163 GCA_964638925.1 uncultured Stakelama sp. | reverse complement strand
TGATGACCATGCGCCCGCCACAACACGGGCAAGGCGGCTGGGCATCGGCCCGTTCGAGGGGCGCGTCATCGGGTTTGGGCGGTGCGACCGCTAGCAACTGGCGGGCGCGTTCGAGGTTGGTCCGTCGGGTGCCGCTGGCGAGCAGGCCATAATGGCGGGTGCGGTGAAACCCGCGCGGCAGGGCGTGCAGCAGGAACCGACGGATGAACTCGTCTGCGACGAGCGTCATCACCTGCTGGCGGTCGCCACCGCTGTGGCGATAATCCTTGTATCGGAACGTGACGCCAGTCTCATCGAACCGAAGCAGCCGGCTGTTGGAGATGGCGACCCGATGGGTATAGCGCGACAGATAGGCCAGCACGGCCTGGGGACCTGCGAACGGCGGCTTGGCATAGACCACCCAGCGTTTCTTGCGGACCGGCGACAGGTGGCGCAGGAATGCCCTCGGTCGGCAAGATGCGTCATGCTGCCGAAGAAGCTGAGCTGGCGAGCATCGTGAAGTGCAAGCAGGCGGGTCAGGAACAGCCGACGAAACAGCGCACCGAGTACTCTTACAGGTAGGAGAAACGCTGGACGTGCGTAGATCCAACGTGTCCCATCGAGCGAGATGCCGCCGCCCGGCACAATCATGTGGATGTGCGGGTGATGGGTCAGCGCCGAACCCCAGGTGTGGAGCACAGCGGTAATGCCAATGCGCGCGCCCAAATGTTTGGGGTCAGCTGCGATGATCTGCATCGTCTGCGATGCGGTGCGGAACAGGAGGTCGTAGACCAGTGCCTTGTTCTGGAAGGCGATGACGCCGACCTCAGCGGGAAGCGTGAACACAACATGGAAATAAGCCGACTGGCAGCAAGTCGGCTTCGCGCTCGGCTAGCCAGGTGCGCGCAGCAACGCTCTGGCTTTGGGGAAGCGGTCGGCGAAGACGACGCCCGTACCGCGCTCGCCCTTGCGCACGCAGCCTCCGGCCTGCTGGGCCTGACGGAAGGTCAGCCAGCTTTGCGAGGAAAAGCCGCCCGCGACGCCCGACGCCCAGAGGATGAGGACATTGACGCCCGAATAGCAGCGCGCGGTCAGCGCATTGCGCGGCAGCGAAGGCGCGGCGGCGGCGCTGTCCCATGGCTGAACCCATGGAAAGCAGCCCTGTTCGAGTTCGGCGACAATGCGCTGGGTGACCTCATCATAGAGGCTGGCGCGCGGCACATCTCCTGCGGGGCGGTGGCGGGGCATCTTCTCCTCCTCGCCGCCCCAGAACCAGCATGGCCCCCGGCAGCGGGGGTGGGCGGCGAGCGAGCAAGGAGGCCGGTTCCCCAAGGGGCACCGGCACCCGAAGGGGCGGAACGAAGTGGAGCAGCCGGGCAAGGCCCGGCTTGCCGGCGGCCCGAACCGGCCTTTGCTGCGAGCGGTCGCCCATCCCCGCTGCCGGCGGGCCACCCACAACGCCGCCGCGCAAGCGGCGACCGCTGGCCCGCAGGGCCTTCACGCCAGCGGGCGTTACCGCATGGCCGAGACCCACCGGGGCTCGGTGGCAAGGTGCAGCCGCGCCATAGCACGCGGCCGCCCGGTCACGGGCGGGGCGCAAGACATTTCAGGGGGCACGATGATGCGCCGGCGTGTGGGAGCTGCAAGCGAGCGGACTGGACCGGTCGAAATTCAGTCCAGTCGTTCGATCACCAGCGCGATGCCCTGTCCTCCGCCGATGCACATCGTAACGAGGCCGAGGCGGCCACCCGATCGCTGGAGTTCATAGAGAAGCTTGACGGTATTGATCGCCCCAGTTGCACCGACCGGGTGGCCCAGCGAGATGCCCGATCCGTTGACGTTCGTCTTCTCGGGATCGAACCCGAGCTGCGCCGATACTGCGCACGCCTGCGCTGCGAACGCTTCGTTGGACTCGATCACGTCGATCCGGTCGAGCGTCACGCCCGCGCGCCGCAGCGCGATCGGCACCGCCTCGACCGGCCCAAGCCCCATCACCCGCGGTTCCACACCGGCATGGCCCCAGCCCAGGATCCGTGCGAGCGGCTTGGCCCCGAGCCGCTGCGCTTCCTCGGGCGAACCCAGCACCACCGCCGCAGCACCATCGTTGATTCCCGAAGCGTTGCCCGCGGTGACCGTTCCGTCGCGCTGGAAGGCAGGGTGCAGCCTCGCCATATCCTCCAGCGTCGCCTCGGCACGAACATGCTCGTCGGTATCGAACATCACGGTGCCGCCGCGGCTCTTGATCTCGACCGGCACAATCTGATCGCGGAATCGCCCCTCGGCGATCGCACGCGCCCCGCGGCGATGGCTCTCGACCGCGGCTTCGTCCTGCGCCGCCCGATCGATGCCGCATTGCGCTGCGACATTCTCCGCAGTCACCCCCATATGAACCTGGTCGAACGGATCGCTCAGCGTACGGGTGAGCGCGTCGAGCATCTGGATATCGCCCATCTTCTGGCCGAACCGCGCGCTGGCCACATAATGTGGCGCCTGGCTCATATTCTCGGCCCCGCCCGCAACCGCCACCCCGCATTCACCAAGCGCAATGCCTTGTGCCGCAGAGATGATCGCCTGCAGCCCCGACCCGCACAGCCGGTTTACGGTCAGCGCGGGCACCGCCACTGGCACGCCCGCACGCACCGCCGCGACGCGTGCCAGATAGGCGTCGCTGGGCGTCGAAGGGATCACATTGCCCATCACCACATGCCCGACCGCATCGGCAGCAATGCCCGCGCGCGCGATCGCCTCGCCGATCACCAGTCCGCCCAGATCGGCCGCGGGCACGTTCTTCAGCGCGCCGCCAAAGTCGCCGATCGCGGTCCGGACGCCGGAGAGGATGAGAACGTCAGTCATGATGGATTTCCTTGAGTAGCTGGGGGGATCATTGCCCCGTGAAGCTGGGTTTGCGCTTGTCGAGGAAGGCGGCGACTCCTTCGCGGAAATCGCTCGTATCAGCGGCGCGGCGCTGATGGACGGCTTCAACCTCGAGCAGATCAGAGAGCGTGCCGCTGAGCGCGACCGCCGCCTGTTTACGGATCAGTCCCAGCGCAACTGTCGGCATCGCGGCGAGTTTGCGCGCGAGTGCCAATGCCGTTTCCAGCAATGCATCATCGTCTGCTACCCGCGTCACCAATCCGGCATCGAGCGCCGCATTGGCGGTCAACCGTTCGCCGAGCAATGCCATTTCGAGGAGCTTGAGCCGCCCCGCCGACCTGCCGATCAGCCAGGTTGCGCCGGCGTCGGGCACCAGCCCGATATTGGCGAAGGCGAGCAGCAGATAGGAAGAGCGCGCTGCGACCACGATATCGCCCGAAAGCGCGATCGAAACGCCAGCTCCGGCTGCCGCGCCATTCACTGCTGTTACGACCGGCACCTGCAGCGCCGCGAAGGTCTGGGCCAACGGATTATAGTGAGCCCGCACCGCATCGCCCAAGTCGCGCTTGGTCAGTCGGTCTTCGCTCGAAGCGAGATCGGCTCCCGAGCAGAAGGCACGGCCTTCGCCGGTCACCAGGATCGCGCGCGCGCCCGCAGCCACGACTTCGTCAAGCGTATGGCGTAGTCGATCGAGCATCTCGAGCGTGAGAGCGTTGAGCCGTTCGGGGCGGTTCAGCCGCACGATCGCCACGCCTTCGTCAATCTGCCAGATCACGGACGGCGATTCAGTCATGGAAACTCCTTTGGCGCGACTGCTGCTAGAAGGCGCACGCCGCACCCGGCAAGCTTCGAGCCCTCGCCATCACCCTCCTGATCAAACCGCCGTTCGCATTGACGGGAGAGCCGTGGTTTCCGCATGGCGCGCGATGCAATCCAAAGCCTCGAGGCGGTCGGAGAAACGGAATGAAGATACTGGTGCCGGTCAAGCGCGTGCTTGACTATAACGTGAAGCCGCGGGTGAAGGCGGACGGGACGGGGGTCGATCTCGCCAACGTCAAGATGAGCATGAACCCGTTCGACGAAATCGCCGTCGAAGAGGCGATCGGTCTCAAGGAAAAGGGCGCGGCGACCGAGATCGTCGTGGTCTCGATCGGCGAGCAGAAGGCGCAGGAAACGTTGCGCACCGCGCTGGCGATGGGCGCCGATCGCGCGATCCTGATCGTCGCCGAGGACAAGGTCGAGCCGCTGGGCGTCGCCAAGCTGTTGGCGAAGGTCGCGGAGGCGGAAGCGCCCGGCCTGATCATCCTGGGCAAGCAAGCGATTGACTACGACAACAACCAGACCGGCCAGATGCTGGGCGCGCTGCTCGGCTGGGCCCAGGGCACCTTCGCCAGCAAGGTCGAAGTGTCGGGCGAGAGCGTCGACGTCACCCGCGAGGTTGATGGCGGCCTCGAGACCGTGAAGCTCAAGCTCCCCGCGATCGTCACTACCGATCTTCGCCTCAACGAACCGCGCTATGCTTCGCTGCCCAACATCATGAAGGCCAAGAGCAAGCCGATGGAGCAGAAGACGCCCGCCGATTATGGCGTCGACGTCACCCCGCGCCTGTCGGTGGTGAAGGTTGAAGAGCCCGCCAAGCGCCAGGCCGGCGTCAAGGTTGCGGACGTCGATGAACTGATCGGCAAACTCAAGACGCTGGGAGTTGTGGCATGAGCGTTCTCGTCTGGATCGAACATGACAATGCGTCGGTGAAGGACGCGACGCTGGCCGCCGTCACCGCTGCCGGCAAGCTGGGCGACGTGGTCGCGCTGGTCGCTGGCCAGGGTGCGCAGGGCGCGGCAGATGCCGCTGCCAAGATTGCGGGCGTGTCGAAGGTGCTGCTCGCCGATGACGCGGCCTATGGCCATGCGCTGGCTGAGAATGTCGCGCCGCTCGTCGCGGATCTGATGGCCGGCTACGACGCGTTCGTCGCGCCCGCCACCACCACCGGCAAGAACATCGCGCCGCGCGTCGCCGCGCTGCTCGACGTGATGCAGATCAGCGAAGTGCTGTCGGTCGAAAGCGCCGACACTTTCACCCGCCCGATCTACGCCGGCAACGCGATCGCCACGGTCAAGTCGTCGGACGCCAAGAAGGTGCTCACCATTCGCGGTACCGCGTTCGAAAAGGCTGCGACCGAAGGCGGCAGCGCCACGGTCGAAGCCGTTTCGGGCAAGGGCGATACGGGGCTTTCGAGCTTTGTCGGTTCGGAAATCGCCAAGAGCGAGCGTCCCGAGCTCACCTCGGCCAAGATCATCGTCTCGGGCGGCC
>CAZWZP010000197.1:0-5236 GCA_964638925.1 uncultured Stakelama sp. | reverse complement strand
GCTCGGGTCGCGCTTAGGCGATGGGCGATAGCCTTGATGCTGCCAGCGTCGGGAGGTCGTTTGGACATGGGCCCATTAATCGCCCATGCCGCGATCCGCGTCAGTTCAGCATTTAACAGGCTTGACATTATTCAAACCACTTTAATAAATAGGCGGCATGATCCGCACGATTGAGGCTTTGGTAACCGCATTGGGTGGCAGGCGGGCCGTTTGCGACCTGCTTGGCGTAACGAACAGCGCGATCTCGAATTACGCGGCGTCGGGTGACCTTCCGGCATGGACCGCGGAGCGCGTGAATAAGCGGGCCGAAGAGATCGGCGTGCTTGTGTCCCCAGACCTTTTTCGCCCGCTGCAAAAGCCAGTCGGGCGCACCCGATCCCCCACCATCGCAGCCGAATAGGAGGCCCGCAGATGACGCAAGAGCCCTCACCCGACGAGCCGGCGCATCTGCGGAAGCTGCTCGACAGACCCCTCGACGACTGGATTCACGACGATTTCGGAAACCGCGCGCTGCTTCATGCGATGCGCGGCGAGGAACTCCCGCGCGGCTCTCTCCCCCCCCAAGCGCGCGGGAAGGAGCGCGGCGTGCCTGACTTCCCCCTCGGGCTCGTCGCGCTCCTGCTTCTCTCTGCGGCCATGACGATGCTGGCGCTGATCGGGCTCGCGACGGTGTTCGGGTGGGTCGCGCGAATAATTTCCACATGGGGTTGACAATATGAGCGAATCAGCGGTTGTCAACGCAACACCCTCGCCGGTTGTCTCTATCGACCCGCCGCAATTGCGGGGTGCATGATGCGTAGCGTCGAATCCGAAGAACACCTTCAGCAAAACGCCAAACGGTTTTTTGACTACGCGCTGCCGGCGGACGCGGTTGCGTTTCATTGCCCGAATGGCGGCTATCGAGACGCCGTAACCGCCGGGAAAATGAAGGCGGCTGGTGCGCTCGCCGGCGTTCCCGATTGGATCATCCTTCATCAGGGAAAGACCTTTTTTCTTGAACTAAAATCCAAGAGAGGCGTCCTTTCCGAGGCGCAAAAAACCTTCCGCGACAAGGTGACGGCGCAAGGGTTTCAATATCACGTCGCGCGCTCTCTGCTTGAAGTCGAGCTTGCGCTTGTTGCGTTCGGCATCAGGACCAGCGCGAGGGTCGCCGCATGACCGTCCCTCACGCGGAGCGCCCGCAGCTAGGCCGCGTCATCAGGACGCGCAGGGAGATGGTCGCAGCCGCCGACGCCCAAGCGCGCGAGGCCATGGCGGAGATAACAGCCGCCTATAACACTCTCTCCAAGACGATTGATGCGCCGACCATCGCGGACGTGACAGGCCCCCGCCAGGATCGAAAGACAACGGCCCTACGCCGGGCGTTCGTCTACATCATGCGCGAGCGGTACGACGTCGGATGGAGTTCTATGAGCCGCATCATAAACCGCGACCATACGACCTGTATGTACCTTCACGAGACGGCCCTTTCCTGCCGGGAGCGCCCGTCGCATCCGTTCTGCATCCCTAGCAACCGCTGGATCTTCGCGCTCACGCGCGCGCTGGACGCCGTTCTAGAGGCGGGGGAAAGCGAATGACATTCCGCGAGGAAATCATCGGCGACTGCAAGCTGATCCTTGGCGATTGCCGTGAGGTGCTGCCGACGCTTGCTGATGAGTCCGTCGAAATGATGTGGACAGACCCACCTTATGGACACGCAAATGCGGATGGTGACCTTCTAAGTGTTCTGAATGCTGGTTTGCTCCATTTGCCGCCAACGCCTGGTGGCGGCGCTGTTCCGATTCAGAACGACACTATGGACGAGATGCGGGAGGTGGTCGGCTTTGCGCTTGATGAAGCGGCTCGCATCCTTCGTCGAAACTCCTGCTGCTGCTGCTGCTGCTGCTGCGGCGGCGGTGGTCCGCGACCGACCTTTGCGTGGCTCGCGGACAGAATGGACAACCGCGGGCTTCAGTTTTTTCATTCGACGATTTGGGACAAAGTTAATCCGGGGCTTGGTTGGCGATACAAGCGCCAGCATGAAATGGTGCTGGTTGCGCATCGACGTGGAGGAAAGCTGTCGTGGTCGGAAGCGGCAGAGCCTGTTGGAAACATCTTTCGAGGCTTCTTTCCGGGGGCACAACGGGAGCATCCAAACGAAAAGCCTTTATGGCTCGTTCAAGGGTTCGTTCTTAGGCACACAGATTGTGGACAGACGGTCCTCGACCCCTTCATCGGCATAGAAATCGAGCACAAGTATTTCGACATCGCCTGCCGTCGCATCGCTGAGGCTTACAAGCAGCCTCGCCTATTCGACGATCCGAAACCAAAGGAGCCCGAGCAGCCTTCCATGCTCGACGCCCCCCTTGATGCAGGGAGGGCGGCGTAGGTGCGAAAGCTTGCGTCGATCATTAACAGCCCTTTCGTCGATGTGGTGAACAACGCGCGCGCTTTCGCAAAGGCGCCGGTCATCAATGCCCATGAGCATGTCGAAAGTCCGATCGAAGCGCAGTTTTTGATGCACGTCTCACGATACGATTTCATCATTGCGCAAGAGCGCGGCTTGAAGCTGGCGGACGCCAAGGAAATCAGCCGGGCGCGCCCTGAGGCCGTTTTCTGTTTCAATCAGGTGTGGATCGGCGACTATCGCACGGACTTTCTGTTTGTCCGTAAGCCATTTGCGCTTGTGGTCGAGCTCGACGGCCATGAGTGGCACTATGACTCTATCCAAAGGGTCAAAGCCGACAACGCGCGACTAGCTTCGTTCGCCAAACATCGCGTCTTCATCATGCGCTTACTCGGAACGGAAGTCTGGCACGAATGCCAGGAAGCCGTCGCGCGCGTCATTGAATTTTTCGAGACGCCCTGATGGCCACTTTCTATAAAATGGACCCCGTTTTGTGGGATCATGCGACCGCCTCCCTGACGCTTGAGGAGGAGGCCGCTTATCTTCGTATTTGCAACGCGATCTATCGCAGCGAGCGCGGATGCCCGAATCTGGATCGCGTGTTGGCCGGTATGTTCCGGTCCTCGACGCGCAAGGCGCGAGCGCTCGTCGCCGCCCTGATCGACAAGGGCAAGCTGTTCATTGAAGACGGTCAACTCTGGAACGAAAAGGCAAAAAGGGAGCTTCAAAAGATCAATCAGGCTGGTCCCGAACCGGGCCGAACCGCAGTCGAAATGACGGCGAATGCAGCACGAAATGCCGACGAAACGTATGCGAACCGGGGTCGAAATGGACTCGAACCGGCGTCGAAAGCGGAACGAAACGGCGCAAACCTGCCCGCTAAGTCATTGAAAGTGGCGGTCCCGGTCGAGACTGAGCCACCCCCTAAGACTAGACTAGAAGAGACTAGATTAGAAAAAGAAAAAACTAACACCTCCTCCTTGGAACAGGAGTTTGAGAGGTTTTGGGTTGAATATCCAAGAAGGCTGACAGAAAGCGGGACCTACGTTCGGGGATCGAAGCAGCAGGCTTATTCGGCCTTCCGAGCGCTTTCCCAAGCCAAGCGCAAAGAGGCGATTGATGGGCTTCCCGCCTTCAAGCGCGTCTACCCCGATCAAAGCCGAGGGGTTTGCGACGCGGTCCGATATTTCACGCATGAGCGGTGGCGCGACGTTGAGGGCCTCACTGAGAAACCGAGCGCAGGATTGGTCATTCCGAGAAACAGCATCGAATCCAAGGTTCGGCGTCTCGTTGATTTAGTGACGCTCCCGAAATATCGCGCGTGGTTTGAAGCCAACGGCGCCTGTCTGATTGAGCCGCGCGGCGACGGCGCCGTGATCCGTGCGGCCAATCAGTTCGCTGCCGAGCGTATTGAGAAGGATTTCTTCAGTGCGCTCAACACCGCCTTCGGCTTTGGCCAATGGAAGGTGGAGATGCCGCGCCAGCCGCAGACAGAGGCAACGTGAAACACCCGAACGTTTCACGGGAAACACGTTTTCAACAGGAGAAGGCATGAGATGACCGACACCCGCACAGAGACAGATGAACGCATGAGATGGCTTCGCGGCCTAGCTGTGGCGTACGTCAGGGCGCCGCACAACTCAGCGGAGGAACGCGCCGCTGCCGCTGATCTGGCTGCTGCGGTGTTCAAGTTAGCTGATGGTCCGGCAAGACCCTTACGCCGCTCTTGGTGGCAAAACTTCCTCGCTGGCGCGAGGGCGGCGGTGGCATGAGTGATACGCGGTACTACCTGACCAAGCCGCAAATCATTGAACTCATCCGCGCCGGTGAGAGGCTTTGGCGCGCGTCGCATGTCGAGCCGCCTGAGATGGGAGACGTTATCATGTGCCTCCTAGGCGAGGCGGCTGAGACCTTGCGCGCCCTCCAAAAAGACCGCCCGTCAGGCTTCGGCTCGTCGTGGCCGGAGATGGCGGAGATGGCGCAGGCGGCTTATGAAAATGCAATAAACATTGAGCGAAACGCGGCTGAGAAGGCCGGCCAGCCCCTGGACCCCGACTTATACCGCTTGCCTCCCAGAAACCGCGCAAAGCCTTCCGCAGCGGCCTTACAGCGGCTGTTGGACACAATGTCACTTCTGCGCTGGGTCAGATCCCGCAACGCCTCTTTGATCGGCGCACGACAGCGGATGCTGCTCGCCCTCGCCGGCGGCCTTAGCCCGGCTCGCGTCGCTGAATTTTTCCCCGAGCTCGGCTATCGCAACCGCGATGCGGTGCTGGCCGCGAAGAAGCGGTCACTGCTGGCGATCGAGGCCGCGATTACCAAAATCGTGGGGAAAATTTATCTCAATGTTGCCGCTTGACCGCGTTCGCGAACGTCCGCATACGTCGGACAAATCGAGATAAGATGGCGCTTCGTGTAACAGCGCCAAATTTTATGCGGATTAGGGGAGCAGCCGTCCCCGCTTGGCTCATAACCAAGAGATCGCCGGTGCGAATCCGGCATCCGCTCCCAGTTCCCGGCCCCGGAGAACAGCGGCGCCCCAGAATCACGCCGGACTGCTACCGGGGCTGGGTACAGAATGGCGGCGGGCGTTTGAAAGCAGCAGGTTGTGGGCCTGCGTGGCTGAGCCCGGCCCGCCATACATAAGCCCGGAAGGGCCAAGCCCCGCCCGCCCTAACCGGCAGGCGGGGTTTTCTCATGAACATCCGCCGCAGCGGCGGTCGCCGGCGTCGATCCGCGCGGGACAAGCCTGATCCGGGCGGGATCAACACCACCGGAAATCGCATCGGCCAAAGCAAGGCCGATCATCGCCCGCCACGCGCCGACGCAAGGGAAGCCAAGGTCGCGCGC
>CAZWZP010000196.1:4116-5251 GCA_964638925.1 uncultured Stakelama sp. | reverse complement strand
TATCGGCGACGGTCACCGCATCGCCAAACACGATCCGGCCCTGGACGTTCGGCGCACGGAATCCCCGGGCATAGCGGGCATAGACATTGGCATCATCGCTGACCTGGTACCGCAGACTGATATCGCCCGAGAGGTTGGACGCGTCGAGATTGCGGGTGATCGGACCGAGCGGCGGCGCGCCGAACGGGCCGATCAGTCTGCTGGCGGTGAAATCCTTCTCCTCGTGCGAGAAGCGCAGGCCCGCTGCCAGTTCGAGCTGCGGGCTGAGCGCGATGGTGGTCGATCCGAACAGGGCAAAGGCGGTCGTGCGCTGGTCCTGCACCGCCAGCCCGTTGCGGGTGCCGCCTGCGAGCGTATCGAAGCTCTCGTTCTCAATTTCGAGATTCTCTCGGAAATAGAACCCGCCCACCGTCACATCCACGCCCCGGGCCACCGGTCCGCTCAGTCGCAGTTCGGTGGTCTGCTGCCAGTGATCGGTGATGTTGTCGGCGCTTTCGGCTGCGAACGGGATGAAGCCTGGGCCCGAAGGCGGCGCAAAGACCGCACCGAACCCGCCATCGACATCGCCGCGAGCATCGAGGCGCACTTCGCTGTAGCTGCTCACGCCCGACAGGGTGAAGGCACCGATCTGCGTGTTGGTTTGCAGGATCGCCCCGAAGGTGTCCGTATCGAGGATCTGCGTGGCATCCTGCGCGGTGGAAAAACGCTCGAACCCGTCGATCAGACCGCCGCGCCCCGGCCGGATGATATTAGCCCGGAACAATCGCGACCCGCCTGAAAGATCACGACCGAACACCGACAGATTGGCATCGAAGCGCCCGCCGCGATCGAACCCAAGTTGCACCCGCCCGGCGACATCGCGAAATTCCTCGAACCCGCGCTCACCGCCGCCAGTGAAAGTGTTGTCGACGAAGTCGTCGCGGCGCTGATAGAGACCCGATATCCGCAGCGCAAAGCCGCCCCCAATGTCGCCGCCAACGGCTGCTTCGGAATCGAGCGTGCTGAACCGGGACAAGCCGACCCGGACAAAGTTGCGGTTCGCGGTATCGGCTTTGACCGTCTCCAGCTTGACCACGCCTGCTGGCGTGTTGCGCCCGAACAGCGTGCCTTGCGGTCCGCGCAGCACCTCGACCCG
>CAZWZP010000196.1:0-4016 GCA_964638925.1 uncultured Stakelama sp. | reverse complement strand
CGTCGAGCGACAAGGGGACGTCCGTTATTGCCTCACTGCGCTTCTGCGCAGTCACAATAATGTCGCTTGCAACAGGTGCGGATTCATCGTCCTGAGCTGCATGAGCAACAGCCGGTGCGCACAGCCAAGTGGAGCACAAGAGCAGGATTGATAGTCTGTTTGTCACCGGGCGTCTCCAAGGATCGGGTAAGGACGTGCCCATCTTTCGCGCCTGCCCGTCAAAGGGTTACAAGCTCACCGCCGGTAAACATCGCCACTATGCCAATTCCGTGTAACGATCCGTCCTCCGGTCGCTAATTACGAGCATGAAGCAAGCACAGCAGGCCAATTTCGATCGGCTGGCTTGCACGATTGAGCGAGCCAATTTGACGCATGGCCATTTTGATCACCGGCGCAGCAGGCCTTTTGGGCGGAGCTCTGACAGCAGAACTTTTGGCTAAAGGCCTCAGCGTCGTCGCCATCGTGCATCGGAACAACATGGTCTGCGACAATTCTGGTGCCCAGCTCGCCGCAATTTGCGACGCTTTGCCTGTTGCACCCTCAGGGGCGATGGTTTTGCGCGGCGATGTCACACAGCCCGGCCTTGGCCTCGACGCTGCCACGATTCAGTGGCTCCATCGGCACATCAGTGCCGTCGTGCATTGTGCGGCGCTGGTCCGTTTTGAGGCAGCGCAGGTAGACCTTGAAGCGGTCAACATCGAAGGCGCACGCAATGCCGCACTGCTTTGTCCGGCAGCGCGTCACGTCCATATCAGCACGGCCTATGTTTGTGGTTTGGCTGGCGGTCCTGTTCTTGAAGAACCCTGTGACCCTGGTGGTCCCTTCGGCAACCGCTATGAGCAAAGCAAAGCCATCGCTGAATGTGCGGTCAAAGAACTGCGCCCAGACGCAGTGATCGCGCGCCCGTCAATCATAATAGGTGAATCAGAAACGGGCTGAATTCGCAGCTTTGATACGATCTACAGAGCATTCAAGTTCATCGCCGAAGGCAAGGTTGCCGCAGTCCCAGCCCTGCCGTCCGCCACATTGAATTTCGTGCCGATCGACCATGTCGTCGCTGCCATCGCCGCGCTCCTCGATCAGCCGCGCAGCGATGGCAGGATCGTGCATCTTGCTGCACGCGAAGCGATTCCGGCGGTCCGCTTTCTTGACCTGATCGGCACAGTGCCGGGACTCAACACGCCGCGCGTTGTCGATCCCGGGTTCTTTTCACACACTCGATCGTCGATCGCCGAACAACTGTCACGGCCTTACTGGGGCTATTTCCAGCGGAACCCCGACTTTGCCACCACAACGCTAGCTGAACTCACTGGAATGGAAGCACCGGAGGTGAACGATGCCGCCCTGCTGCGCCAGATCACATATTGTATTGATGCAGGATTTATCAGACCGCAGCGGCAAGGTGTTTAGTGCCTAGCAAGGCGCTTATACCAGCGCGCTAAGATGCTGACGCATCACGCGCTGGAATTGCTCAGGCGCCACACGGGCTTAACCAATGCCCGATGAGTCAAGCTCATCGGGCATTGGTACTAGCGGATATCGGGGTAATGATCGGCCAGCCGCTCGCGCGCGCCCAGTGCCCACATCATGCCAACCTTGAAATAGATCCAGTTCGCCCGCCACCGGCCCCAGGCGACGATCCGGCGATCCGAAGTCCAGACCCAACGGCGCACCATCCGGGTGCGCCCGAAGCGAGCGAGCTTGATGCACAGGTCGGCCTCCTCCATCACCACCACCCGCTCGTCGCAGCCGCCCACCTCGAAGAACTGCTCGCGCCGGAAAAACATCGCGTGATCTCCGAAGAGCAAGCGAACCCCGCGCACGAACAGGTGCGGGCGGGTAAGCAGCGGCGCATACCAGGTCTTGATCCAGTTGTGGAAGCTCGATCCCCAGCGCGTTCCGCCGGCACCAGCGATCCGCGGCATGAAACTGGCGAGTGCGGTACGGGGATCGGACATGGTCCTGCGGATTACGGCGATAGCATCGCAAGGCAGCAATGAATCCGCATGCAGCACACAAACGACCTCGCCACTCGCCAGGCCGACACCATGGTTGATCTGCGCGCCCCGGCCCTTTTTGGGGGCGATGAAGGCTGAAATGCTGGCCTCACGCGCGATCAAAAGCGTGGCGTCAGTGCTACCACCATCGACTAGGAGCACCTCGTCAGGTTGCGGATCCATCGCACGCAGCGATGCAAGCGTCGCCGGCAGCGCCTGTTCCTCGTTGAAGGTGGGGATCAGGATTGTGACGCGCATAAAGACTTAAGCTCAGGCCATCGGTCGAGGTCTTCGGGCCGGTCGCAGTCTGCAAGCACATCGAGCAGGATCGGGACAATCCCCATGTTGTCGAGGCGCTTGAGCGTCTCTGGCAGAACGCGCTCAGTGCTCCATGGCATGTCGATCAGCAGTCCGGGCAGGGCCATGCGCATTCCGATCAGATAATAGCCGCCGTCCTCAGCAGGGCCGATTACGACGTCGTGAGTGCGGAGTGCCTCGATCGCTGCCGCAACGTGGCGGGTAGCGAGCTCGGGTGTGTCCGCCCCGAGAAAGATCACCGGCACAGGATCAAGGCAGGCCAGCAACCGCGCCGTCAGATCGCCCTCTGCCTGCTCGACAAATAGCACATCCGGCCCAAGCCAGGCAGCGAACGCAGCCTCGCTCGCACCGGTGAAAGCTACCGTAACCGGCGCGCCGCTCATCCGGAGCAGAGCGACGGTGCGTTCGGTCAGACGCCGGTGCAGATCGGCGGCTCCTGCTGGCCCCAGTGCGGGGATCAGGCGCGTCTTGCACGAACCCGCCGAAGGATAGCGTGCAAACAGGACAAGGCGCACGTTAGTCACGGGCGGTTCCTTTAGCATCTGCCGCGCCGAAATCGCCGAAGGCTTCACGCCCGATCACATACAGGATCTTTGCCCCGGCCATCACCACCCCTCGCACATTTCCGGATATTTTCGAGACCCCGATCCTACGACGGTAGCCGGTTACCACCTCGGCAGTCCGCAGACCCTGCTTGGCAGCGCGAACCTGCATTTCGATGGTCCACCCGAAATCACGGTCCTGCATGTTTAGACTTTCGAGCGCGTCGCGGCGGATCGCGCGGAACGGCCCGAGGTCGCTGTAGCGAGCGCCCCAGATCGCCCGGACCAGCAGCGGTGCCAGCCAATTGCCAAATCTCTGCGGCACGGTCATCGCGCCGGGCTCGATGGTGCCTGCCACGCGGGATCCGATCACAAGGTCGGCATGCCCCGCCTTGATCGGTTCGATAATCCTGAGGGCGTCGGAAAGGACGTCCGATCCGTCGCTGTCGACGAACAGCACAATATCCGCGTCGCGCTGCACGACCGCCAAGGCAGCGAGGCAGGCCGCGCCGTAGCCTTGCTCCAGTTCTCGAACGACAATGGCACCTGCCGCCTCGGCAACTTCCGCGGTTTGGTCAGTGCTGCCGTTGTCGGCCACGATGACCTGTGACAGCCGGGGGCCGAACACCGATCGCACCGTGTTCACGACCCCGCCCACCGCTGCCTCTTCGTTCAATGCCGGGATAACCACCGCTATGCGGGCATCTGCGATCGGCGTGAGCGGCTCGACCAGTCGGCGGTCGCGTCGGGCGCGCATCCTCAATGCGTCCGCCAACAGCGCGGCTGCAAGGATCGAGATTTCGACGAGCCGGGCCAGAGGATGGACTTCGAACATTTCGAGCCCGGGGTCGTTCAGAGTCAGTCCGGTCAAATAGGAAAATGGCAAGGCGACAGTCGCCGCGAACGGCCAGATCCGTCCTCGGCCCACGGCAAAGGGCAGAAGCCACAGCAAGTACCAGCTGTTGATCGCCGGTGCGAACAGCAGGATCACGCCAAAGATGGTGGCCAGCGGCACGTCTTCTGGGGCGTGACTGCGCGCGTGAAGACGAAGAACGATCAGGCCGGCCAGACCGAATGTCGCAAGGCGTGCGAACTGCCAGTCGAACACGGACAGCAAGGCATCATAGACAAGCGGGTTGAAGTGCCAGAGCTGTGCGAA
>CAZWZP010000195.1:1214-5257 GCA_964638925.1 uncultured Stakelama sp. | reverse complement strand
CTCCGCCATCGCGCGGTCGCCGGTCAGCCGCCAGCCATGCGCGACCAGCCGACGGTGCCAGCGTGCGACCAGCCGCGCGATCGCGCGCCGGTCCCCCGCCTGCGCCGCGACGACCAGCCAGCTATCGGCGGCGCGTTCGGCTTGCTGTGCTTCCCCATTCATGCGGACAAGGTGCGCCCGAAGCGGCATTCGGTTCAATCGCCCATGCGATTTCCCGCTTGGCGCGGCGGTGTCACTGTGGAGAATGGGCGCCATGAAGGATTATGCCCCCCGCTTCATCGCGCTTGCCGTCGCACTGGCCGCGCTTGCCGGGTTCGTCGATGCGATCGCCTTCACCCGGCTCGGCGGCTATTTCGTGTCGTTCATGAGCGGCAATTCGACGCGGCTCGGCGTCGGGATCGGGCTGGCGGATGGCACGGCGCTGCTGGCGGCGGCGCTGATCCTGGCGTTCGTCGCCGGGGTGATGGCGGCAACGATCATCGCGCGGCGCTTTGCCGAGCGGCGCAAGGTCGCGGTGCTGAGCGCGGTGACGGTCACGCTCGCGCTGGCGGCGGCGCTGTGGATGGTGCTGCCGGGGCCGTACCCGCTGCTGCTGGTCGCGGCGGCGATGGGGATGGAGAATGGCGTGTTCGCGCGCGATGGCGAGGTGGCGATCGGCGTCTCCTACATGACCGGATCGCTGGTGCGGATGGCGCAACGGCTGGCCGGCGCGCTGATGGGTGATCGCGAGCGCTGGGCGTTCGTGCCGCACCTGGCGCTGTGGCTGGGCTTTGCGGTCGGTGTGGTGCTGGGGGCGAAGGTTGGGCTTGCGGCGGCAGATGCGGCGTTGTGGATCGCGGCGATCGCGGCGGGCGGTCTGACGCTGGTGGCGGCGGGGCTGACGCGCCCGCAGGCATCGCCCGCCGCCTGATCGTCGGCCTTATTTCCGCGGCGCGGGTTGCGACCGTCCGCCCTGGTGCAGGATCAGGCCCGTTACCTTGCCGCCGGCGTCGCGGGTGAATTCGACCTGGGCATCGACGACCTTGAGGAAGAAGCGGTCCTTGCTCTCGGCGAACAGTTCGAATTCCTGCTGGCCGGTCGCCTGGGTCATCAGCTTGCCGTCCTTGACCCGCATCGTGATCGCGAAGGTCGGGGCGAGTTCGTACACGCCCTCATATTGGGCGAGCTGATCGGGCGCGACGGTCGCGGCCTTGCGTTCGCCCGGCAACACTACCGTCCCGCCGCGCGCGAGCGTCATCAGCGACTTGGACAGCTTGCCGGGGGAGGGGCCGTTGAGGTTACCGAGCACCACTACGGTGATCTTGCGGTCGGGATCATAGGCGAGTGAGGTATTGAACCCCTCGATCCCGCCGCCATGTTCGATCGTCGTAACCCCATCGGCGCTCTGCACGCCAATGCCGAGCGCATAGCCATTTTTGTAGGGCGTGCGGAACGCGGCGAGCGAAGCGGGCTTGAGCAACTTGCCACCGTACAGGCCACGCTGCCATTTCAGCAGGTCGCGGGTGGTGGAGTAGAGTGCGCCCGCGCCCTGCGGGATGGTCATGCTGATATAATCGGCGTTGACCGGGCCGTCCTTTGCCGGGGTGTAGCCGGAGGCGCGGCGCGGCAGGATCATCGCGTGGCTGTCATAGCCAGTGTCGGCCATGCCGAGCGGCTTGAACAGGTTTTCCGCGACGAATGCGGCATAGCTCTGGCCGCTCAATTTCTCGACGATCGCGCTGAGCAGAACATAGCCCGAGTTGGAGTAAGAGAATTTCTCCCCCGGGGCCAAGTCAAGCGGCTTGTCGCGGAAGCGCGCGATCAGGCTGGTATGGGTGGCGGGCAGGGTTTTCGTCGCGCCATAGTCGGGGAAGCCGGTTAAATTGGGGATGCCCGAGCTGTGGGTCAGCAAATGGCGAACGGTCACCTTGTCCCAGGCGGCAGGGGCGTCGGGCAGGTAGGTCTTGACCGGCGCATCAAGGGTCAGCTTGCCGCGTTCCTGAAGCAGCAGGATCGCGACGCCGGTGAATTGCTTGGTGACCGATCCCAGGCGGAACTTGGTCGCGCCGTCGTTCGGGATGTTCCATTCGAGGTTGGCCGAGCCATAGCCCTTGTCGAGAAGCACCTCGCCGTCCCGCGCGACGAGCACCGCGCCCATGAACTCACCCTTCTGCGCATCGTCGCCGACCACCGCGTCCATGCGGGCGAGGTCCTGCGCGAGTGCGGGCGTGGCGGTGAGGATGATAGCGGCAAGGCCGAGTGCGTAGCGATTCATGCGATACCCCCTGAGGTGTGTTATTACTATATAACACCCCAGTGCGCTTCGCAAGATATCGGTTCGTTGCGACGGCCCCAATCGGCCTTAGTCGCGCCAGCAGAACAATGCGTCGACCTTATTTTCCGCACGCCGGGCTTTAAGCGTCGCAAGGTTGTCGGCATCGGTGAGATAAGCCGTTTCTTTCTCCATGCCTTCACGCACATTGTCCAATGCGGCGGTGAGCAATGCTGCGCGGTCTTCCCCCTTCGCGGCAAGCTCCGGCGCGAACAAAGCTTGGTAGGGGTTGGCTAAGACCCAGTCATAGGCCTTGCGACGCAGCATCTGTTGCTTTGCGACATCGCAGAATGCGTAGCTGTTGATCGTCGGACCGGCGAGCTGGACGAAGGCACCCATCGCGGACGCGACCTCCGCGCCACCTGAACCCATGCCGCCACGGTCGAACCCGACAAGGACTCCGGCCACAGTCATGTACCGGTCCTTTGCGACATAGAACCAGAAAACGGATTCATCCCGTTCGCCCACATCGTAGAGGCGCGAGGCGAGCACCATCATCGTGATCGGCGACACCAGGGCCGGGTCGGCAAGAACCTGATCGCGTGCCTTGACGACGTCTTCACGCCGATCCGATTTCAACAGCGCATCAATACGCCGATCGACCGACACTATGCGCTTCGACGCCTTTGCGGCGCTCGAATAATAGGGGGTGACGTAGATATCGACCGAGCGCACTTCCTTTGCGCTCATCCCAATCAGCGCCGCGGCAGCGAGCCAGATCATGTTCACCCCCTTAAGCGGCCTCAGACGTGGATCGGCTTGCCTGTCACCGCCATCGCCGCTTCCTTGATCGCCTCGCTGTGCGTCGGGTGCGCGTGGCAGGTATAGGCGATGTCCTCGCTGGTCGCGCCGAATTCCATCGCCTGGGTCGCCTGCGCGATCATCGTGCCGGCGAGCGAGGTGATGATCCACACGCCGAGCACGCGGTCGGTCTTGGCATCGGCGATGATCTTCACGAAGCCATCGGGTTCGTGGTTGGTCTTGGCGCGGCTGTTGCCGGCCATCGGGAATTTGCCGACCTTGATTTCGCCCTTCTCCTTGGCGGCTTCCTCGGTCAGGCCGACGCCGGCGATTTCGGGCATGGTGTAGACGACCGACGGGATCAGGTCGTGGTTCACGATGCCGGTGAGGCCCGCGATATTCTCCGCGACCGCGATCCCTTCATCCTCGGCCTTGTGCGCGAGCATCGGGCCGGGGACGACGTCGCCGATTGCCCAGATGCCGTCGACCGCAGTCTCGAACTCGTGCCCGATCTCGATCTGGCCGCGTGCGTTGACGGTCAGGCCGGCGGCTTCGAGGTTGAGGCCGCTCGTGTTCGGGCGGCGGCCGATCGCGACCAAGACATTGTCGGCCTCGATCGTTTCCGCCGCGCCACCCTTGGCGGGTTCGATGGTGACGGTGGCCTTGTCGCCGTTGACCGCCACCCCGGTGACCTTGGTCCCGGTCTTGAACTCGACACCCTGCTTCTTGAACAGCTTCTGCGCTTCCTTGCGCACGTCGCCGTCAAAGCCGGGGAGGATCTGGTCGAGATATTCGACCACGGTGACCTTCGCGCCGACGCGGCGCCACACGCTGCCCAGCTCAAGCCCGATCACGCCGCCGCCGATGACGACGAGATGTTCGGGCACCTTGGCCAGTTCGAGCGCGCCGGTCGAGTCGATGACGATCTTCTGGTCGACTTCGACGCCGGGGAGCGGGGTGACGCTGGAGCCGGTGGCGATGACGATGTTCT
>CAZWZP010000195.1:0-1168 GCA_964638925.1 uncultured Stakelama sp. | reverse complement strand
CGCCGCATAGCCCTTGAGCCATTCGACCTTGTTCTTCTTGAACAGATATTCGATGCCGCCGGTCAGACCCTTGACCGCGTCGAGCCGCTGCGCGTGCATCGCGTCGAGGTCAAGCTCGACGCTGCCGAGCTTGACGCCGAGCTTGGCGAGCGCACCGCTGGCGGCTTCGTTGTACAGCTCGGATGCGTGCAACAGCGCCTTGGACGGGATGCAACCGACATTGAGGCAGGTGCCGCCCAGCGTCTCACGCCCCTCGGCGCACGCGGTCTTGAGCCCGAGCTGCGCCGCGCGGATTGCGGCGACATAGCCGCCGGGTCCGGAACCGATCACGAGGACGTCGAAGTCGTATTCAGCCATTTTCTACTCCGTTCGCCGTGTCTCGGCGTTTGTCCGGCCTCATGCGCCGGAGCAATATGAGCCGCTGCGTTCCCATCGGCCGCCAGCATCAAGGCAAGCGTCGACGAGATTTTCCTTCTGTAGCAGCCATCCGCCAGCCAGCCCAACCAACAGGGCTGTAACAATGATGGCCACGTACAGAGCGCGCCGCACCACTTAGTTTCTCATCACCTTACAGGTCGATCAGCAGGCGGGTCGGATCCTCGATCGCGTTCTTGAGCGCGACGAGGAACGTCACAGCCTCACGCCCGTCGATCAGGCGGTGGTCGTAGGACAAAGCGAGATACATCATCGGGCGGATGACGATCTGGCCGTCGCGGACGACCGGGCGGTCCTCGATGCGGTGGAGGCCGAGCACGGCGCTCTGCGGCGGGTTGATGATCGGGGTCGACATCAGCGATCCGAACACGCCGCCATTGGAGATGGTGAAGGTGCCGCCCTTCATCTCTTCCATCTTGAGCGTGCCGTCCTTGGCGCGCTTGCCGAAATCGCCGATCGTCTTTTCGACCTGCGCGACGCTCATCTGGTCGGCGTCGCGGATGACCGGGACGACCAGGCCCTGCGGCGCGCTGACCGCGACCGAGATGTCGGCATAATCGTGATAGACGATCTCATCGCCGTCGATCTGGCCGTTGACGGCGGGGATGTCCTTGAGCGCCATGCACGCGGCCTTCACGAAGAAGCCCATGAAGCCCAAGCGGACGCCGTGCTTCTTTTCGAACAGGTCCTTGTACTTGGTCCGCGCTTCGATGACGGCGGTCATGTCGACGTC
>CAZWZP010000194.1:4156-5295 GCA_964638925.1 uncultured Stakelama sp. | reverse complement strand
TTCGACGTCGAGCAGGTCGACGAGCTGGGTCACTTGGTCGGCAGCGGTTTCGGCGCGTTGTTTGTTCATCGTCATTCCTTAAGCCCCTCCCCTTCAGGGGAGGGGTTGGGGGTGGGGCAGTGAAATCTCACCGAGACCGCTCGTCCAGAAGATAGGCCCCACCCCAACCCCTCCCCTAAAGGGGAGGGGCTTTTACAGGTCAATACCCGCTCGCCCGCGCCAGCGCGTCGGCGTGGTAATTGGTATCCCCGAACAGCTCGGCCAGCACGCGTCCGCGCTTCATGTAGAAGCCGATATCATATTCGTCGGTCATGCCGATGCCGCCATGCATCTGCACGCCTTCCTGCACCGCCAGCGTCGAGGCCATGCCGGCCATCGCCTTGGCGACCGACACCGCCTCATCCGCCTTGGCATCGCCGGCATCGAGCAGTTGCTGCGCCTTGAGCACCGCCGCGCGGGCGACTTCCAGCTCCGCATAGAGGTGCGCCGCGCGATGCTGGAGCGCCTGGAAGCTGCCGATCAGCACGCCGAACTGCTTGCGTTCCTTCAAATACTGGACGGTCATGTCCATCGCGCCGCCGCCAACGCCCAGCATTTCCGCCGCCGCTCCGGTGCGTCCGGCGCCGAGCAGCGCGTTCAGCACCGAACGGCCGCCATCGACCTCCCCGATCACCGCATCGGCATCGACCTCCACGCCCTCGAACGTCATGCGTGCGGCGAGGCTGGCATCGGCCAGCCGCTGCGGATCGGCGGTGAGGTTTGCCGCGTCCTTCGGCACCGCGAACAGCGTTACGCCATCGGCGTCCTCGGGCGACCCGGCGGTGCGCGCGGCGACGATCAGCAGGTCGGCGACATGGCCGTGGGCGACGAACTGCTTCGCCCCGGTCAGCTTGAAGCCATTGCCCGCGCGTTCGGCCTTCATCGCGATCGCGTCGCCATGCTTGGCGCGCTCGTCGATCGCCAGCGCCGCGACGGTCTCGCCCGACAATATGCTGGGGAACCAGCGTTCGCGCTGCGCCGTGCCGTTGAGCGCCGCGACCGCCGCGACCGCGGTGGTGAGGAAGGGGGAGGGGGACAGGTTGCGCCCGATCTCCTCCAGCCCCACCCCCGCCTCGACATGGCCGAGGCCGCGGCCTCCG
>CAZWZP010000194.1:739-4017 GCA_964638925.1 uncultured Stakelama sp. | reverse complement strand
AAATTGCTGCGCGCTCTCGCGGAGCATGGTCTGTTCGTCGTTGAGGTAGAGTGGCATTTTCTTCTTTCCTTCTCCCTCTCCCGCCTTTGCGGGAGAGGGTCGGGGTGAGGGACTTCTTCTTTCTTCCGACTTCTCGAAGAAGAAGACCCTCACCGCTGCGACTAGGCACCCCGGCTAAGGCCGGGGGGCCAAGTCTCGCTGCCTCTCCCGCGAAAGCGGGAGAGGCGTTACGGTGTCACGCCGGCAGCTCCAAAATCCGCTTGGCGACGATGTTCAGCTGGACCTCGCTCGTCCCGCCCTCGATCGAATTCGCCTTGGTGCGCAGCCACGCGCGCGGCTTGGCGCCACCGTTCGAGCGTTCGCTTTCCCATTCGAGCGTGTCCGACCCGCCGCTCGCCATGATCAGCTCGTGGCGGTCCTTGTTCAGCTCGGTGCCGTAATATTTCATCATCGATGGTTGGGCGGGATGCGCCTGTCCGGCCTTCAATTGGTCGATGAAGCGCTCCGACATGGCCGAGAATGCCTTGCTCCGCACCTCGAACAGCGCGAGCTGCGCGCGCAGGATCGGGTCGGCCAGACGCCCCTGCGCGTCGAGCCCGATCGTCGCGATCGCGCCTTCGATCAGCGGGTTTCCGCCCGGCGAGGCAAGGCCCATGCCCGAAATCATCTCGCGCTCATGGCCGAGCAGATATTTGGCGACGTCCCAGCCCTTGTTCTCGTCATGGATCCGGTTCTTCTTGGGCACGCGGACATTGTCGAAGAACGTCTCGCAGAAGGGCGAATAGCCGCTGATCAGCAGGATCGGCTTGGTCGACACGCCGGGGCTGTCCATGTCGAACAGCAGGAAGCTGATCCCGCCCTGCTTGCTGTCCTTGCTGGTGCGGACGAGGCAGAAGATCCAGTCGGCCTTGTCGGCATAGCTGGTCCATACCTTCTGCCCGTTGACGATATAATCGTCGCCATCGGGGATCGCGCTGGTGGCGAGACCGGCGAGGTCGCTGCCCGCATTGGGTTCGGAATAGCCCTGGCACCAGCGGATTTCGCCGCGTGCGATCTTGGGGAGATGCTCGAGCTTTTGCTCCTCGGTGCCATATTTGAGCAGCGCCGGGCCGAGCATCGAAATGCCGAAGCTGTTCAGCGGGTTGCGGCAGTTGAGCGCCGCCATCTCCTCGCGCAGGATCTTGGCCTCCGCCGCCGACAGGCCGCCACCGCCATATTGGGTCGGCCAGTCGGGCACGGTCCAGCCGCGTTCGGCCATGCGGTCCATGTACAGTTTCTGGTCGGGGTTCTTGCTGTAATCGGCCTTGCGCCCGCCCCAGTTGGCGTCGCCCTCGCCGCGCATCGGCTGGCGCATCGATGCGGGGACATTGGCCTCCAGCCAGGCGCGGGTTTCCGCGCGGAAGGTGTCGAGATCGGTCATGATGGCTCCTCGTCCAGCAAAGCGGCGATGCGGCGCGCGGTCGCAATCGCGAGAAGGTCGGTCAGCGCCTGCACCCCGGTCGGCAGGCCGCCCGCGGTCCCGACCGGGAAGGTGGTGGCGGGAAGGCCCGGATAGGTGGCGAGCCCCGCCCAGGCGAGGTGCGCGTCATAGCCGTGCTCCACGCCGTCGATGTCGAGCGTCCGCTCGGCCTGCGGGCGGCTGTCGTGCGGAAAGGCCTGGGTCGCGGCGGGCGGGGCGATCACCGCGTCGACATTGGCAAATAGCGCTGCCCATGCCCGCGTGTTGCGCGCCTGCGCATCGAGCATCGCGAGGTACGGGAGCAGGCGCGGGAGTGTGTCGTGCAGGGTCGGGTCGGACCGGGCGAACACGGTGCCCAGCAGCGCGGTATAGGCGTCATGCTGCGCCGACAGGTCGGGGAGGGCCGGGTGGGTGCGGATCACTTCCACGCCATCGCGTGCCAGAGCCGCCGCCGCGCGCTCCACCCCGTCGATCACCGCCGCGGCGGTGGCGGTAGCCGGATGCGTGGTCAGCACCAGCACGCGCCGGGCGGGCGCGGTGGGGCGCGGCAAGGGCAGGTCGGCGAGCAGGTCGATGAGGAGCGGCAGATCGCCGCCATGCCGCGCCATCGGCCCGATCACGCTCAGCACCGTTTCTGCGCCGTCGGTGCCGGGGAAACGGTGGCCATGGCCGTTCAGCGCGCCAAAGCTCGGCTTGTGCCCCCAAATGCCGCAGAAGTGCGACGGCACCCGGATCGAACCGCCAATGTCGCTACCCAGCTCGATCGGCACATAGCCCGCCGCCAGCGCAGCCGCTGCGCCGCCAGAGCTGCCGCCGCAGGTGCGGGAAGGATCATGCGGATTGCTGGTGCGGCCATAGACGGAATTGACGCTCTGCCAGTCGCCCAGCGCCTTGGGGACGTTGGTCTTGCCCAGGATCACCGCGCCCGCCGCCTTGAGCCGCTGCACCGCGACGGCATCTGAGGACGCGATGTTGTTGGCCGCGTGGGAGAAACCCCAGCTGGTCGGCAGCCCGGCGATGTCGAACGCCTCCTTGACCGTCATCGGCACGCCCAGCAGCGGGCGGCGCTCGCCGCGTGCTACCGCCGCATCGGCTTCGTCCGCAGCCGCCAGCGCCCGCTCGAAATCGCGCACCACCACCGCGTTGATCGCGCCGTCCCCGGCTTCGATCCGGGCGATAGCGGCTTCACATTGCGCGCGCGCACTCGTCTCGCCCGCCGCGATTGCGGTGGCGATGTCGGTCGCGGACGCGCGCGCCAGCGTCATCCCGGTGCGCCCGTCCGCTGGATCAGCTCGATCTCATGCCCTTCCGGGTCGAGCAGGAAGGTCAGTCGCGCCCCCGGCAGTTCGTGGGGCCCATGCAGCGGCCGCGCGCCATGCGCGATTGCGCGCGCCGCCGCCGCGTCCAGATCGGCGGTGGTCAGGCCGACCGGGCCATGCCCGTTGCCGACCGTCACCGCGCGGCCATCGGTGTGATGGAACAGCACCAGCGTAAAGGGCTGGCCGGGGAGGTTGAGCATCGACTCTTCGAGTCCCGGCAGCACCACGCGATTGGTCACCGCGAACCCGAAGGTGCCGCAGTAGAAGCGTTCCATCGCGGCCATGTCGCGCACGACCAGCTTGAAGAAGCCGAGGCGGAAGCGCAGCGCCTCCACCTCGCCCGTCTCCGCGCCGGTCGCTGCGGCATCAGCCATTGAAGCGCTCGCCCTTCTCGGCCTTGTCCTTCAGCAGCTGCGCGACCTTGAAGCCATGCTTTTCCAGCCCCGCGACGATGGTCTTGAGGCCGACCGTGTCCGCCCAGAACATCGGGCCGCCGCGAT
>CAZWZP010000194.1:0-595 GCA_964638925.1 uncultured Stakelama sp. | reverse complement strand
TCATGCTGCACCGCGCCGCTCTTCTTGCGGAAATCCTCGATGATCTCGGCGACGCGGGGCGAGGGTGAGGGGTTCCGTTTGTCGTCATAGTCGTAGAAGCCGGCCTGCTGCTTCTGGCCCCAGCGGCCCTCGGCGGCGAGCGCGTCGCGGATGCTTTCGATCCGGGTCGGGTCGCGGTGCCAGCCGATATCGACACCGGCAAGGTCGCTCATCTGGAACGGCCCCATCGGCATCCCGAATTCGACATGGACGCGATCGACCTGCTCTGGCGTTGCGCCTTCCATCAACAGCTTCATCGCCTCGACCTGACGCGGCATCAGCATCCGGTTGCCGATAAAGCCGTGGCACACGCCCGCGACCACCGCGACCTTCTTGATCTTCTTGGCCACATCCATGACCGTCGCCAGCACGTCCTTGTCGGTCTTCGCGCCGCGCACGATTTCCAGCAGCTTCATGACATTGGCGGGCGAAAAGAAGTGCATCCCCACGACATCGCCCGGACGGCTGGTCGATGCCGCGATCTCGTCGATGTTGAGATAGCTGGTGTTGGAGGCGAGGATCGCGCCCGGCTTGCAGATCGTGCTGAGCTTGCCGA
>CAZWZP010000193.1:0-5310 GCA_964638925.1 uncultured Stakelama sp. | reverse complement strand
TACAGGCCGATCGCCTTGATCGGCTTGTCGAGCACGACCTGCGCCTTGGTGACCTTGTGGCCATCGGCGTTGAGCGATTCGATGATGTCGCGCACGGCGACCGAGCCGTAGAGCTGGCCGGTGTTCGACGCCTGGCGGATCAGGGTGACCGAAACGCCCTCAAGGCCCTTCGATTCCTTCTCGGCTTCCTCGCGCTTCGCCGCATTTTCGGCGACGATGCGTTCGCGGTTGGCCTCAAAGACCTTGCGGTTGGCTTCGTTGGCGCGCAGCGCCTTCTTGTTCGGGAGCAGATAGTTACGGGCGAACCCGTCCTTCACCGTCACCACGTCGCCGATATGGCCGAGCTTCTCGACCCGCTCGAGCAGAATGATTTGCATGGGTCCGCTCCTTACTTAACGATGAAGGGCAGCAGGCCCAGATGGCGTGCACGCTTGATGGCAACCGCCAGCTCGCGCTGCTTCTTCGCGCTCACCGAGGTGATGCGCGAGGGGACGATCTTGCCACGCTCGGAGACGAAGCCCTGCAGCAGCCGGACATCCTTATAGTCGATCCGGGGCGCGTCCTTCGCGGAGAAGGGGCAGCTCTTGCGGCGGCGGAAAAAGGGTCGTGCCATGTCTTATTCTCCCCGGCCTTCGTCACCGTCGCGGTCGCGACGGCCGCGGCGCTCGCGGTCACCCTTGCGCATCATCACGGTCGGACCCTGCTCCAGCTCGTCCACGCGGACGGTCATGTAGCGGATCACGTCTTCGTTGATCTGCGTCTGGCGCTCGAGCTCGGCGACGACACCCGCGGGGGCGTCGATTTCGAGCATCACGTAGTGCGCCTTGCGGTTCTTCGCGATCTTGTAGGCGAGGCTGCGAAGGCCCCAGGTCTCGGTCTTGACGACCTTGCCCTGATTATCCTCGACAATCTTGGTGGCGGTTTCCGCCAGTGCGTCCACTTGCGCCTGTGCCAGATCCTGGCGCGCAAGGAACACATGCTCGTACAGAGCCATGCGTCTGTTCTCACTGTTGGCCGATCGCTGACGCCGCCCCATGCGGTCGCCCCTCCGGCTGTCGTTCGAAAATACGAAAAGCGGCAAGCCGAAGCTGCCGCTCAACGATGCGCCCTTACGCGCGCTTTCTACGAAAAGCAAGTGGCGGAGCATTGCAGCCCCGCCACCTGGAGGGTTTTTAACGGATCATGTTGCCGAAGATGGCGCCGATGATGCCGCTCGCGATGGCAACCATCACGATGTCATTGCCCGACTGGACATACTGATAACCGCGCGGCGGAGCCTTCAGGTTGCCGCGATACTGGCGGTTATACTGGCGATAGTCGATCTGGCGGTAATTCTGGGCCTGACGGTGGTCGAACCGCTGACCGCGCTGCCACTGACGATAGCGCTGCGGGGTCGCCTTCTTCACCGTCTGCTGACGGACCACGACCTTGCCATTGGGCTTGTGCTTCACGACGGTGCGGGTCTGCTGGGCGGGGGCCGCAGCGGCGGGCGCGGCGGCGAGGATTGGGCCGACCGCGACCGATGCGGCGACGATGGCGAGAACAAACTTCTTCATCTTGTGTCTCCTGCGTTGGAGCCCGGTATCGGGCGACAAGTGCAATCTGGGGGCTGCGTGTCGCAGGGGTTTCGCGGCAAATGCGCAAAATGGTCGCCGTGTGTCGCAACCCGTTCAGCTTCGTTCATCTTGCGGGATCGGCGCGGCGCGCATAGGGCGACGGGCCTGATTTCGAGAGGAGCCTAGATCATGCGTGCCTTCATCTTTCCGGGGCAGGGGAGCCAGTCGGTCGGCATGGGCCTTGCGCTGGCACAGGCGAGCGCAGTGGCGCGCGAGGTGTTTCAGGAAGTAGACGACGCGCTCGGGCAAAAGCTGTTCGCGCTGATGACGCAGGGGCCGGAATGCGACCTGTTGCTGACCGAGAACGCCCAGCCGGCGATCATGGCCAACGCCATCGCAGTGCTGCGCGTGCTGGAGAAGGAAGGCGGCGTGCGGCTCGCCGACAAGGCGGATTTCGTCGCCGGGCATTCACTGGGCGAATATACCGCGCTGTGTGCTGCCGGGGCGCTCGACCTGTCGACCACCGCGAAGCTGCTCAAGCTGCGCGGGCAGGCGATGCAGGCTGCGGTGCCGGTCGGGCAGGGGGCAATGGCGGCCTTGCTCGGTGCTGACCTGGTCAAGGCGCGGGCGATTGCCGATGCGGCCGCCGAGGGCGAGGTCTGTACCGTCGCCAATGACAATGACCCGTCGCAGGTGGTGATCTCCGGCGCGAAGGGAGCGATCGACCGCGCGGTGGCGATTGCCAAGGATCATGGCGCCAAGCGCGCGGTGCTGTTGCCGGTGTCGGCACCGTTCCACTGCCCGATGATGCAACCTGCCGCCGACGCGATGGCCAGGGCGCTCGCCGATGTCGCGATCCGCGCGCCGCTGGTGCCGGTCTATGCCAATGTCACCGCCGCGCCGGTGAGTGATCCGGATGCGATCCGCGCGCTGTTGGTGGAGCAGGTGACGGGCATGGTGCGGTGGCGCGAATCGGTGGCGGCGATGTTTGACGCGGGGGTGCATGAGTTCGTGGAACTGGGCGGCAAGGTGCTGGGCGCGATGGTGAAGCGGATCGCGCCGGACGCGACCGTGACCAGTGTGGTGACGATGGATGATATCGAGGCGCTGGAGAAGGCGCTGTAGAAGGAAGTTTTTTGGTTCACGCGAAGGCGCGGAGGCGCGAAGATGTCAGATTTGGAGGCGATTGCATCCGACGTCATTGACGTTTCGTTGAGGCTGCATCGTGAACTGGGACCAGGGCTGCTTGAGAGTGTATATGAGGCGCTGCTGGCAGCGCGCCTGACGCAGATGGGCTATTCGGCTCTCAGGCAGCAACCCGTCGATATCGAGTTTGATGGGCTGAAATTTGAAAATGCGTTTCGGATCGACCTTTTGCTCGATGGTCGCTTGCTTATCGAGATCAAATCAACTGAGCGCCTGACAGGCGCGCATTCCAAACAGTTGCTGACCTATCTTCGTCTGACGAAGCAGCCCCTTGGGCTGCTCATTAATTTTGGCGGCGAAACGCTCAAGGAAGGGCTGAAGCGCGTCGTCAACGACTATAAGCCCTTTGCGCCATCGCGCCTTCGCGTGAACCAAAATCGAGGAAATACATGATGTTCGACCTTACAGGCATGACCGCGCTGGTGACCGGCGCTTCCGGTGGCATCGGTTCGGCGATCGCCAAGGCGCTGGCGGCGCAGGGCGCGCGGCTGGCGGTCTCGGGGTCCAATGCCGAAAAGCTGGAGGCGTTTCGCGCCGAGCTGGGCGGAGACCATGTCGCTCTCGCCTGCAACCTGTCCGATGCGGCTGCGGTCGATGCGCTGGTGCCGTCGGCGGTGGAGGCGCTCGGCAAGCTCGACATCCTCGTCAACAATGCCGGGGTGACGCGCGACAACCTCGCAATGCGGATGAAGGACGAGGAATGGGACACGGTCATCCGCGTCAACCTTGAGGCCGCGTTCCGCCTGATGCGTGCGGCCGCCAAGCCGATGATGAAGGCGCGCTATGGCCGGGTGATCTCGATCACCTCGGTTGTCGGTGCAACCGGCAATCCGGGGCAGGCCAATTATGCCGCGTCCAAGGCAGGGCTGGTCGGCATGTCCAAGGCGCTGGCGCAGGAACTGGCGAGCCGCAACATCACGGTGAACTGCGTCGCGCCGGGCTTCATCCGTTCGGCAATGACCGATGTGCTGCCCGAGGCGCAAAAGACCGCGTTGCTGACCAAGATTCCGGCGGGCGACCTGGGTAGCGGCGAGGATATCGGCGCGGCAGTGGTCTATCTTGCCAGCAAGGAAGCGGGATATGTCACCGGCCAGACCTTGCACGTGAACGGTGGCATGGCGATGTTGTGATCGACCGCAGCGCCGTTCGCGACCCTCTTGCGCGGGGGCTGGCGGCGTTCTAGGTGCGATTTTGAACTTTAACGACCCAATCAAGAAGGAACAGGGCATGAGCGAGACCGCCGATCGCGTGAAGAAGATCGTCGTCGAGCACCTCGGCGTCGAAGCCGAAAAGGTGACCGAGGATGCGAGCTTCATCGACGACCTGGGCGCGGACAGCCTCGACATCGTCGAGCTGGTGATGGCGTTCGAAGAGGAATTCGGCGTCGAAATCCCCGATGACGCCGCCGAAAAGATCACGACCGTCAAGGACGCGATCACCTATATCGACGAGAATCAGGGCTAATTCGGGTTTCCCGGATGGCCCGCTTGGGCAGGATTTGACGAACGGCTCCCGGTCCCGGAAAGGGGTGGGGAGCCGTTTTGTTTTTGTAGCAAGTTTGGTGTCGCATCGTCGGTAGCACGATGCTCGATTACGGAGACTGATTATGCGCCGCGTCGTCGTGACTGGCCTTGGCCTCGTGACCCCGTTGGGTGCGGATGTCGAAACCGCGTGGAAGAACATCCTCGCCGCCAAATCCGGCGCGGGGACGATCACCCGGTTCGACGCAACCGACTATCACAGCAACTATGCCTGTGAAGTGAAGCCCGCAGATCATGAATATGGCTTCGATCCGGGCAAGCGGGTGGATCATAAGATCCAGCGTCAGGTCGATCCGTTCATCATCTATGGCATCGACGCCGCCGGACAGGCGATTGAGGATGCCGGCCTGCTCGATATGACCGAGGAGGAGCGCTATCGCGCCGGCTGTTCGATCGGGTCGGGCATTGGCGGCCTGCCGGGCATCGAGAGCGAATCGCTGGTGCTGCACGAAAAGGGGCCGAAGCGCGTGTCGCCGCATTTCGTTCATGGCCGCCTGATCAACCTGATCTCCGGACAGGTGTCGATCAAATACGGCCTGATGGGGCCGAACCATGCGGTCGTCACCGCCTGTTCGACCGGCGCGCATTCGATCGGCGACGCTGCGCGGATGATCGCGATGGACGATGCCGATGTGATGCTGGCGGGCGGCGCCGAGAGCACGGTCTGTCCAATCGGCATTGCCGGCTTCGGTCAGGCGCGCGCGCTATCGACCGGCTTCCGCGACGAGCCGTGGCGGGCGAGCCGTCCGTGGGATCAGGGCCGCGATGGCTTCGTCATGGGCGAGGGCGCGGGTATCGTCGTGCTCGAGGAATATGAGCGGGCCAAGGCGCGCGGCGCGAAAATCTACGCCGAAGTGGTCGGTTATGGCCTGTCGGGCGACGCCTATCACGTCACCGCGCCGCATCCCGAAGGATCGGGTGCCTTCCGGTCGATGCAGATGGCGATGAAGAAGTCGGGCCTGTCGCTGTCGGATATCCACTATATCAACGCGCATGGCACCTCGACC
>CAZWZP010000192.1:0-5334 GCA_964638925.1 uncultured Stakelama sp. | reverse complement strand
CGCGCAAGGCCGCGATCAGCGTGGCATTGAGCAGGATCGGGGCTGCGGCATTGACCCAGAATTTGTTGAGCGAATTGAGAATGCCGCCGAGCAGCGAGACGAGGCTGATCAGCAGCAGATAAGGGAAGGTGATCCGCGACAGTTCGACCGCATAGGCGAACTGGTCGGGGCTCGCGTCGTTGAACCCGCCCGACAGCGCCCACACCACCGGAAAGGCGGCGATCTCCATCACTGCGGTGATCGCGATCAGGAGCGGGAGGAGGACCGACAGCGCCTCTTCCGCAAAGGACAGCGCCGGTTTGGTGTCGCCGTCCGCTTCGCCGACCTTCTTGCTGAACATCGGCACGAATGCGGCGCTGAACGCCCCTTCGGCGAACAGTGCGCGGAACAAATTGGGCAGGCGGAAGGCGATCAGAAAGGCGTCCGAGGCGAAGCTCGCCCCGACATAGCGCGCGAACAGCGAATCGCGGACCAGCCCCAGCACCCGGCTGACGAGCGTCAGCCCGCCGATCGACCCGAGTGCCTTGACGAGGTTCATGCGTGCCCGCCTCTATTTCTATCCTCCCCCGCAAGGGGGAGGTGGCGCCGAAGGCGACGGAGGGGGAGGACGGGAATGTCCTCTCGACCGTCGTGCGTCCGCCCCCTCCGTCAGCGCTGCGCGCTGCCACCTCCCCCTGGCGGGGGAGGATTAAAGGGGGCGTCGGCCTTTACGCCTGGCCGGCCTCGCCGCCCAGCATCGTCTGCGCATCCTGCTGCGCGCGCTGCTGTTCGTACAGGCCATTGAAGTCGATCGGCTCCAGCATCAGCGGCGGGAAGCCACCGTCGCGGACGGCGTCGGCCAGCACGCGGCGTGCAAACGGGAACAGCAAGCGCGGCGCTTCGCCGAGCAGGAAGGGCTGAAGATGCTCATCCGGCACGTTGCGGATCGCGAACAGGCCCGCATAGGACAGGTCGACGATGAACGCGACCTGGTTCTCCAGCGTGGCGCGCACGTCGATCTTCAGCGTCACTTCATGGACGTCCTGCGCCACTTCGGCCGCGCCGATGTTGAACTGCACGTCGAATGCGGGCTGACCCTGGACCTGATAGATTGCCGGCGAATTGGGATTCTCGAACGAGAAGTCCTTGGTATATTGCGAGATCACGCCGACCGAGGGGGCGGTGTCTGCGCCATTTGCCTGCGGTTCGCCCATGGGCGCTGCGTTGTCGGGCGTGTCCATTGTCGTGAAGCTTCCTTTGTCGGTTCGGGATATTTGTCGCGGCTACCCGCGTTGCGATGACGGTCGCGACTAGCAGGGGCGCTTGCCCGTTTCAACGGGCGTGCACGGTGCGCAATCGCGGATTTGAAACCCGGCGTGTTCCCGCCTATGTTGTGGGGGAGAAAGAAGGTGCCAACGTGTATCTAGTGATCCTGTTTGCGGCGATTGCCGCGTTTCTTGCGCTCCGCCTCTATTCGGTGCTGGGCAAGCGCACCGGGCATGAGCAGCCGCTGCCCAAGCCGGCGGAGGAGCGCGTCGGCGCGCCGCAGATGCCGCGGACCATCGACATGCCCGCCGAAGTGCGCGACACCGGCCCGCGCCCGCTGGAAAGCGGTGCCGAATCCGGGCTGCGCGCGCTGGTCGCGGCCGATCCGTCGTTCGATATCGGCCAGTTTCTTGAGGGCGCGAAGTCGGCCTATCGCATGATTCTGGAGGCATTCTGGAAGGGCGACCGCGAGACGCTGGAGTGGCTGGTCGAGGCCGAGGTCCGCGACAGCTTCATTGCTGCGATCGACGCGCGTGAGGCTGCGGGCGAGACGCTCGACAACCGCCTGATCGGCATTGAACGTGCGATCGTTTCCGACATTGCGCTGGATGGCCGACTGGCGCGTGTAACCGTGCGCTTTGACGCGGACATTGCAGCGATCACCCGCGACAAGGACGGCAATGTGATCGCCGGATCAATGAGCGACGCGGTCCAGACGCATGATTCCTGGACGTTCAGCCGCACACTCGGCAGCGGCGATCCGAACTGGAAGCTCAGCGACACCGACGAAGTTTGATCGGGCACAAGGGGGACATGATGCGCGCTTGGGGAGTAGCGGCTTGTGCCGCGCTGTTGGGCGCGTGTTCGTCCGGTGTGGTTCCGTCGGGCCGGCCCGCCACCGGTGGCGCGGTCCCCGTGCGACCGGCGCCATCGACGGGCATTCCCGTGCGGCAGCCAGTTGCCGCAACGCCGTTGACGCCGGCGCCAGCGCCCGCGGTTTCTGCTGGCGTCACGACGGCAGCGGGTGCCAGTCTGACCGCAGGACCGGCGGTTCAGGATCTGCCGATCACCATGGCTGCCGCTGCCCGCGCGCTGGGCGCGTTCAAGATCAGCTGCGCAACGTTGGTCCGCCGCACCGATGCCAGCGGCCTGACGCGCGGTGCGGACTGGCAGCCCGCCTGCGACGCCGCGCGCACCACGCAGGACCGCGACGCCAGCGCCTTTTTCGCGCGCTATTTCGAAACGGTGCAGGTCGCCGACGGCAAGGCGTTCGCCACCGGCTATTACGAGCCCGAAATTGCCGGATCGCGCACGCGCCGTCCCGGTTATGAAGTGCCGATCTATGCCCGTCCGTCCGATCTGGTCGATGTCGATCTCGGCACCTTCTCCGACCCGCTGGCAGGCAAGTCGATCCGCGGCCGCGTCGATGGCACCAAGCTGGTTCCGTATCACGACCGCACCGCGATCGAGCAGGGCGCGCTCGCCGGGCGCGGCCTGGAAATCGCCTGGGCAGCAGACCCGGTGGAGTTGTTCTTCCTCCAGATTCAGGGTTCGGGTCGCCTGCGCCTGCCCGATGGTGGCGTGATGCGGATCGGCTATGCCAGCCAGAACGGGCGCGACTATACCGGAATCGGCAAGCTGATGCTCGATCGCGGGCTGCTCAAGCCGGGGCAGGCGTCGATGCAGGGGATCATGGCCTATCTGCGCGCCAACCCCGCGCAGGGGACCGCGATCATGCGCGAGAACAAGAGCTATGTGTTCTTCCGCGAGCTGACCGGGGCGGGGCCACTCGGTGCGCTGGGCGTGCCCGTGACCGCGCTGGCGACGGTCGCCACCGATCCCAAATTCGTGCCGCTGGGCGCGCCGGTATTCCTGTCGATGGATCGGCAGGATGCAAACGGCCTGTGGGTTGCCCAGGATACCGGCGGCGCGATCAAGGGCTCCAACCGCTTCGACACTTTCTGGGGCGCGGGCGACGATGCGCGCGCGATTGCCGGCGGCATGGCCGCACGCGGAACCGCCTGGCTGCTGCTGCCCAAGGGAACGCTTGCCCGCCTGACCGGAAACTGACCCATGGCCCGCCCGCCGCGCGCGCTATCGCCCGAGGAACGGGCGTTGTGGCAGCGGGTAATTTCCAGCGTGACGCCGATTGCCCGGGTCAAGCCGGTTCCGGCCCCACCGGCCGTGCCCTTTGTCGCCCCGGTGGCGGCTCCTCCGCCTGATCCAGAACCGGCCAAGCGGGTGAAGGGCCGGATACCTCCACCCCGCCAGCCCACCCCGCAGCCGCCACCCAAGCCGCCGCGCGATACGCTGGACGGCGGGTGGGACCGGCGTTTGTCGCGCGGGCTGGTCGTGCCCGAAAGTTCGATCGACCTGCACGGCCACACCCTCGCCAGCGCGCACGCGCTGCTTGACCGCGGGCTCGACCGGGCGGTTGCACGCGGCGACCGCGTGCTGCTGCTGATCACCGGCAAGCCGCCGCGACCGGAATCCGAACGCCCCCATGCGCGCGGCGCGATTCGGGCGGCGGTGGGCGATTGGCTCGCCGCGTCGCGCCATGCCGATGCCATCGCGGCGGTGCGCGGCGCGCATCCGCGCCATGGCGGGCAGGGTGCGCTCTATATCGTGTTACGCCGTCCCCGGTCGCCCGCGCGAAATTTTTAACTCTTTCGCGGCATACCCCTGTGAAACAGCCGGAATTGGTCCGGTTGGCGTGGGGGATCGCGCAACCGCAATGGACGGATTTTCGCTCAAGAGCCGCGCGATTGCGTTCGCGCTGTGCGCCGGAGCGTTCGTCTTCATTCTGGCGCTCGCCGCGACCACGCGTGGCCATTTCGATGTTGCGAGCACCAGCCGCGCGCTGATCGCCGCGATCATCTGTGCGGCGATGTGCTGGGCCTATGCCGAGCGGACAATCGCCTCCACCGCCGAGGCGATCGACGCCGCGATCGAACGACTGACCCAGGCGGCCAATGGCGACCTTCAGAGCGAAATCCCGCGCGAGGTGGAGCAATGCGTCCCGCAGCTCGCCCATGCTATGGACGGCCTGTTCCGCCAGTTGCACGGCAATCTGGAAAGTGTGCAGCGGCTCGCGCTCTACGACCCGGTCACCGGCCTGCCCAACCGCATCCATTTCCGCCGCAGTTGCGAGCGGATGCTCGCCGAACTGCCGCAGGACGCGATGGCGGCGCTGTTCTTCATCGACCTCGACCGGTTCAAGGCGGTCAACGACACGCTGGGCCACGCCGTGGGCGACCAGCTGCTCAGCATGGTCGCTAATCGCCTGCGCGCCGTCGCCGACCGCTTCGCGATCGAGGGCGATGCGCGCCAGCCGCTGATCGGCCGCCTGTCGGGCGATGAATTCACCATCTACTTCCCCGAATTGGGCCATGTCCGCGATGCCGACCGGGTCGGGCGCGGCATCTTGTTCGCATTGTCCGAGCCGTTCGATCTGGCCGATCAGGAAGTGTCGATCGGCGCATCGGTCGGCATTGCGATCCGGCCCGAGCATGGCTCGTCGCTGACCGACCTGATGCGCGCCGCCGACGCCGCGATGTATCACGCCAAGGCGAGGGGCCGGGGCCGCGCCGAACATTTCACGGATCAGCTGGCGAACGAGATCGCCGAGCGTGCGCTGCTCGAAAGCGATCTTCGCATGGCGGTCGAACGCGACCAGTTCACCCTGGTCTATCAGCCGCAGATCAGCGCGATGGACGGGCGTATCGTCGCTGCGGAGGCGCTGCTGCGCTGGCAGCATCCAACGCGCGGCCTGTGCCTGCCGGGTACCTTTATTGGGCGCGCCGAGGAGACCGGCCTGATTGTCGAGATCGGCGAATGGGTGGTCGAACATGTCGCCGCGACGATCGCGCGCTGGGGCGCGCTGGGGATCGAGCAGCGCATGGCGGTCAACATCAGCCCGCGCCAGCTCGACCATGCCGCCTTCTTCCGCCGACTGCGCGAAGCGATGCAGAGCGCCGGTGCACCCGCGCATCTGCTCGAACTGGAAATCACCGAGACGCTGGCGATGCACTGCTCGCGCGAGGTGATCGGCGCGGTTGCGGCGCTGCGCAGCGGCGGCGCGCCGGTGGC
>CAZWZP010000191.1:4654-5362 GCA_964638925.1 uncultured Stakelama sp. | reverse complement strand
CGCGCCGCATCTCCCCTATCTCCACCTCATGTCCGGCCGCTTTGACTCCATCCCCCACCGCCGCGCGATCGTCGACCGGCGGGCGTTGGCGGACGATCTTGCCGCGCTCGATGCGCCCGAACCGATGCGGCTGCGTCAGGCTGCGGCGCTCCGCCTCAAACAGGCGCTCGAAGATGGCCGCGCCGAAATCGCCCGTCGCCTAATCGACCACCCGGCCAAGGGGCATGAAAGCGCAGCGAGCGGCGCGTTTCTGATGGACCAGCTGCTCCGCACCCTGTGGGACTTCACCCTCGCGCGGCTTTACCCCAACAGCAACCCGACCGCGTCCGAACGCATGACGCTGATCGCGGTCGGCGGATACGGGCGCGGCGAGATGGCGCCGCACAGCGATGTCGATATCGGCTTCATCACCCCGTGGAAGCAGACCGGGTGGAGCGAGCAGGTCATCGAATCGATGCTCTATTCGCTGTGGGACATGGGGCTGAAGGTCGGCCACAGCTCGCGCTCGCTCGACGAAATGGTACGCGAGGCGCGCGGCGACATCACCGTCCGCACCGCCCTGCTTGAGGCGCGCTATATCTGGGGCGACACCGATCTCTATGACGAGGCGGCGGCGCGCTTCAAGGCCGAGATCCAGAATGGCAGCGCGCGGGACTTCATCGCGCAAAAGCTCGCCGAGCGAGACGAGCGCCACCGCAAGATGGGCGA
>CAZWZP010000191.1:0-4644 GCA_964638925.1 uncultured Stakelama sp. | reverse complement strand
CCAACATCAAGGAGGGCAAGGGCGGCCTGCGCGACCTGCACACGCTGTTCTGGATTGGCAAATACGCCCATGGCGTGCGCGAACCCGCCGATCTGGTTGAGGTCGGGCTGCTCACCAAACTCGAATATCGCCAGTTCCGCCGTGCCGAGAATTTCCTGTGGGCGGTGCGCTGCCACCTCCACAACCTTGCGGCACGCGGTGAGGACCGCCTGACCTTCGACTATCAGCGCGAGATCGCGGAGCGGATGCGCTACGCCGACCGCCCGGGCAAGTCGAAGGTCGAGCGCTTCATGCACTTCTACTTCCTCCAGGCGAAGATGGTCGGCGACCTCACCGGCGTCTTCCTCGCGCATTTGGACGAGAAGTTCGCCGCCCGCGGCAGCCGCTTCGGCCTCCCCCGCATCCGCCGGTCCCCACGCAAGCTCAAGGGCTTCGTCCTCGATCGCGGCCGCCTCGCGCTTCCGAACGACGATTTCTTTCGCGAAGACCCGGTGCGGCTGGTCGAGCTGTTCCAGCTTGCCGACCTGCACAAGCTCGAAGTCCACCCGCTCGCAATGCGCGCCGCCAACCGCGATGCCAAGCTGATCGCCGACTGGCGCGACGACCCGCGCGCCAATGCGCTGTTCATGGACGTGCTGACGAGCCCACGCGATCCCGAAACCGTGCTGCGCTGGATGAACGAGGCGGGGGTGTTCGGCCAGTTCGTGCCCGATTTCGGCCGGGTCGTCGCGCAGATGCAGTTCGACATGTATCATCACTTCACGGTGGACGAGCATACGATCCGCGCGGTCGGCCTGCTCAACCGCATCGAAAAGGGCGACCTCAAGGAGGATCACCCACTCGCCAGCGGCATCCTCGATCAGGTCGCCTCACGCCGCGCGCTCTATGTCTCGGTGCTGCTGCACGACATCGCCAAGGGGCGCGGCGGCGACCATAGCGTGATCGGCGCGGAGATCGCGCTCAAGCTCTGCCCGCGCTTCGGCCTGACCGCGGCGGAGACCGAGACGGTGTCGTGGCTGGTCCGCTACCACCTGTTGATGTCCGCCACCGCGTTCAAGCGCGACCTGTCGGACTTCAAGACGATCCTCGACTTCACCGCCGTCGTCCAATCGCCCCAGCGGCTGATGATGCTGCTGATCCTCACCGTGGTCGATATCCGCGCGGTCGGCCCGGGCGTGTGGAACGGGTGGAAGCGCCAGCTGCTCACCAATTTGTTCGACAGCGCCGAGGAAGTGCTGCGGCTCGGCCACAAGCAAAAGGGTCGCAGCGAGCGGATCGCGGCGAAACAGACGGCACTGGCGGATGCGGTCGGGGATGTCAGCGAGTTCGTCCGCCGCCTCGCCGACCCCTATTGGGTGGCCGAGCCCGAGGATGTGATCGAACGCAACGCCCGCTTCATCGCCCGCGCGGGCGACGCGCAGCTCTCGGTCGAAGCGACGGTCTATCCCGATCGCGGCGCGACGCTCGTCACCGTCTATGCCGCCGACCATGCCGGCCTGTTCTACCGCATCGCCGGCGCGATCCATGCCGCGGGCGGCAACATCATCGACGCGCGCATCCACACCACGCGCGACGGCATGGCGCTCGACAATTTCCTGGTCCAGGACCCGCTCGGCCGCCCGTTCGACGATCCCGGCCAGCTCGCCCGCATCGAAACCGGCATTGCCGAGGCGCTGGCCAACCGCGCCAAGCTCACCGAACGCCTCGCCGCCAAGCCGCTCCGCCTGCGCGCCGACGCCTTCACGATCGAGCCCAATGTGCTGATCGACAACAAGGCATCGAACCGCTTCACCGTGATCGAGGTCCAGGCGCGCGACCGCCCGGCGCTGCTCCACCACCTCGCCTACGCACTGTTCCAGTCGAAGGTGACGATCCACAGCGCGCATGTCGCCACCTATGGCGAGCGTGCGGTCGACACTTTCTATGTGACCGACCTGACCGGGGACAAGATCACCGCGGTGCTGCGCCTCAAATCGCTCGAACGCCGCCTGCTCGACGCAACCTCAGGCCAGGGCGAGTTCGCGAGCGCGGCGTAACGTGCTAATATCCTCTACTCATAGGGGGAGACGACAATGGGCGTACTCGGCATGGGCGGGCTGTTCTTCCGGGCACAGGACCCGGACGCCCTCAACACATGGTATCGCGAGCATCTCGACATCGGCGCAGGCTGCGTCGCCGAGGATAGCGGAGGCGAGGTCAACGAATGGACCTGGCATACGCAAGGCGGCCCGATGGTGTTCGCGCCGTTCAAGGCGACCACAGACTATTTCGCCGCCGACAAGCAGTTTATGATCAACCTGCGCGTCCGCGACCTAGAAGGGATGCTGGAACAGCTCAACGCGGCGGGCATCGACATCCTCACCAAACCCGAATGGGACTCCCCCGAAGTCGGCAAATTCGCCCGCATCCACGATCCTGAAGGCAACGCCATCGAACTGTGGGAGCCGCCCGCATGACCGCCGTCTGGATCGCGCTCGGCGCAGTGGCGATTTCGTTGGTCACCGTGTTCATCTCGCTGAATGCGGCGAAGGAAGCGAAGCGCAAGAAGGATAGCGGCGACGGCGGCACCACCTACGCCAGCGACACCGGCGACCGCGACCGCACCGATAGCGATTCGGGCGGGGATGGCGGCGGAGACGGCGGCGGCGACTGAAAATCCTCCCCGGAACGGGGAGGTGGCAGCGCGCAGCGCTGACGGAGGGGGCCCTCCGCGAAGGGGATCCTCTGCCTCGGCCCCCCTCCACCACCGCCTGCGGCGGCGGTCCCCCTCCCCGTTCCGGGGAGGATTTGCAGACCCCATCGTCAGCCCGGCCCTGAGCCGGGCCAAGGCTTCTTCTTCCAACGCCGCAAGAACAGCCCAGCCCCGGGTCAAGCCCGGGGCGACGAGAGAGAGATACCAACCGCCCCGCAACACCCCCGTCATGCTGAACTTGTTTCAGCATCCACCGCGCCACCAGCGGCTTCGTCGATATTGGCGTTCTCCGTCGGCCTAGCGCTCGCTCTCATCCTTGATCAGCCCGAGAAGATTTCTTGCCCCGGTATGTATCCAGACACTCAGTCCCAGCGTCAAAACGATAAGTCCATAGTCTGGGTTGGACTGGCTGAGCTGTTTCGCGGTCAATGCGATTGCACTGCCCCCCGCCAATGCGTTGAACAAATTCGACACCGACTTGATCTGCTCGTTGGCGCGTTTTGCCTCTACGGCTGAGCGTGGCTCAAATTGTTCTATACGCTCGCCATATTGGCGGATGATCCTGCTGAAGCCGATTGCAACGAACCCGGAGCCTATAGCGATCAATTGGTCGTGTGGCAGAAAGCCTAGATAGGTTTCCTGCTTGGTGACTTGGCTGATTGCAAAAAGGATGCAGAAATAAAGTACCGTAAGCCAGTTCGGCCTGCGGAAATTAATCTTACCCGGATCAGGTGCGAAAAAATCTTGTGGAGAACCAATGGCTTTCATGGCGCGCAGGTTCCCCTCAATCCCGCTGCCACACCCGCACCCAATCCACTTCCATCGCCGCCGGGAACGCCTTGGGGTCGATCCCCTTCTGCCCGCCCCAGCCGCCGACCGCGACGTTCAGGATTAGATATTCGGGCGTTCCGAACGGCCAGGTCTGCGGATCGCCCTTCTTGTCATTCTCGAACCGCATATGCGCGCGGCCGTCGATCCCGATCAGGATGCGGTCTTCATTCCAGTCGAGCTGATAGGTGTGGAACGCCGCGCACACATCGGGGATGACGACATTCGATCCCTTTTGCGTGTTGGAAACATGGTTGTACGCGCCGGTATGCACCGTGCCATGGACGCGGCCATTGTCCCAGCCGACATGCTCCATGATGTCGATCTCGCCCATCGCGGGCCAGCCCTTGCTGTCGTCCGACGCCAGCATCCAGATCGCCGGCCACACGCCGCGCCCGCACGGCAGCTTGGCGCGGATTTCAAAGAATCCATAGCGCCAGTCCGCGATCCCCTTGGTGAACAGCTTGGTCGAGGCATAGTCCTGCCCGCCATGATCGGGCTTGTCGGACAGCCGCTCCTGCGTCGCCGTGATAATCAGCCGCCCACCTTCGACCCGCACATTTTCGGGCCGCGCAGCAGCGTAATATTGCTTTTCCTCGTTGTGCCAGCCGAGCTTGTTGCGCGCGGTATCGTAGGTCCAGCGCTTCGGGTCGGGCAGGCCGTCGACATCGAACTCGTCCGACCACACCAGCCTGGCATCCGCCGGACGGACGAGCGGCTCGTCCGTCCCGGCGGTGATCGGCGGGCTGTGTACAACCTGCGCGGCGGCGGGAATCGCCCCGCACGCCAGCAGCGCGACGCACAGCATCGCCAGTCTCATTTGGGCGACAGCACCATCAGCATCTGTCGGCCTTCCATGCGCGGATAGCTTTCGACCTTGGCCACCTCGGCGCTGTCCTCCTGGACGCGGCGCAGCAGGTTCATGCCCAGCTGGCCATGGCTCAGCTCACGACCGCGGAAGCGCAGCGTGATCTTCACCTTGTCGCCCTCGCCGATGAACTTGTGGACCGCCTTCATCTTGGTCTCATAGTCATGGTCGTCGATGTTCGGACGCATCTTGATCTCCTTGATCTCCTGCGTCTTCTGGTTCTTGCGCGCGGCATTGGCCTTTTTCTGGGCCTCGT
>CAZWZP010000190.1:0-5385 GCA_964638925.1 uncultured Stakelama sp. | reverse complement strand
CTCTTCTGGCACCATTTTTCAGTCCGGGCGTGTCCACAGACATCCGCCAACGGGCTGAGAAACAAGCGTCTTCCCTGCTGCTTTGTCCGACGCTGTTCGGGTGGATTTGTCCACAGACACCGCCAGTTGGTGGTACATTTGGGTACGTTCTCTACTTGGTTCCGGATGGGGACACCCCCATGGCGCTGACCGTTCTCGGCGCCAAGGATGTCGGCCTTTCAAAAACGCGTTGATAGAAAGGTTGACGGCAGTGCGGATCAGAACGCCGACGATAAGCCTCCAGTCGGTGGAATGCCTAATGGATGATAAGGAGTAACAGACGGCGCGGTCGCGATATGGGGCGCACCGCAGAGTCGGCCCTATCCGGCTTGCGCCCGCCCATCACCGGGCGAAAGGCGTCGATCACATCCTCGCCGTCCGCCCCGGACGCTGCCCTTTCCCACTCAGCGGCAACAAGATTCCGCTGCGACGACGGCGGAATCGAACGCATCGCATCGTGCCATCGTGTCGGGACCAAACACCTAGGCTTCAATCCCCGAAAAATCGCTATCATACAGGCGTTGTACGAAGGCGGCGGTGGGTCGGGTGCGCAACTCTTGCATCAGCGCGCGGAGCGGTGGCGGCGTCACCTCGACTGGCGGCATCAGCGCGCCATAGCCGCGCGGCACGAGCAGCGGCGCAAACGCTGCGCACATCGCAATGTCGCTGAGGGTAAGGCGGTCGCCTGCCAGAAAGGCTCGACCATCCGCGATGCGGCGGTCGGTCGCATCGAAGGTGGCGCGGATGCCCGCTTCCGCCGTTGTGGCCTGTTCGGCGGACAGTTTGAGGCCGAAGGTGATCAACGCTCGCAGCAACGGATAGGTCAGCGGGAGCAGCGCACGCTCGACCCACGGCACCGGCGTGCCGAAGATCGGCTGCATCAGCGCACGATCAGGCAGCAGATGAAAATATACGAAATGGGCGACATCGGTGCCCATTTCGCCATTATAGGTTTGCCAGTCCGCCGCGACCTGATCCGCCGCTGGCCCGCCTTCGGGGATCAGGCGACGGGCCGGTGGCAGCGCTGCGTCAAAATGCTGGGCAATCGGATATGGGCTCGTCAGCGTGAACCCATCGCCATAGAGCAGCGGGATACGCCCGCTGCCGCCGCGCAGCAGCGTGCGCAACGCGGCACTGACCGGCAAATAGTCATGCTCCGTCACGTCGATGCCGTGATAGCGCGCGATCAACCGGGTCGTCTCGCTGTCGATCATCGGTTGAAAGGTCAGCATCGTCGCCCGGGTTGGGAGCCCGCTCATGTGTCGAACTCGATATGAAAATGCTGCGGGAACGGCGTCCCCGCCTTGTCGATCTGCCCGCGCGCGCCTTCGGCACGCCGCAAATTGGGCTGGGCGAGCAGCGGCTTGAGCATCGCGGGCAGCACGGCGCGATTAATGTGGGCGCCAAAGCAGGCGTGCATCCCATAGCCCCACAACATATAGGTTTCCCACGGCCGATCGGTGCGAAAACTGGTGGCGTCGGGAATCTCCAGCGGGTCGAACATTGCCGACAGGTTCGATGCCATGACGATGCTGTCCTTGACGATCTTGCGCCGACGGAGCGTGCCTGCGGCGATCGCCGTGTCGCGCATGGCGCGGCGATAGACGACCGGGTTGAGCGGGCGAAAGCGCAGCGCCTCGAACACATGGGCGGCCAGCGTCACATCATCGCCACGCTGCGCCGCTGCGCAGGCCGCTGCGAATTCGCGCGGGCGGTCAAGCAATTCGTCGAGCGCAAGATTGGCGGTCGCAGACAAGGTCGGCAGTTCGCCGATCAGCAGGCCGATCAGATTATTGCGGATGTCGCGGTCGCTCATCCCGGGCAGGTCGGAGCTGCCCATCGTGAGGCAACGGCCCAGCACATCGTCTCTGTGCGGCCCCGCGCGCCGCGCCGCGATATGCCCGTCCATCCAGGCGCGGAAGCTGGCCGCGGCCGCCTGTGCCCGCGCGTCTAGGTCGGGATCGCCCTGCAGGTCGATGAACAGATACCAGAATAACAGCGTCGTCCATTCGGCGATGTCCGTTTGCGACGGGCCGGGTGTGCCGAAATAATGATCGAGCAACCCCGCCGCGACCGGCTGGGTCAGAGCCTGAGGGACGTCGATCTTGCCCGGCACCATCGCAACAATCTCAGCCGCGCTGGCCGCGACATAGGGCACGATGATCGCCGGGACATCGTCGCGCCGCACCACCAGCCGCATGTTGGAGGTGTCGCGGGTGTAGCGCGGCGTATCCTGCATCCCGAGGAAGAAGTTCTCGCCTCCGGTGATCATCTCCATGCGCGGGCCATAGACCACCCCGAAATCCGCGTCGCGCGTGAGGATGTCGGTCACGTCGCCGCGTCGCGTGGCGATCGCGGTGATGCCATTATTCGGATAGGACGCAATCACCTTGCGTTTTATCACCAGATTGGGCTGGAACAGCCGCAGCACCGAAAACACCTTGCGCTGACCTTCGGGACCGCCGATTGCCGCGCTCAGGCGGCTGCCGATCGTCCCGCTCGTGCCCAGCAGCGCGCCGATCCCGATGGCGATGAGCCAGAGTAGCGACCACAGCCCCTGAAGGATCAGCAGCAGGCGACGCCAGATCGCGGTCGGCAGGTTGAACAGCCATTGCACCGGGGCGTCTCCTTCTGGAGGTGGTCAGTCAGGTCGGGTCGATAATTCCCATTCCGATCATGCGCAGCGCGGTCATGCTGGGGATGAAGAAATAGTCGCCGCCGCGCGGCTCGACGAGCTGGGGCAGCCGGTCGCAGATGAAGGGCAGTTTCCCGGCCTCGGGATCGACCGGAATGACCAGTTTGGGATCATCGCGTTCGGCATGGTTGCCGATCACCGGACAAGTGTCGCTACCCGCATTGAAATCGAGCCCATATTGCATCCATTGCTGCTGCACGAATTCAAACTGGCGGAAGAGGTTGGTGCAGATCGCCATGAAGATGATGCCATGGTCGCCATCGTCGCCCGGCGCGCTGGCATCATATTGGCCATAGGGCAGGCCGCGGCGCAGGATGCGGCGGCGGTTGATGATCGCGCTGCCGTCCCGCGACCTGCCATTCGCGTCGAAGGTCGGCCCCAGCGAGTCGCGCGGATTGGCGCGGCGCAGATGCGAGGTGACCGGGCATTTCGACCCGGCGGGGTCTGAGGCGTAGATGAAGTTGGTGAATTTGAGCGCGATCGCGGCCAGCTTCGCCTTGTCCTTCTCCGCTCGCGCCTGGTCGAGCTCGGCGCGAAAGCGTTGCCACGCGGCATAGGTCGGCGCGACCATCAGCGGCACGCCATCCTCCCAGCGGCCGACCATCTTGGCCTTGATTGTGTCCACCGCCTCCTGCTGTGGCACCTGATAGAGTTTGGCGTAGCGGGTTGCCTGCTCGTCGATATAGGCGTGGAAGGTGCCGACCGCCTCGTGCAGCTTGCGATAGGCCATGAAGGTGCCGTTGCGGCTGAACGCGATCGGCATCGCCGCGCCGGGAATCTCCTGCGCCTCGTCGGGATAGCCGAGCAGGAACTCGCCCGTCGCGAGTGGTTGCCAGCTGCCATCCGCCATCAGCTTGCCCCCGCCGGCCACGCGCACCCGCTCCGCCTCACCCGAAAACTGACCGGAAAAGACGGGGTCGCCGAAGCCATCGGACAGGCCGAAATGTTCCTTGTTGGTCGGCCAGCAGCGGTCGCCGTACTGCCGCATCACCGCCGAGAGCTCCTGCCATTTGGCGTTGTTCGGCCCCACCCCGTCGAGCAGGGTCACACCGCCCCGCAATTTCCTGCACAGCGCCACGATCGCATCGGTTTCGGCGTCCAGCTCCGGACAGGCGGTGCCGTCGGGATTTTGCTGGGCGTAGAGCGTCAGCAGGATATGGACGCGCTTGTCGCCCTGCGAATTGCGCCACACCGCGTCGCGCTTGTCGAGGAACGGATCGTCGCCGAGCAGCGCCGCACGCGCCTCCATCCCGTCGATAAAGTCGTCAGGCATCCCGCGCAGCGTCCGGGTCGGCACGCCGAGCGCCAGCAGGCCCATGAAGGTGAAGCCGATATTGAGCGTCACCTTGGGCTTCATCAGCTGTACCCGGCCGGGATAATCCGGCACACCCTCGGCCCGCGCGATATCCTTCACGCGCGGGTTGCGGGTCCGCATCAGCGGTTCCTGGCGGTTGGGATCCTTCCAGCGGGCGGCGGTGGTGATCTTCGGTCGCAGCGCCTCGACAAACGCACGCCCTTTGCGCGCGTCGCGCACGGTGAGATAGAAATTCCGCCCCTTGGGGAACCCGTCGCCATAGGTGCGCAATATCCCGCCCTGAATGTCGGCAAGATCGAGCAACGTTGTGGCGGGCGCGGTGTTGGTGGCGTTGGTCATGCCGCGTCTCCCGACAGCTTGCTTCGGATCACCCCGGCGGGCTGGGTCGGCGCGTCGAGATCAGCGGGTCTGGTGGTGGCGAGAAACGCACGGAACGCGGCACCCCATTCCGCGGGATCGCGGTGCTGCTGCTCGATCGCAAAGCGCGTGAACGCCTGTTGCAGATACAGCCCCTTGAGCACGTTGCGCAGGTCGCTGCCCGGTGCCGCCGGATAGGGCTGCCGCCCCTTCCACAAAACCCAGTAATAGTCGATCACAAGGCCGACGATCAGCAGCGCGAAACCAGCCCATGGCAACCAGCTCCAGCCGCTCCACCCGGCAAAGCTCGCCGCCCAGCTCCACGCGGTCCAGCGCAATATGCCCGCGACCAGCGCCGCCAGCAGGATCAGCGCACCTGCGCCGGGTATCAGCGCCAGCCCGGTGATCGGGATCGGGCTGAGCTTGGGCGGCACATACCAGTAATCGTGGAACGGCATCGTCGTTTCGATCTGGCAGCGCAGGATATAGGTGGCGAAGCTCGCCGCGTCGGTCACCGTGTCGAAGGCGTAGCAATATTGAAAGATCGCCCGCAGCTCGGGCTCCATCTGGCCCCATAATTCCTCAAAATAGCGGCGTGGCTCGCCGGTCCCGGCGGGGTCGGGCAGGTCAAAATCAATCGTCCAGAAAATATAGGGACAGGTGATCTGATCAACCGGTTGCGGCGCGAGCAGATCGGTATTTGCCACCGCATTGACCAGCGCATTGCTATGATCGCGCCCGTTGAAATAGGGCTGGTCGAGGATTACGAACCGCGTGAAATGCGTGCGCAGATTGCGCGAGAACGGACTGTTCAGCCCGATTTCCTCGGTCGCGTGCGATTGCAGCGCGGTCGGCAGCGTTTCGAATACCTCGCGGATCACATGGATCGGCGAGCTTTTCATCCCGTCATGCTCGACAATGCCTTCATTGCACACGGGGACGGCGGCCGTGAAGAAATAGCTGCTGACATCAATATTAG
>CAZWZP010000189.1:0-5386 GCA_964638925.1 uncultured Stakelama sp. | reverse complement strand
GGGGTCTGGACCCGCGCGACCCGCAGCTTTTTCAGCACATCATAGCCGTGCATGTCGGGAAGGTTCAGGTCGAGCAGGATGATGTCGTAATCATACAGCTTTCCCAGATCGAGGCCTTCCTCGCCCAGATCGGTTGTGTAGACATTGAACCCTTCGGTCGCGAGCATCAGCTCGATGGCCTTGGCGGTCGTCGGCTCGTCTTCGATCAGCAGCACGCGCATCGGCTGATTTCCCCTGTGCCGGTTGCAGGCCCCCTGTGGCGCACAACGCGACTGATTCATTAACCTAAGCTGGTATGAAGGCAAAAGGTTAATTTTGCCCTAACCGGCCTGACTCCACGAGTCGCGGGGTATGGGGCCCTGTGCACTAAGGGCCGTATCGGAGTCGATACGAGCAAAATCCTGTCAAGATCAACATTGCGTAATATAGCCTTAGGTTATAGCCGTGGCTGATATTTTGCATTTGCTAACATCGAATATGCGTGATTAATTTCGCGGTTTCCGACGAAGCCGACACAAAAATGCGCGCCGGATCAAAAAGGGGGTTGGGGTATGAAGTTCAAGACCGCATTGTTCGTGACCGCGTGCTGCATCGCGGCTCCGGCATTCGCACAGGATGCGCCGACATCTTCGCCTGCGCCGGAGCAAGCGAGCGAGCGCGAGGTGCTGATCACCGGCTCGCGGATCAAGCAGGATCCGAACAAGAGCGCGCTGCCGCTGCAGATCGTCACGCAGGAAGAGATTGCGCGCAACGGCATCACCAGCCCCGAGCAGTTGATCGCCTTTCTGCCGACCAACGGGTCGGGCGCGGATAACCTGGCGTCCAACGCCGACGTGACCTCCGGTGCGCAGCGCGGGACGAACGGTCTCTCGGCCGCGAACCTGCGTGGTCAGGGATCGGCAGCGACGCTGGTCCTGCTCAACGGGCGTCGTGTCGCTGCGCACGGCCTGTCGGGCTCGGCGGTCGACGTGAACCAGATCCCGTTCGCCGCGATCGAGCGCGTCGAAGTGCTGAAGGACGGCGCGTCGGCCATTTACGGCACCGACGCGGTCGGCGGCGTGATCAACTTCATCACCAAGAAGACGTTCGAGGGCGTGTCGGTCAGCGGCTATGTCGATGTGCCCGAAGCGGGCGGCGGCGAGATTTATCGCGTCGGCGGCGTGGCCGGCTATGGCAATCTGAACGAAGACGGCTTCAACATCATGGCGGCTGTCTCCTACCGCTGGAACAAGATCCTGCGCGGCGAAGACCGCGATTTCGTCAACGGTAACCAGCCCAACCGCGGCCTGTCGATCGACACGCGCGGCACGCCGATCGCGACGGTCTTCAATATCGGCGCCAACGCCAACCAGAACCCCGGCGGCACGCTGCTCGGGGCAGCGACCGGCTTCCCGACGCTGGCGATCACCGGGCCGAATGGCGCAAACATCGTCGGCGGCGGCATCAACATCCTCGACCTCCCGGGTGGCGGCGGGTGTGACTCGTTCGACGGCGGCATGGCCTATGACGAGCAGCTGTGGAACAACCCGGCGGCGGTCTATGCCTGCGCCTGGGACACGGGCCGCGCGGCCGTGCTGCAGCAGCCGATCGAGACGCTGACCTATTATGGCCGCGGTGTCGTCCGCATCGGCGGTTCGCACGAGCTGTCGGTCGAGGTGACCGGATCCGATGCGACCTCGGCCAAGAGCTTCAGCAACGCCCAGCTCTCGGCGAACACGACCAACCTCAACATCGCCTATCCGCGCAACCCGACCACCGCAGCCACCTATGACGCGGTGGTCAATGCGATCCGCGGGATCATCACCGACCCGACCCAGCTGGCCAATTTCAACGCCCGCGCCGCCGCACAGCTGCCGATTTCCTATCGCTGGCGCTGCACTGCGTGCGGGCCGCGCGAATATGTGACCGACACCAAGACGTTCCGCGCGGCGCTCGGCCTTGAAGGCCCGTTGTTCGACGGTTGGGATTACCGCGCGGGTGCCAGCTACGCGAAGAGCGAAAGCTCCTCGGTGCTGGGTAGCGGCTATTATTATCGCGGCACGCTTGCCAATGGAGCCTATGATCCGAATGCTCCGGCGGTCGCCGGCGCCGCGCCGATCAATGGACAGACACCGCGCGGCCTCGTCGGCGTGATGAACAGCGGCCTGATCAACCCGTTCAGCCTGACGCAGACGGCAGCCGGCCTCGCCGCGCTCGAATCGGTCTCGGCGCGCGGGGCAACGCTCTATGGCGGCAAATATGAGGTGAAGCAGTTCGATGCGTCGGTGTCCGGCTCGCTGTTCCCGATCTGGGGCGGCGATGTACGGATGGCAGCGGGCGTCGATTATCGCCGCGAAACCTATTCGTTCAACGGGTCGGCCGCGGCCGCCGCGACCGCACCGGTGATCTTCCTCGCCGCGTTCGACAACGTCAACGCGCTGACGCCCAAGAGCCGCGACGTGAAGGCGGCCTATGCCGAAGTTCTGGTGCCGATCATCGAACAGCTCGAGGTCACCGGCGCGCTGCGTGTCGACGATTATACCGGCTTTGGCACCACCACCAATCCGAAGGTGACGGTCAAGTTCGCTCCGTTCGAACAGCTGATGTTCCGCGGGTCGTACAACACCAGCTTCCGTGTTCCGACGTTCAACCAGATCTTCAACGGCGTCACTCTGTCGCCCTATGCGGGTAGCGACCTTGCCGATCCGGTGCGTTGCCCCGGCGGCGTTCCGACCAGCGCATTCGGCAGCGGACTGCCCTGCGCGCAGATCCGTCCGGAAATCGCGACCGGCGGTCTGCCCACGCTGCAGCCGGAAACGGCCAAGCAGTTCAGCGTCGGTGGTGTCCTGACCCCGTTCCGCGGAGTGAGCCTGTCGGTCGACTGGTGGTCGATCGCTGTCGACGACACGATCCAGCTGCTGACGCTGCGCCAGCTGATCGACAATGCCGCGCTGTTCCCCGAACGCTTCATCCGCGATCCGGTGACGCAGGACGTTGTTGGGATCGACCAGCGCTGGATCAATGCGGGTTCGCGCCGGACCCAGGGTCTTGAGTTCGCCGCGCGCGGTCAGTTCGATGCGATGGGCGGCACGTTCAGTGCGGGCCTTGATGGCACGCTGCTGCTCAAGAAGCGCGAGAAGCTGACGCCGACCTCGGCCTATGGCCCGAGCCTGATCGGGGTGTTCACCTATGCCGGCGATCTGGGCAACGAATGGAAGCACAATGCCTATATCGGCTATCGCACCGAGGATGTGAGCTTCACGCTGAGCCAGATCTTCCGTTCGGGCTACAAGAACCAGGCGCTGCCTGGGATCGCGTCGGGCAACGTCACACGGCCGGGCTATAATGCGTTTGTCGATGACTATATCATCTACAACGCGTCGATCGCGTTCACCGGGATCAAGGGGTACACGTTCACCATGGGCGTGAAGAACCTGTTCGACACCGATCCGCCCTTCGCCATCACCTATGACGGTAACACCGGCGCGGGCAGCTCGTGGGAGCCGCGCGTCGCGGACCCGCGCGGACGTTCGTTCACCATTTCGGCCGAGGCGAAGTTCTAAGGTCGGGTTTCAGCTACCCAAGCAAGGGGCCGGTCTGCAGCGATGCGGGCCGGCCCTTTTGTTTTACACCCGCGTGCAGAGGTTGCGGAAGCGCTGGGACAGGAACTCGATCACCAGCTCGACCCGCGCGGGGCGCAGCGTGCTGGGTGGGGTCAGCAGGTGCAGCGCGATGTTCATCGGCGACCAGTCGGCCAGAATCTCGACCAGCCGGCCATCGGCCAGCTCGCGGTCGATGATGAAATCGGGCAGGCGCGCGATGCCGAGCCCGGCGAGCAAAGCGGGCATCATCGCGTCGCCATTGTCGGTGATCAGCGGCCCGGCGGGGCGCACCGCCGCCTCTTCGCCATCCGCTTTACGAAACTGCCATGTGCCAATCGCATTGGCATAGAGAAAGCAGGCGTGATGGGCGAGGTCGGCCGGGTGCGCGGGGGTGCCGTGCTGTTCCAGATAAGCAGGGGCGGCGACGACCCGCGCGCGGATCGGGGCGAGGCGGCGCGCGCGCAGCGAACTGTCGGGCAGGTCGGCGATGCGCAATGCGATGTCGAACCCGTCGGCGACGATATCGACGCGCGCGTCGGACAGGCGCAGGTCGATCTGGATGCCCGGATACGCGAGCAGCAGATCGGCGATCGCGTCGGCGACGAAGCGGATGCCGAAGGTGATCGGCGCGGCGATGCGGACCATCCCTGACGGCGCCTTGGCGGAATCGATCGCGGCCTCCTCTGCCGCCTGTGCTTCGGCGAGGATGCGTCCGGCGCGTTCGGCCAGCGCGGTGCCGCTGTCGGTCAGCGTCAGGCGACGCGAGGTGCGGTGGAACAATGCGGTGCCGAGCTGCGCCTCAAGCCGCGCGATCGCCTTGGACACGGTGGCCTTGCTCACCCCGATCGCGGAGGCCGCGCCGCTGAACGAGCGGTGCTCGACCACACAGGCAAAGATGGCCCAGGCTTCGAAATCGGGAAGGCGCATGATCGAGTCCCCTTGGCAGCACATTCATATAATCGTGAAACGATCTGTTTCAAACGTTTCCATTTACGTACCCCGCTGAAATCCTATTTTGGGGATCAAGCAAGGAGGTTCCCATGATCGAGAAACGCACGTTCGAAAGTCTGGGCCATGCCGATCACGGGTGGCTCAATGCCCGTCACCATTTCAGCTTCGCCAACTACTATGACCCTGACCGCATGGGCTGGGGCGCGATCCGCGTGTGGAACGACGATGAGATCGGCCCGAACAGCGGCTTTCCGCCGCACCCGCACAAGGACATGGAGATCATCACCTATGTCCGCAGCGGCGCGATCACGCATCAGGATTCGATGGGCAATACCGGCAAGACCGGGGCCGGCGACGTCCAGGTAATGAGCGCGGGCACCGGGGTGCGGCACGCCGAATATAATCTGGAAAGCGAAACCACGACGCTGTTCCAGATCTGGATCCTGCCCCGCGCCGGTGGCGGCGCGCCGAGCTGGGGTGCCAAGCCCTTTCCCAAGGGCGAGCGCTCCGGCAAGTTCGTGACGCTGGCGAGCGGCTTTGCCGAGGATAGCGACGCGCTGCCGATCAGGGCCGATGCCCGGGTGCTGGGCGCGACGATCAAGGCGGGCGAGAGCGTGGCGCACAGCGTGGGCGATGGGCGGCACGCCTATCTCGTCCCCGCATTGGGCAAGATCGAGATTGATGGCCAGCCCTTCAACGCCCGCGACGGCGCCGCGCTGAGCGGTGGCCAGACCGTGACGATCACCGCGATCGAGGACGCCGAAATCGTCCTCGTTGATTCCGAATAACCGACCCCCCCGGAGCGGTCCGCAAGCCCCCCCCCTCCCAAGGCGGGCCGCTCCACCCCGGCTTCT
>CAZWZP010000188.1:0-5434 GCA_964638925.1 uncultured Stakelama sp. | reverse complement strand
CGATTAGAACATCATACACGCCCATGCGCAGGTCGCGGATCAACTCGATACGCTCCAGCGTTTCGACGTCGCTGTGCATGTAGCGGACCTTGAGCCCCGCTTCGTGCATATATTCGGTGAGGTCTTCCGCCATGCGCTTGGTCAGCGTGGTGACGAGGGTGCGATAGCCCAGCTCGGCGGTCTTGCGGCATTCGACGATCAGGTCCTGGACCTGTTCCTCGACCGGCTTGATCTCGACCGGGGGGTCGATCAGGCCGGTGGGGCGGATCACCTGTTCGCTGAACACGCCGCCGGTCTGCTCCATCTCCCAGCCGCCCGGCGTCGCCGAGACGCTGACCGTCTGCGGGCGCATCGCATCCCATTCGTTGAAGCGCAGCGGGCGGTTGTCGATGCAGCTGGGCAGGCGGAAGCCATATTCGGCCAGCGTGATCTTGCGCCGGTGATCGCCGCGCGCCATCGCGCCGATCTGCGGCACGGTCTGGTGGCTTTCGTCGACGAATAGCAGCGCGTTTTCGGGCAGATATTCGAACAATGTGGGCGGCGGCTCGCCGGGCAGGCGGCCGGTGAGGAAGCGGCTGTAATTCTCGATCCCCGCGCAGCTGCCGGTCGCGGCGATCATCTCAAGGTCGAAATTGGTGCGCTGCTCCAGTCGCTGGGCTTCGAGCAGCTTGCCCTCGATATGCAGTTCCTTCAGCCGCTCGGCCAGTTCATGCTTGATCGCCTCCATCGCCTGTTTGAGCGTCGGGCCGGGAGTGACGTGGTGCGAGTTCGCATAGACGCGGATGCTGTCGAGGTTCGCGACTTTCGAGCCGGTCAGCGGATCGAATTCGGTAATCTCCTCGATATCGTCGCCGAAGAAGCTGATCCGCCAGGCGGTGTCCTCATAGTGCGAGGGGAAGATTTCGAGGCTGTCGCCGCGGACCCGGAAATTGCCGCGGGCGAAGGCGGCGTCGTTGCGCTTGTATTGCAGCGCGACGAGCTTGCGGATGATCTCCCGCTGGTCGGCGACCTGCCCCTTTTTGAGGTCGAAGATCATCGCCGAATAGGTTTCGACCGAGCCGATGCCGTAGAGGCAGGAGACCGAGGCGACGATGATCACGTCGTCGCGTTCGAGCAGCGACCGGGTGGCCGAATGGCGCATCCGGTCGATCGCCTCGTTCACCGAGCTTTCCTTCTCGATATACGTGTCGCTGCGCGGGACGTACGCCTCGGGCTGGTAATAGTCGTAATAGCTGACGAAATATTCGACCGCGTTTTCGGGGAAGAAGCTTTTGAACTCGCCATAGAGCTGCGCGGCGAGGATCTTGTTTGGGGCGAGGATCAGCGCCGGGCGCTGAAGATTGTTGATCACGCTCGCCATGGTGAAGGTCTTGCCCGATCCGGTGACGCCGAGCAGCACCTGATCGCGCTCCCCCGCCAAGGCCGCTTCGGTCAGTTCCTTGATCGCGGTCGGCTGATCGCCGGCCGGCTGATACTCGCTGACCAGCTTGAACGGCCGCCCGCCCTCGCTTTTTTCGGGGCGTTGCGGGCGGTGCGGGACGAAGCCGGGGCCGGTTTCGGGCTCGGCAAGGCTGGTACGGATCTGGATCGCCATGGGGGGAATATGGGGCCTTCAGATGGGGGTGCAAATGGGATCGGCTGTCAGGATGACAGACGATGCTGACAAAAATCAGGTGGTTGGCGACGGCTTCCACTCGGCCATGCCTTCGATTGGCGGATAGACCACCTTCCGGTCGCCGAAATGGGCGCGCAATGCAGCCTCGCGCCGCTCGATATCGGGTTTGGTCACGTCGACCTCATCGGGGAATTTATACTCGGCCCGGAAATTGCCATTCTCGACGACATATTCCATCACCGACCAGCGCTTGGACGGGTCAGGCTCGATATACCAGATGTCGAACAGGATGTCGGACAAAATGGGATCATCTGGCGGATAGAAGCGAACGATCTCACCCTCTGCCCGGAAAAGGCTGGGGCGCACCCAACCCTCACCAATCTCAACATAGAAGAAAATGCCGTTCGGATCTCCGCCCACAAAGGCCGCGAGTTCCTGCCCTAACTCGCTTAAAAGCGGGCCAGCCATCCGATAGTTATCTGCCGCCATGCCGTTTACCTTTCGGCTCGTTGTCAAATTGCTCGATCTGAGCAGGCCCGCCATTGACCGACCAAGATACAGTAATCCGGAAGGGTCGCCTTGAGGTTCCCCTGTAGTGCGGTTGTATTCGGGCGAAAACCGATCGACCCGCGCGTTGATGCGCAGCCCATGCATCTTCCATGACGCGATAGGCACCGCGGTTGAAATTTGTGTCCTGGGCGAAGTGGTTGAAGCGTACGAGGGGCCCATCAAAGCGAGCAGCCCAGAAATGACCCCCATCGTCAGTGGACCGACGATCCGGACCGCCCGCCTGCGCTTGTTGACGCCGCGAGCGCTTGGGTTTGCCTGTTGATGACAGCCGCCCGTAGGTAACCCGGGTGCGGTCGATGACGTCGATCTGAAAATCATAGCCATTCAGCGTCTCCCTCCGCCAATTGCGATCGAGTATCTGGCTCTCCAGCGAAGGCGGGTTCGCCGGGTTCGGTGGCAACCGGCCCCCGTGGGCATCCTGGTAATAGGCCAGTGCCAGAAACGTGTTCCGTGCATCGCGCCCTGCATCAAGGAACTGCTGGTGCGGCAGCATGATCCGCTGTCCGATCCGAAGCGGCTTTTTAGGGTTGATCCCGTTGAGCCAGGCGAGATCTGAAACCCGCAAGCCCTTTCGCCGCCGCGCGATGGAGGTCAGGGATTCGCCCGCTTGCACCGTGTGCACGGAATGGTTGCGTGGATTGCGCGGATCGTGCTCGCGCGAACTTCGCTCTGCATCCGTTTCAGTTGCCCAAGGTCCACGCCCATAGCCCCCGCGCGCGCCGAACGGATCGTCAATCGATCCACGATGCGGGAAGTAGTTTCCCTGTCCGACAAAGGTGAACCGGCCATCCTCTGGATCGTGCCAAGGGTTGAACTTGAATTCCAACGCTCGCCGACCGGTTCGCATCCAGATGCTGAATGCCGAAGCCCTAAAACTCTCGCCATCCTGTGCTCTCATACGCCCCTCCCCGGCGACTAGATGGGGAGTGACAAGAACATATCAAGAACGACAATAAGTCAATCCGCCCCCGGTCAGGCCCGGGACGACGAAGGGCTAGGTCACATCACCCGGCGGTACGCCACGCGCCACATCGCCAGCGCAATCCCCGCCGCGGCCATCGCCAGTAGCGCGCTGGTGCCCAGTGCACTGATCCAGCGGAATAGCCAGGTGCGCATGTCGCTGGTCGGCGCGGCCAGAAAGCCGAAGCCATAGGTTTGTGCGCCAACGAACAGCACAAGCGAGATGCCCGCGCCGAGCGCGGCGGCGTGCCAGGCGCGGCGATAGCCGGCAAGGTGGAGCATCAGCCAGAGCGGCCCGCCGACTCCGGCGATGCCGAGCGCTGTGAACACGGTGCCGAGCAGCCAGGACGCGAGCAGCGGCACGAGTTCGCGTTGTCCTGCGGCGAAGACAAGCAGCATCACGACGATGCCACCCAACGCGCCGCCCAGCGCGAGCGCAAAGCCCGCACGGTCGAGTGTCGTATCGAAATGCGGCGCGGACGCGCGCATTGCATGATCATTCACCAGAAACCCCTCCCCGGTGCAGGCGGCATATCACCGCGCAGCGGCGCGGCTCAAGCGGTCATATTGCGGAAACTACCGAATCTGGGACAGCTTGATGCGCGAGAGGCTTTGCAGCAGGTTCGGGGCAACGATTTCAAGGGGATTCGCATGTATCGTCCGCTTCGCCGCGCCGCTCTGGCCGGCCTGATTGTCGCCACGCCGCTCGCCGCGCAGGACGCCCCCACCGCGCCGCCCAAGCCGCCGGTCGCGGCGAAGAAGCCGCATCAGGTGAAGGCACCGTTCGGTGCGGTGCGCGAGGACGAATATTACTGGCTGCGCGACGATACGCGGAAAAATCCGGAGATGCTCGCCTATCTGACCGCCGAAAATGCCTATGCCGATGCAGTGATGGCACCGACCAGGCCGATGCAGGAGGCGTTGTTCAAGGAGATTACGGGCCGCATCAAGCAGGACGACAGCACCGTCCCCTATCTCGACAATGGCTATTATTACTACACGCGGTTCGAGACCGGCGGCGACTATCCCATCGTCGCGCGGCGCAAGGGCAGCATGGATGCGCCCGAGGAGATCATCCTCAACCAGCCCGAAATGGCCAAGGGCGCCAATTTCTTTCAGATCGGCAGCCGTCAGGTCAGCCCCGACAACCGCCTGCTCGCCTATGCCGAGGACAAGGTCGGGCGGCGGCAGTTCGTGCTGAAGGTCAAGGATTTGACCACCGGCAAGACGCTGGAGGACAGCATACCCAATGTCCAGGCGGGCTTCGCCTGGGCCGGGGATAACAAGACGATCTTCTACATCGAGAAGGATCCGGTCACCTTGCTCGGCAAGCGGGTCAAGGCGCATGTGCTGGGCACCCCGGCGAGCGCCGACCGACTGGTTTATGAGGAGAAGGACGACACCTATTCGCTCGGCATAGGAACGACGAGTTCCGAGAAGTTCATCTGCATCTATTCGAGCAAGACGGTGAGCGACGAACAACGCTGCGCGCCGGTCGCCAACCCGACGAACTTCACCGTGATCGCGCCGCGCGAGACCGATTTCCTCTATGGCGCGGACCATGTCGGCAATCGCTGGGTGATCCGCACCAATTGGGATGCGCCCAATTATCGCCTGATGACCGTCGCCGACAGCGCGACCGGCGCGGGCAAGGCGGCGTGGAAGGATGTCGTGCCGCACAGCGCGCAGGTGTTCATCGAGGGGGTGCAGCCCTTTGACAAGTATCTGGCGATCGAGGAGCGCTCGGGCGGCAACAAAAGGCTGCGGCTGCTGGGCAATGACGGGAAGTCCAGCTTTGTCGAGGCGGACGAGCCGGCGTACAGCATGGGGCTGAGCACCAATGCTGAGACCGGGACCGACTGGGTGCGCTATACCTATAATTCGCTGACGACGCCTTCGACGGTGATCGAGGCGAATATGAAGACCGGCGAGCGCCGCACGCTGAAGGTCACGCCGGTGCCGGGCTATGACGCGAGCAAATACGTGACCGAGCGCGTGTGGGCGACCGCGCGCGACGGGGCCAAGGTTCCGGTGAGCCTGGTCTATGCCAAGGGGTTCAAGAAGGACGGTACCGCGCCGTTGTTCCAATATGCCTATGGCAGCTATGGCTATTCGACCGATCCGGGTTTTTCGCCGATGCTGCCGAGCCTGCTCGACCGCGGCATGGTCTATGCCATCGCGCATATCCGCGGCGGGCAGGAAATGGGCCGGAAGTGGTATGACGACGGCCGGATGTTCAACAAGAAGAACAGCTTCACCGACTTTATCGACGTCACCCGGTTCTTGGTC
>CAZWZP010000187.1:1018-5452 GCA_964638925.1 uncultured Stakelama sp. | reverse complement strand
CCCTCCCCCAGCAAGCTGGGGGAGGAATTGTTGGCGGACGGGTAGTCCATCTTGAGGTGCAAAACGCAACCGGCCTTCCCATCTGCTGACCCATGACAGCCTATTCCCTGCTCGACCTGGTCCCAATCCTTGAGGGCGGGACCGCCAGCCAGTCCTTTGCCAACGCCGCCGATCTGGCGCGGCACGCCGAGGCTGAGGGGTTTTCCCGCTATTGGGTCGCGGAGCACCACGGCATGGCCGGGATCGCGAGCGCGGCGACGGCGGTGGTGATCGCGCATGTCGGGGCGGCGACCTCGACCATCCGGGTTGGTGCGGGCGGGATCATGCTGCCCAATCATGCGCCGCTGGTGATCGCCGAACAGTTCGGGACGCTCGACGCGCTGTTTCCGGGGCGGATCGATCTGGGGCTGGGGCGTGCGCCGGGGAGCGACATGACCGTGGCGCGGGCGCTGCGCCGGACGCTGGAGAGCAGTCCGGACGGTTTCCCGCGCGATGTGATGGAGCTGCAAAGCTATTTCGCGGATGATGGCCAGACCGGCATCCGTGCGGTGCCGGGCGGCGGCGCGAAGCCGGAATTGTGGATCCTGGGGTCGAGCCTCTACGGCGCGCAGCTCGCTGCTGCGCTGGGGCTGCCTTATGCGTTCGCGTCGCATTTTGCGCCGGGGGCGCTGGATGAGGCGCTGGAGGTGTATCGCCGCCAGTTCCGCCCGTCGGCGGTGCTCGACCGGCCCTATGCCATGGCGGGGTTCAACGTGTTTGCGGCCGATACCGATGCGGAAGCGGAGCTGCTCGCCAGTTCGATGCAGCAGGCGTTCGTTGCGTTGCGCACCACCGGGACCGGCGTGCCGCTGCCGCCGCCGGTGCCGGGGTATCGCGACAGCCTGCCGCCGCAGGCGCGGGCGATGCTCGACCATGTGCTGGAATGCACCGCGATTGGCGGGGCGGAGGCGATCCGGGCCGGGCTCAAGGGCTTTGTCGCGCGGACCGGGGTGGATGAGGTGATGCTGACCAGCTCGATCTTCGACCCCGCCGCGCGCAAGAAGAGCCTGTCGATCGCCGCCGCCGCGATGCGCCATCTGGCCGCCTGAATCCCGCCTGAATTGGTCGCCAACACGACGGGCGGGGGCTGTTCAGGGGGCTGAACGAGGGAGTTGTCGGCACATGTCCGCGTCCAAGCCAGCCATCAGATGCCATCTCGGCATCCACCGCCCGCGCCGCCGCGACCGTCCCGGCCGGGGCGAGTTCGAAACTCAGTGCCGCGATTGTGGGTGCGATCTGGTGCTGAGCCCGGTGACCGGGCGGTGGCGGTTTTCCGGGGTGATGGGTTAGGGAAGCTCGCCACCCTTTCCGTCACCCCCGCGTTCGCGGTGTGACGGTTTTGGTTCGTATCGGCGTTAGCCAGCCGCTGCCGCCGGGAGCCGCAGGCGCACCATCAACCCGCCCAGATCCTCGCTTTCCTCCAGCGTGACGGTGCCGTCGTAGATCTCCGCGACGTCGCGGACGATGGCGAGGCCGAGGCCGGTGCCGGGTTTGCCGGTGTCGAGCCGCACGCCGCGGTCGAAGATGCGGATGCGGTCGGCTTCGGGAATGCCGGTGCCGTCATCCTCGACCAGGATTTCGACAAAGCCCGCTTCGATCCGCACGGTGATGAATACGCTGCCCCCGCCATATTTGGCGGCGTTTTCGACGAGGTTGCCCATGATCTCGTCGAGATCCTGACGCTCGATATGTGCGACCAGATCCTTGGGCCCATCGGTGTCGATGCGGACATGCGGGTAGAGGCGGGCGACCGCGCGCTCGACCGATTCGACGCTGGGCCAGACGGGCGCGCGGCTGTGCGCACTGCCGCGACGGCCGACCGCGCGGGCGCGGGCGAGATGGTGGTCGACCTGTCGGCGCATCGTCCGCGCCTCGCGCACCACCGTTGTGGGCAAGTCGTCGGACTGGGCGGTCGCGGCGTTCATAATGACGGTCAGCGGCGTCTTGAGCGCACGGGCGAGGTCGCCGGCGTGGCGGCGCGCCTCTTCGGCCTGACGGTCGTTGTGTGCGACCAGACCGTTCAGCTCTTCGACGAGCGGCGCGACTTCGGCGGGCATCGCGCCGTCGATCCGGGGGGTCTCGCCGGTGCGGAGCTTCTGGATGGCGAGGCGCAGCTTGCGCAGCGGGAGCAGGCCGTACCAGGTCTGGAGCGCAGCCATGGCGATCAGACCGGCGGCGAGCAACAGGAAGCTGCGCACCAGTGTCTTGCGCAGCGCGTCGATCTGCGCGTCGAGCACTTCGCGCGTCTCGGCAACCTGGAAGCGCCAGCGCACCGGCGATCCCGGCAGCTTGATATCGCGCTCGACCACGCGCAGCCGCTGGTCGAACTGCAACGAATCATAGGTCTCGAGATCCTGCCCGTCATGGACGCGCGTGGTGTCGAGCCGCCGGTCCCACAGCGAGCGCGACGGGAACGGCTCGACCCCCTTGCCAGCGACCTGCCAGTAGAGCCCCGAATAGGGTTCGAGGAAACGCTGGTCGCCGAGCGCTCGGTTGAACGCGACATTGCCCTCGGCGTCGATCTCCGCCGACACGATCATCGAGGTCAGCAGATATTCGAGCTGGTCGTCGAAATTGCGGGTGATCGCGCCGGTCAGCACGCGATCAAGCGCAAAGCCGCCGCCCGCAAGCAGCAGGGTGATCCACGCCGCCGCGATCAGGATCATGCGACGACTGAGCGAGCCGGTGCTGGGGGTGTACATGCGCGGCGCGGGATCGCCCGGGCGCGGCTCGATCGGCGCTGCCACGTTCTGTGCCGGCGTGCGGCGCACGAAGGGGAAGAATCGCGACAGCGTCAGGCCGAACGGGTTCTCAGGCACCGGCCTCCGCCGGTTCTTCGAGGCTGTAGCCAAGGCCGCGGATGGTGGTGATGACGTCCGCGCCGAGCTTCTTGCGGATGCGGGTCACGAACACCTCGATCGTGTTCGAATCGCGGTCGAAATCCTGGTCGTAAATATGTTCGATCAGCTCGGTGCGACTGACCACCTTGCCCTTGTGGTGGAGCAGATAAGACAGGAGCTTATATTCCTGCGCGGTCAGCTTCACCGGCTCGCCGGCCTTGGTCACCTTGCCCGAGCGCGTGTCGAGGCGGATGTCGCCCGCGATCAGTTCGGCGCTGGCATTGCCCGATGCGCGGCGAATCAGCGCGCGCAGGCGGGCGATCAGCTCCTCCGACTGGAACGGCTTGGCGACATAGTCGTCGGCGCCCGCGTCGAGCCCGGCGACCTTGTCCGACCAGCTGTCGCGTGCGGTCAGCACGAGTACCGGGGTCGTCTTGCCCTCCTTGCGCCAGCGATCGAGCACGGTCAGTCCATCCACCTCGGGCAGGCCGAGGTCGAGGACGATCGCGTCATAGGCTTCGGTCGAGCCGAGATAATGGCCTTCCTCGCCATCGCTCGCGGTGTCGACCGCATAGCCCGCACCTTCGAGCGTGGACTGGAGCTGGTTGCGGAGATTGGGTTCGTCCTCGACGATCAGAACGCGCATCGGTGTTTCCCTCTTTATCGCCGGCTCAGCCGCCGGAACGGCTCATCACCTGACCGGTGCGGCCGTCGACGTCGACCCAGATGACATTTCCATTGCGCAGGAACTTCAGCGTGTAAATGCCGGTTCCCGAATCAAAGTCGAAGCCGAGATATTGTGCACCCTGCCGCGTCATCTGCGGGACCACACGCGCCTCGATCACGCGCAGCGGCAGCAGCTTGCCTTCCATGCGGCCTGCACGCGCAGCCTCCTGGTCACTGCGCCGGTCTTGTGGCGAAGCGTACACCGGGGCGGCGGCGGCGAGATACGCGCCGAGACAAAGGACACTGATCATCTTCATTACCGGGATGGCATAGGGCTGGCGCGTTGAACAGCCTGTGAATGCGCCCGAAAGGCGTGCGACAGCATCGGGCGCGTGCAACGGGTTGCCGGGATGGCCCGACCGCCCTACCTGCCCCCGCCATGGCTGCACCTGTCCTCTCCTATGAAAAGCTCGGCCTGATCCAGGGATCGGGCTGGTTGTTCCGCGACCTCGATATCCATATCGGCGCGCGTGACCGGCTGGCGCTGATCGGGCGCAATGGCGCTGGCAAGACGACCTTGCTCAAGCTGATCGCCGGACAGGTCGACGCGGATGAGGGGCGGCGGACGATCCAGCCCGGCACGCGCGTGGTGATGCTGGAGCAGGAGCCGTGCATGGCGGGCTGTGTCACGCTGATGGATTATGTCCTGTCGGGCGACGACGCGCCGGTGCGGCATGAGGCGGAGGCGATCGCCGATCAGCTGGGCATCGACCTGTCGCGTGAGGCGGCGACCGCGAGCGGCGGCGAGCGGCGGCGGGCGGGCATCGCGCGCGCGCTGGCGCAGGATCCCGATGTGCTGCTGCTCGACGAACCGACCAACCATCTCGAC
>CAZWZP010000187.1:0-913 GCA_964638925.1 uncultured Stakelama sp. | reverse complement strand
ATCGCGGGTCGATGCGGCGCGCGGAAGTGGGGTTCGGCGGGTTCGAGGCGTGGACCGACCAGGTCTATGCCGAGGAGCAGCGCGCGGCCGAGAAGCTCGACGCGCGGCTGAAGCTGGAGGAGCATTGGCTGCAGCGTGGCGTGACCGGGCGGCGCAAGCGTAACCAGGGGCGGCTGACCAAGCTGTATGAGATGCGCGCCGAACGTGCGGCGATGACCGGGCCGGCGGGCGCGGCGAACCTGACCACCGCGTCGGACGATTCGAAGACCAAGGTGGTGATCGACGCCACGGGTGCGTCCAAGGCCTATGGCGACCGCACGATCATCCGCGACCTGACGCTGCGCATCACGCGTGGCGACCGCATCGGCATCGTCGGCAAGAATGGCGCGGGCAAGTCGACGTTGCTCAAGCTGCTGACCGGCGAGATTGAGCCCGATACGGGCAGCGTGAAGCGCGCCAAGACGCTCGACGCGGTGATCATCGACCAGCAGCGCAGCCGGATGCAGCCCGACAAGACGGTGCGCGAAGTCGTCGCCGATGGCGGCGAGTGGGTCGATGTCCTGGGCGTGCGCAAGCATATCCACGGATATTTGAAAGAGTTCCTGTTCGCGCCCGAGATGGTCGAGGCCAAGGTCGGGACGCTGTCGGGTGGCGAGCGCTCGCGCTTGCTGCTGGCGCGCGAATTTGCGCGGCCGTCGAACCTGATGGTGCTGGACGAGCCGACCAACGACCTCGACCTTGAAACGCTCGACCTGCTGCAGGAAGTGATCGCGGATTATGACGGGACGGTGCTGATCGTCAGCCACGACCGCGACTTTCTCGACCGCACGGTGACGATGACCTGCTTTCTCGACGGCTCGGGGAAGGTGGAGCTGGTGGCGGGCGGCCACGCCGAGCTCGAACGGCTGCACGG
>CAZWZP010000186.1:4349-5464 GCA_964638925.1 uncultured Stakelama sp. | reverse complement strand
GCCCATCTCGCGCACGAGCTCGAACAGGGGCCGCGGAAGGGCAGCGTGCTGTGGTGCCTCGCCCGCCGCGCGCCGGGAGCTCCCCGCGGCGTCTATATGTGGGGCGGCGTCGGGCGCGGCAAGTCGATGCTGATGGACCTGTTCTTTGGCTGTGTGAAGATCGAGCGCAAGCGCCGCGTCCACTTCCACGAGTTCATGATCGAGGTCCACGCCCGCATCGCCGAGGAGCGCAAGAAGGAAGCCGGAGACCCGATCCCGCCGGTCGCCAAGGCGATCGCCGAAAACCTCCGCCTGCTCGCCTTTGACGAAATGGTGATCAACAACACCGCCGACGCGATGATCCTCTCGCGCCTATTCACCGCGATGATGGCGGAGGGGCTGTGCGTCGTCGCGACCTCGAACCGTCCGCCCGACGATCTCTACAAGGACGGGTTGCAGCGCGACAGCTTCCTGCCCTTCATCGCGCTGTTGAAGGACAAGCTCGATGTCCTGCCACTCAACGGCCCGACCGATTATCGCCGCGACCGGCTCGGCACGATGGATATGTGGCTGGTGCCGAACAACCCGGCCAACACTGCCACCCTCTCCGCCGCCTTCTTCCGCCTCACCGACTACCCGGTCGAGGATGCCGCGCATGTGCCGAGCGAGGATCTGTCGGTACAGGGCCGCACGCTGCACGTGCCCAAAGCGCTGAAGGGCGTCGCGGTCTTCTCGTTCAAGCGCTTGTGCGAGGAGGCGCGCGGCGCGTCCGACTATCTCGCCATCGCCCGGCGCTATCACACCGTCATCATCGTCGGCATTCCGCGCCTCGGCCCGGAAAACCGCAACGAGGCCGCCCGCTTCGTCACGCTGATCGACGCGCTGTACGAGCATAAGGTCAAGCTGCTCGCGATGGCCGACGCCGCCCCGCTCGACCTCTATGCCGAGGGCGACGGCAAGTTCGAATTCGAACGGACGGTGAGCCGCCTGATGGAGATGCAGTCGGAGGAATATCTGGCGCAGGGGCATGGCGCGGCGGGCTGATTATCCCGCCACCGCCCCCGCCAGCTCCGCCCCCCGCCCGGTCAGGCCATAGAGCGCCAGACCGATGCCGCCGATCAGGGCGAGGCCAATGA
>CAZWZP010000186.1:0-4320 GCA_964638925.1 uncultured Stakelama sp. | reverse complement strand
GCGCGCGGCGTCACTGGGGCCAGCCGCGACTGGAGCGCGTTGAAGCGGGTCCAGTCGTCCCCCAGCCCGCCCGCCACCGGCAGCGTCCAGCGCGACAGATCGGGTGCCTCCAGCCCCAGCCGCACGCGCACCTCCTCGATCCGCTCGCACGCCGCGCCCACCGCGCGGCCGCTGTCGGTCAGCACATATTCGGGGCGCAGCGGGTGGCCATGGCCGGGATTGGGCATCACCCAGCCCTGTTCGCGCAGATAGGCGAGCGTCCGCGTCAGGCTGTTGCGCGACAGGCTGAAGCGCCGCTCGATCACCGCGAAGCGCGATCCCTGCTCGCGGCTGAGCAGCGCCAGTACGGGGATCGTCCACCGCCCCGCCGCCAGCCGCTGCAACACCGCACTTGTCAGAACCGGATCATTCACGCCCTTGACCAAATCACAATCTACTATACAAATGGAACTATAGAGTCGGGAGGACGATATGGCAAGCGAAGCTACCCTTGAGGCAACCACCAACGCGATTTCCTATGACGGCGGACTGACCTGCGCGCTCAGCGTCACCAGCCTCGACCGGTCGATCCCGTGGTATGAAAACGTGCTGGGCATGACGCTGATGTACCGGATGGACGAGATCGCATGGTGCGAACTGACCTCGTCGGTCGCGCGCGTCAGCGTCGGCCTGTCGCAGGTCGAAAGCGCGGGCGGCCCCGGCGGCGCGACGCTGACCTTCGGCGTCACCGACCTCGACGCGGCCAAGGCGGTGCTCGATGCGGCGGGTGTGCGGCAGGACGGTCCGATCAACGAGATTCCGGGGATGGTGCGCCTGCTCACTTTCTACGACCCCGACGGCAATGCGCTGATGTTCTACCAGGATTTGTCGGGCGGCAACGCGGGCTAAGCGTGAATCCCCCCTCCCTGCAAGGGAGGGGGCGGGGGTGGGTGCGCGCGTCTGCGCGCTGAAAAGACTCAATCCGACCGCGCGCCAAAACAGCGGCAACCGAGGCATCGAGCTTCGCTTGCCGCTAAACCCACCCCTAGCCCCTCCCTTTCAGGGAGGGGATTGAGTGTGGACTAGCCGATGCCGCGCTCTCACCGTAGGATCGCGGGATGCTCCACCGCCCGCTGTTCCTCGCCCTTGCTGCGGCGGCATTGCCCGGGGCGACCCAGCGCGAGGCCGAACCGCAGGGCTGGTATGTCATCGCCGACGATGCGGGCGGGGTGCTGGGCCATGCTGCGACCACCACGCGCGCACTCCCCGACGGGCGGGAGACGATCGAGTTGCGCGAGTTGCGGCTGGCCGATGGGGACCGGCCGAGCACCACGCTGACCGACACGACCACCACCCGCTTCGACGCGTCGGGCCGGCCGCTGCTGATCCTGACCGAATCGCGCGACGGCCGCGCCATCCGCCGGCTAGAGACCCGGATCGCAGCGGCCAGCGCCACCGTCACCCGCCAGAGCGAAAGTGGCCGCCACGTCACCCGCATCGCGCTGCCGCCCGGCACCCGCTTCGACAATGGCGAGGCGCTGCTGCGCGGCTGGCCCAGCGACGCGCCGCTCAGCTTCTTCAACCTCAACCCCGCCGCCGGGCTGGTCGAGCGGGTGACGATCGAACGCGCACCGACCCAGCGCACCGGCACGCTGACCGCACTGCGCAAGCGCTTCGACGGCACCGAACTGCGGGGCATCATGCGGCTCGATCTCGACGCATCGGGGCGCATCGTCGCGGCGGTCCAGCCGATGTTCGGCGTCGCCGTCACCACCCGCCCCGTCGACCGCGAAACGGCACTGCGCCCGCATCCGCCCTATCGCCTGCTGCGCAATGTCATGGCCAAGTCGCCCGTGCGCATCGGCCCCGCCGCCGCGCAGGGCCATATCCGCTACCGCTTCGGCTTTATCGACAGCATCGCCTTCGCCCCGCCAGCGACCGGTGAGCAGCGGGTGAGCGCCGATGCCACCGGCATCACGCTCGATATCTGCGCACGCTGCGGCCCCGGCCTGCTCAGCGATCCGGCGAGCCTCGCCGATGCGCGCCGCGCCACCGCCTGGCTGCAGCATGATCATCCGCGCGTCCTGGCGCTCGCCCGCCCGGTGATCCGCCGCCAACTATCGCCCGCGCGCACGATGGAGGAGCTGGCGGTGCGCGCCCGCACGGTGATGCAGCGCATCGACTTTACCGGGCATCGCAGTGCCGCCGATGCGCTGGCATCGGGCGCTGGAGATTGCACCGAGGATGCGGTGGTGCTTGCCGCACTCGGACGCGCGGCGGGCATTCCTACCCGCGTTGCTAGCGGCCTCGTCTATTCGCGCGAGCGCTATCACGGTGTCAGCAACGTGTTCATGCCGCACAGCTGGACGCTGGCCTATATCGACGGCGCGTGGCGCAGCTTCGACATGGCGCTCGACGGGTTCGACGCGACGCATATCGCGCTCACCATCGGCGACGGCGATGCGCGCTCGATCACTGCGGCGGGACAGCTCGCCAGCCTGCTCGACTGGCAATCGCTGGCGGAGGTCAGGACGCGGGCTTCACCGTGACCGGCTGCGGCGCATCGTCATAGACCACCGGCAGTTCGGGAAGGGTCGCATCGGCCGGATCCTCAACCATCGCCACCGCCTTGGGATCCTTGATCCCGCCGACGATGATCATGTCATAGTCTTCATCCGGGGTCGCGACCTCCACCGGCGTCGGAGCCACATCCTGCGCCGCCGCGGGCAGGCCGATCACCGCCGCCGCCAGCGCCGCAGCGGCCAGCGCCGGACGCACCGGAAGCGTGTAGCGCACGCACACCTCGGTCTCGCACCCCTTCAGAAACGCGACCCGCTCGCCGTCGCTCCAGCCGGACAGGTCGAACACCTCGCGCTTGCACATGCGACAGAAATCGCCGTCCAGGATCGCGGCCAGATCGGCCTTGTAGGGACAGGGGCTGTCGATCTTCGGGAACTTGGCCATGGCGTGCGCTCCGGTCGTTTGAGCGAGCGTAACCTATTTTGCCGCGCGAGTCAGGCGTAACTTCCGCGATATTTCGATGTTTCCACGATAGTCAAAATAGCGCTTGCAACCAGCGGGTCGATTCGATATTTCCACAATCATGGAAATGAAGGACGACATTGCCGCCGTCGCCGCCCTGTCCGCGCTGGCGCAGGAACATCGCCTCGCACTGTTCCGCCTGCTGGTTCAGGCCGGCCCTGACGGGCTACCCGCAGGGATGATCGCCGAAAAGCTCGGCGTCCCTGCCTCGTCGCTGTCCTTCCATCTCGGCCATCTCAACCGCGCGGGGCTGGTCAGCCAGACGCGGCAGGGCCGGTCGCTGATCTATGCCGCCGACTATGGCGCGATGAACGCGCTGCTCGGCTATCTGATGGAAAATTGCTGCGGCGGCGCCGGATGCGCGGCCCCGGCCGAACAGCCTGAAAGGAAGTCCGCATGAAGCGTATGCATGTCCATGTCGGCGTCACCGATCTCGACCGGTCGATCGCCTTCTACTCCAAGCTGTTCGGTGCGGAGCCGAGCGTGACCAAACCCGATTACGCCAAATGGATGCTGGAAGATCCGCGCGTCAATTTCGCGATCTCCGCCGGGGACCATGCCGCCAAGGGCATCGAGCATCTCGGCATCCAGGTCGAGAATGGCGACGAACTGGTCGAGGTCTATGGCCGCCTGCGCGCCGCCGACCGCCCGGTGCTGGAGGAGGGCGCAACGACCTGCTGCTACGCCAAGAGCGAAAAGAGCTGGATCGCCGACCCCGATGGCGTGGTGTGGGAAGCGTTCCTGACCGAGGGCGAGTCGACCGTCTATGGCGACTCGCCGACCTTGTCCGCGCTGTCGGACACTGCGCGCGCCGATGCCTGCTGCGCTCCCCAGCTCGCACCGCCCGCCCCCGCCCCCAAAGCCGCTTGTTGCTGAGGAACGCGCGATGGAACCCGTCGATATCGTCATCTATCACAACCCCGAATGCGGTACGTCGCGCAACGCGCTGGCGAGCGGGTAGATGACCGCCGTGCCCACGCCGCCGCCGACAAGCACCGCATGCCCGACCTTGTGGATCTCGGTCGGGTGCCCGAGCGGTCCCATGACGTCGGTGATCTCGTCGCCTTTTTCCTTGGCACAGAGCATCCGCGTGGTCTTGCCGATCGCCTTGACGATCAACTCGATGGTCCCGGCCTTCGGATCCGCGGCCGCCATTGTGAGGGGGATGCGCTCGCCCGTCTCCGACAGCCGGAGGATTACGAACTGCCCGGGCTGACGGTGCTTGGCGACCAGGGGGGCCGCGATGCGGCACCACTTGACGCCGGCGGCCAGCTGCTTGCGCGCGAGGAGCCGAAGCAT
>CAZWZP010000185.1:679-5490 GCA_964638925.1 uncultured Stakelama sp. | reverse complement strand
ATGGCGACGGCGCGCGCATCGAGGCGCTGCTGCCGCGCGGCGAGCGGGTCGAGGCGATCGATCCCGCGCGCGGCACGCGGCGGATCGCCGTGCTCGATCACGGAAAGTTGGCGGCGGTGCTGTTCGTCACCCGTACCGGCGAGCTGCCGACACGTGACTGGCTGATCGCACAACTGAGCGAAAAACACGCCGCACCGACCCTGCTCGCCGGTCGCGCGCCGGGAGCGCAGCCCGATCGCGGTGCGGTGATCTGTGCGTGTTTCGATGTCGGGCTCAACACCATTGTCGCGGCGATCCGTGACCGGGGGTTGGCAGACGTCGCCGCGATCGGCGGCGCGCTGCAGGCCGGCACCAATTGCGGATCGTGCCGCCCGGCGCTCGCCCGCATCCTTTCGGAGGTAACGTCCGATGCAGCATGACGTGTTTCCAGCGGGCAGCGTGTGGCTGGTCGGTGCCGGGCCGGGCGACCCCGATCTGCTGACCCGCAAGGCGGTGCGGCTGATCGAAGCGGCGGACATTGTCTATCACGATGCGCTGGTCGGGCGGGGCGTGCTCGACCTCATCCCCGCTGGCATCGAGCGGATCAGCGTGGGCAAGCGCGCCGGGCGGCATTCGAAGGATCAGGGGGCGATCGACACAATGCTTGTGGTCGCAGCGCGCGCGGGACGGCGCGTGGTGCGGCTCAAGGGTGGCGATCCGTCGCTGTTCGGACGCTCAGCCGAAGAAATGACTGCGTTACGCGAGGCGGGGTGCATCGTGCAGGTCTGCCCGGGTGTCACGGCGGCGAGCGCGGCGGCGGCTTCGGCGGGGGTCTCGCTATCGCTACGCGGCCTGGCGCGCGAGGTGCGGTTCGTGACCGCGCACAGCCGTAACGGAGCGGCGCTCGACCTCGACTGGGCTTCGCTCGCCAGTCCCGGCGCAACGCTCGCTTTCTATATGGGGCGCGGCGCGGCGGGGGAGATTGCCCGGCGGCTGATCGAAGCGGGGCTTGACCGCGCGACCCCGGTGCTGATCGCGTGCGATGTCAGCCTTGCTGATGAAAAGCATCTCTCGACCCGGCTCGACCTGCTCGACATCGCCACCCGCGCCTTTGCCGACGATGCACCGACCCTGATCCTGATCGGTGAGGCGGTGCGGATCGATGCGGTCGGCGCGGCGACGCACAGTGCGACGACGGCCTGCCCGGGCTAGGGAGCGTCTATCCGGTATCCCCCCTAGGGCGCGATCCCGAGTGGTCAGCATGGGAGGCGGCGACCACAAGGCGGCAACTGCCAGCGGGAACCCGATCGATGAAGGCCGAAGACCACCGCCACCGCCGCTTGATGGCTTTGCCACCGTTATGGCGGGGCGGCTTCCGGCCGTTTTTTCTGGGGGGTGCCATCTGGTCGCTCGTCGTTGTCAAACTGTGGCTCGCCGCTCTGGCGGGGGCGGTGACACTGCCCACCGCGTTTGATGCGCTCACCTGGCACCGGCACGAGATGCTGTTTGGCTATCTGGGCGCGGTTGTCACGGGGTTTCTGCTGACCGCGATCCCGAACTGGACCGGGCGGCTGCCGATGGCGGGCGGGCGGCTCGCGCTGTTTGCGGCGCTGTGGCTTGGGGCACGCATTGCAGTGCTATTCTCCGGCGTGCTGAGCACGATGCTCGCCGCGGTCCTAGATGTCGGCTTCCTCGCTACGCTTGCCTTCGTCGCCGCGCGCGAAGTGATTGCGGCCAAGAACCGCAACCTTCCGGTCGTCATCGTGATCGCCGTGCTCGCCGGCGCGAGCGCGCTTGACCACGGCGAGGCGCTCGGCCTTTCGGTTCCGAGCGGACTTGGCTGGCGGCTGGGATTTGCGATGGTGCTGATGCTCATCGCCTTGATCGGGGGACGTATCGTCCCGTCCTTCACTCGCAACTGGCTCGCCAAACAGGGAGTGGCGCAGCGGTTGCCGACCCAGCCGGGCCGGTTCGATATTGCTACCCTGATCGTCATGGCACTAGCTCTGGTCGCGTGGACGCTTATGCCTGAGGGCGCGTGGACAGCATCGCTGCTGATCGCGGCCGGGGCGCTGCAGGCGATCAGGCTCGCGCGCTGGTCAGGGCTGCGGACCTGGCGCGAGCCCCTGGTGCTGATGCTCCATATTTCATACGCGTGGCTGCCGATCGGATTGGTTCTGCTCGGTCTGGCTGGCTATCTGCCGGGACTGCCCGCATCGACCGGGCTGCATGCGCTGGGGGCCGGGGCGATGGCGTCGATGACGCTGGCGGTCATGACTCGCGCGACGCTCGGCCATACCGGCCGGACGCTGCATGCGGATGGCTGGACGCGCGCAATCTACACGCTTGTAACGGTCGGCGCGGCGTTGCGCGTTGCCGCTACTGCGCTTCCGTTCGACTATCTCCAGACCGTCATGGTCAGCGGCCTGTTGTGGAGCGGGGCGTTCGTCCTGTTCCTGTGGAGCTATGGTCCGTATTTGCTCGACGCGCGACCGGATGGCCGCCCCTGAGCGCTCGTGGCAACGCCCCGGGCCGCCTCCGGTAGCGCCCTTAGGGACGTGACCCAATTGGCGGCACGGGTGCGGGTTGGCATCCTCCGGGCGTCGCCTCTCACGATAAAGGTCCGGGCCATGTTGCAGACGATCGCCAAGATTACCGAGCGTGACATTGCCCTGTTATGGCCGACAGGGATGCCGGGCGGACCCGACCCGTTCTGCGACTGGCTCGTGTCGCCAACGTGTCCGCCCGTCCGCATCGCCGTGCCATGGCGTCCACTATGGCGATGGTTCGTCGTTCGCGCGCAGCGCGTGCATGGGCCGTTCGTCTGCGCCGGTCACCCGGCAGTGTCATGAGTGCGATCGTCTTTGAGACGACCCCCAACCCCGACGCGCTGCGGATCGTGCCGGATCGCCCTTTGCCGTCCGGCCCCCCGCGCCATTTCATGCTGGGCGAGCGCGCCGCGGATCCGCTCGCGGTCGCATTGCTGGCGATCGAAGGTATCGTACGGGTGATGATCGGTCCGGACTTCGTCACCGTGGTGCGGGACGATCCGGCGCGCGACTGGGAAGCGTTGCGCCCGCAAATTGCGTTCGCGCTGCTCGATACGCCGGCAATCGATCTCGAGCCGACTGTCGTCGCGATCGCGGCGGTCCGTCCGGAGCGCAGCGAGATCGAACAGCACATCGAAGATGTGCTCGACCGCTGGGTGCGGCCGGGCCTTGGCGCCGATGGCGGTGACGCGATGCTCATCCGCTTCGACGCGGACTCCGGCACGGCGTGGATCAGAATGACGGGCGCATGTGGCGGCTGCCCCTCCGGACCGATCACGTTGAAGCGCGGCATCGAACAGACCGTGCGCCGCTGGGTGCCGGAGGTGGCGCGCGTTGCCGCCGCCGAAGATCCGTCCGCGACGCTGCACGATCCGCGCGCGCGTTTTCGCGACTGGGTCGCGCGCAAATGGGGTACGCATTAGGCGCGCCCGCGCCAAACTCAGCCCAGTTGTGCGATCATCGCCATGCGGACCAGTTCGGACAGGGTCCGGGCGCGCATCTTGGTCATCACATTGGCGCGATAGACCTCGACCGTCCGGGCGCTGATATCGAGGTCAAAGGCAATAACCTTGTTCGCCTTGCCAAGGATCAGACCGTCCATCACCTCGCGTTCGCGTCCGGACAGGGTCGCCAGCCGCTGCTGGATTGCGTCGCGTTCGATCTCGACCTCGCCGCGGCTCTGCTGCTTGGCCAGCGCCGAACGCACCGCAAGCAGAATCGCCTCGTCGCTGAACGGCTTTTCGATAAAGTCGGCCACTCCCTGGCGCAGCGCGGCAATCGCCATCGGAACATCGGCATGGCCGGTGATGACGATTACAGGGTCGCCGACGCCAAGATCCTTGAGCCGTGTGACAAGCTCCATCCCGCTGATTTGCGGCATCCGCACATCGGTGATGATGCAGCCGCGGGCCATCGTCGGAACCGCCTTCAGAAACTCGACCGCTGATTCATAGGTGCGGGTCGTCAGGTCCGAACATTCGAGCAGGAAGGAGAGCGAGCTGCGCACGCCTTCGTCATCATCGACGATATGGACTACCGGCTCAGCTAGCATTCTCGAGTTCCTCTTTACTGACGCTGGGAATGGTGAAGCGGAAGGTGGCGCCACCGTCCGGTGTGTCACCGACCGAAATGTTCCCGCCATGGGCCTCCACGATCGTGCGGCAGATTGACAGGCCGACCCCCATCCCGGTCCGCTTGGTCGTGACAAAGGGCTGGAACAATTGCCCGGCAATGTCCGGATGGATGCCGGGGCCGGTATCCGCGACGATGACTTCGGCCATGGCGTCACCCGCCGGGCGGACGCTGATCGACAGGGCGCGTCGCTCGCTTTCGGTCATCGCATCGACGGCGTTGCGGACGAGGTTCAGGATCACCTGCTGGATCTGCACCTTGTCGACCAGCACCAGGTCGATCGCGGGGTCGATGTCGATCCGCACCCGCACGTCATGCTCCTTGGCGCCGACCAGCGCCAGCGCGCTCGCCTCTTCCAGCAGCTTGGGCAGGCTTTCCAGCCGCCGCTCGGTTTCGCCGCGCGACACGAAATCGCGCAGGCGGCGGATGATCTCCCCGGCGCGCAGCGCTTCCTTGGCGGCGCGATCGACCGCGTCGGCGACCCGTTCGTGCGGAACCGGGTCGCGGCCCAGCAACGTCTTGCTGCCCATCAGATAATTGCCGATCGCGCTGAGCGGCTGATTGAGTTCATGCGCCAGCGCCGACGCCATTTCGCCCAGCGCGGTGAGGCGGGAGCCATGGACCAGCTCGCTCTGCAATTCCTGAAGCCGT
>CAZWZP010000185.1:0-625 GCA_964638925.1 uncultured Stakelama sp. | reverse complement strand
CATTTCGCCAACCGCCAGCTCCATCGGAAAGGTCGATCCGTCCTTGCGCTCGCCCACCACGACGCGGCCGACGCCGATGATCCGCCGCTCGCCGGTGCGGTAGTAGCGCTGGAGATATCCGTCATGCGCCTCACGATAGGGGGAGGGCATCAGCATGGAGACGTTGCGCCCCGTCACTTCGTCGGCGCGCCAGCCGAACTGGCGCTCGGCGGTGTCGCTGAAATCGCGGATCAGCCCGGCTTCGTCGATCACGATCATTGCGTCCGGCACGGTCTTGAGGATCGAGGTGACAGCTGGCGGGTGATTTCCGCCGCGCGTTCGCGCGCACGATGCAGCCACGCGCCGCCCGCCGCGATCGCGGTGCCGATCGCCAGGAACACGCTGGCGGCGATCCAGTCTCCGGTCAGAACCTGACCGGTCATGCTGTCGGCCAGCACGCCCGCTCCCGCGCCCAGCGCGGTCGTGAGCAGCGCGGGGCGCAGCCCGCCCAGTGCGGCGATCACCACTCCGGGGACGAAGAAGATATAGGTCGCCCGTTCTTGCAACAGCGGATCGAGCGCGAGGCGGAGCGCAAAGGCGATTGCGATCGCCACAAGGGCAACCACCAGCGACGAGACCGGGTCGA
>CAZWZP010000184.1:0-5578 GCA_964638925.1 uncultured Stakelama sp. | reverse complement strand
GTGCGGGCATGACGTGCACATCACGTCGATGATCGGCACCGCGCGGCAGCTGGCGAAGCTCAAGAACCGCTGGAAGGGTACGGTGGTGTTCGTCGTGCAGCCGGCCGAGGAGCGGATCGGCGGCGCGCGCAAGATGATGGAGGACGGGCTCTATACCCGTTTCCCCAAGCCCGATTATGCAGTGGCATTCCACGTCACTTCGGGCTTTCCGACCGGCAAGATCGGGCTGGAGCCGGGGATCAGTTCGTCGTCATCGGACAGCGTCGACATCACCATTCACGGCATCGGCACGCATGGTGCGGCGCCGCATATGGGCAAGGACCCGATCGTGATGGGGTCGCAGATCGTGATGGCGCTGCAGACGCTGGTGAGCCGCGAGATCGCGCCGTTGAAACCCGGCGTGGTCACGGTCGGCTCGTTCCATTCGGGGTTCAAGCACAATATCATCAGCGACAAGGCCGAGCTGCAGCTGACGGTGCGGTCGGATGACGAGGAGACGCGCAAGAAGCTGCTCGACGGGATCAAGCGGATCGCCGCCAATGTCGGGCGGATGAACGGGTTGCCGGGGGACAAATTGCCGGTTGTGCGGGTCGGATTCGAATCGACCCCGGTGACGCTCAACGACCCGGCGCTGACGACGCGGGTGCGCGGCGCGTTCACCAAGGCATTCGGCAAGGACGTCCTCAAGACCGAACCGCGCGAGAGCATGGGCGCGGAGGATTTCGCCTATTTCATCGAGCAGAAATATGGCGTGCCGGGAGCCTATTTCGTGGTCGGCGGGACGCCGCAGGCAGAGCTGGACGCCGCCAAGCGCGGCGAGAAGGTGTTACCGGCGCATCATTCGCCGTTCTTCAAGGTCGAAGCGAAGCCGGCGGTGACGCTGGGGACCACGGCGATGACGGTGGCGGTCTTGGATCTGCTGAAGAAATAGTCGCGGTCAGGCGGCATCCAGCACTTCGCGGACCTTCATCGCCAGCTGCTGCACGGTGAACGGCTTGGCGATGAACGCGACGTCGTGGTCGAGCATCCCGTTATGGACGATCGCGTTGCGCGTGTAGCCGGTGGTGTAGAGCACCTTGAGGCCCGGGCGCTGTTCGCGTGCGCGGTCGGACAGGATGCGGCCGTTCATGTCGGGCATGACAATGTCGGTAAAGAGCAGGTCGATCCGCGGCTGGATCGTCAGCACGGTCAGCGCCTGATTGGCGTCCGAAGCCTGCACCACGACATAGCCGAGTTCACGCAGCGTATCGACCGACATGTGGCGGACGCGTTCCTCATCCTCCACCACCAGAATGACCTCTTCGCCACGCGCGCGCGGCAGGTCGACCGGGTCGCTTTCACCCGTGGCGCCGGTATCGGCATCGCCGAAATGGCGCGGGATATAGAGCTTCACCGTCGTGCCGACGCCCGGCTCGGAATAAATTTTCACATGACCGCCGGATTGCTTGACGAAGCCATAGACCTGGCTGAGGCCCAGTCCGGTGCCCTTGCCCACGCCCTTGGTCGTGTAGAAGGGGTCAAAGGCGCGTTCGATCACCTCCGGCGGCATCCCCGTGCCGGTGTCGGTGACCGAGACCATGACATATTGGCCAGGCGTCACTTCAGTGTGCGCGGCTGCATAGCAATCGTCGAGATGGGTGCAGGAGGTTTCGATGGTCAGGCGGCCGCCGTCGGGCATCGCGTCGCGCGCGTTGACGCACAGGTTGAGCACCGCATTTTCAAGCTGGGGACCATCGATAAAGGCTGACCAGAGGCCACCCGCGAGCACGGTTTCGACCCGGATATTCTCGCCGATCGTCCGGCGCAGCAGTTCGGACATCCCGCCCACCAGCTTGTTCGCGTCAACCGCCTTGGGCGCGAGCGGTTGCTGGCGCGAAAAGGCCAGCAGCCGCTGGGTGAGCTGGGCAGCGCGTTCGGCCCCCTCCATGGCGTTGTCGAGATTGTGGCGCGCGCGCTCCGGATCGCTCTCCAGCCGGCGCCGCGCCATGTCGAGGCTGCCGATCACGATTGCGAGCATGTTGTTGAAATCATGCGCGACGCCGCCGGTGAGCTGGCCGATCGATTCCAGCTTCTGCATCTGGCGGACCTTGGCCTCCGCCTCGGCGCGGGTTGCGGCCTCTTCGGTCAGCTGGTGGTTCGCGACGAGCAGCGCATTGCCAGCGTTCAGTGCGGCGCGCGTCCGGCGGCGCGCGTCGCGGGTGGCGAACCACGCCAGCGCGAAGATCCCAACTGCGCTCGCCACGAGCCAGCCGGTCAGCCAGTTCGACCAACTGCGCAGGACGGCCATGCGATCCGCCAACAGGCGCGTCTCTTCGGCCTTCATCGCGCCGATCAGCGTCCGGCATCGGTCCATCAGCTGCTTGCCGGTCCCGATCCGCACGGCCTCCGCCGCGCCGTCGAAATCGCCGGCACGCGCGAGTTCGAGGACCACCCTCAGCCGGTCCACCCGCGCCCGGGCGCATTGGGCGACCTGAGCCGCAGTGCGTGCCTGTTCCGGATTGTCCGCGACCAGCGCAGACAGGGTCGCAAGGTCGGAATCGAGCCGTCGGCGCCCTTCGAAATAGGGCTCGAGATAGGCCGACTCACGGCTCACCAGATAGCCACGCTGACCGGTTTCTGCATCCTGAAGCCGTGAGCGGACCGTGCTCAGCTGCTCCTGCAGCTGCAGGGTGTGGGTGACCCAGTGCTGGGCTTTGCGCTGCTCGCGAAACAGCCACAAGGTGCCGAGGATCGCCGTGACGACAAGCGCGAAGCCGAGGATCAGCGCGATCAGGCCGCGGTCGGTTTTGGTCTGCTCCATCGTGACGGCCATACGCAAAAAGACGGGCGCGGCAAGCCGCCGCGCCCGTCATTATTGCTGCAACTGGTTCAATTGAGGCGAGAAAGACCCGCGATCGTCTGGTCGACCAGCGCCTTGTCGGCGCTCGCATCGTGCTTTTGCGCGATGATCGCACCGGCGGCCTTGGTCGCGGCTTCGGCAGCCGTGGCGCGCACCTGATCGAGCGCGAGGCGCTCGGCGGCGGCGATCTTGTCCTCGGCCATCCTGGTGCGGCGGCGGATCAGGTCTTCGGCATCGGCCTTGGCCTTGACCAGCAGCGCCTGCGCCTCCTCATCGGCATGGGCGACCATGGCGGCGGCCTCCTGCTCGACATTGGCGAGCTTGCGCGCATACTCCTCGCGCAGCGCTTCGGCTTCGGCGCGCAGCTGGTTGGCTTCGTCAAGCCGGGTGCGGATCGCCGCAATCTGCTTGTCGAGCATACCGCCGATCGCCGACGGCACCTTCTTCCAAACCAGAATGAGGATCAGGCCGAGCATCGCCAGGCCGACCCACATCGTCGCGTCGATGCCCAACACGGCGGGTTTGGCATGATACGCCTCGGCCGGAGCCGTAGTTCCCGCCGTCACTTGTGCTTCCTCAGCCATTGAGCGCTGCCTTCACTGCCTGGCTGGCTTCCGCCGCCGTGACGTTCACACCCGACAGGCGGGCGACGATATCGCGGGCGGCATCGGTCGCAACTGCTTCAATCTCACCCGCTGCGGCGGCGCTGGCCGCCGCGATGCGCGCTTCGGCCGCAGTCACACGATCCTCGATCTCGGCCTTGGCCGAGGCCAGCGCCGCATCGGTCTGAGCCTGCCCCTCGGCGCGTGCCTGGGTCAGGCGCTTGCGCGCAGCTTCGCGCGCCGCATTTTCCTGCGCGCGCCACGTCTCTTCGGCCTGATCGGCTGCCGCACGTGCTGCATCCGCAGCCGCAAGGTCATCCGCCACCGACTTGTCGCGCGCATCCATCGTGCCCGACACCTTGGGCACGATGCCCAGGCCGACGATCACGAAGGTGAGCCCGAAGGTCAGCAGCAGCCAGAAGATCTGCGACGCATAGGTCAGCGGAACTTGTTCGATCTGGGGCATTGGTCCGTCCTCTCGCGGTCCGTCGTCAAATCCGCCCCGCGTGGATCACGCAGGGCGGCAGAGACATCAGGCGACGAAGATCAGCAGCACCGCCACGACGAACGCGAGCAGGCCGAGAAGCTCGGCAGCCGCGAAGCCGATGAACATGTTGCCCTGCTGGCTGGCAGCTGCACCCGGATTGCGCAGCGCGCCCTGAAGGAACGCCGAGAAGACGTTGCCCACGCCGAGCGCCGCGAGGCCAGCACCGATCGCCGCGAGACCGGCGCCGAGCAGCTTGATCGAATCTGCTTCCATTGAAATCACTCCTTAGAAAAATCAGTCGTTGGTTAAAAAAATCTCAGTGATGATCGTGCAGATGCACCGCGTCGTTGATGTAAAGCGACGTGAGCAGCGCGAACACATAGGCCTGGACGCCGGCGACCAGAATCTCGAGCGCCGAGACGCCGAGCATCAGCGCGAAGCTGGGCACGCCGACCAGCAGGCCCAGACCCGCGCCGGCATTGGCCGAATTGATGATGAAGCCCGCCAGCACCTTGAGCAGGATGTGCCCTGCGGTCATCGCGACGAACAGTCGCAGCGCCAGGCTGAACGGGCGGACCATGAACGAGACGAACTCGATCGGTGCCACGAGGAACAGCACGGGGAGCGGCGTTCCCTTTGGCACGAACAGCGAGAAGAAGCGCAGACCGTGCTTGGCGAAGCCGACGACGAGGACGATCGAGAAGGACAGGATCGCCAGCACGCCGGTCACGGTGAAGTGGCTGGTCGCGGTGAACGGATGCACGCCGGGGATCGCGCCGAACGGCAGCAGGCCGATGACGTTGGCGAACAGGATGAACATGAACAGCGAGAAAACATAGGGGAGGAACTTGCGCCCCTCATGCCCGATATTCGCTTTCAGCAAATTGTCGATGAAGCCGGTGAAACCCTCGACCGCCATCTGCCAGCGGCCCGGGACCACGTCGCGCTTCATGCCACCCAGCATGAACACCCACAGGGCGACCGTCGCGAGCACCATCCACAGCGCGCTGTTGGTAAAGGCGATCGTCTGATCGCCGATGGTGAACATGTCGGCAATCGATTCCACCTTGAACTGGTGCATCGGATCGATCTTGCCTGCTTCTTCAGCCACGCCCGTTTCCCATGTAACGCAAGCGCCCGAAAGTCACTTCGAGCGCTGGTTCGAAATCCTGATGATGTTCCTGAACGCGCTGACGATGCCAAGGGCAAGCAGCGTGAGCAGGAGCCATGGCGAGGTTCCCAGGAACCGATCGAGTACCCACCCGATCAGCGCCCCCCCGACCATTCCTCCGATCAGCTCGGCGAGGACGCGGTTGCCCATGCGATAATCACGATCGCCGGCCTGCTGCCCCTCGCCCCGCCGATCCGCCTCTTCGGATTTCGCCCGCGCCAGCCGCTCATTGAGCGAGGTGATGCGGGCATCCTCCTTGAGGGGGTCCAGTCCGGGCTCGTTCTCGGTCATTTCGCTTCCTCCGCCAGTCGAATACCAGGGCGAAACGCATGGGCCGAGCGGCGAGCCCGCCAAGGCACGCGCGCTTTAGAAAGGGGGGTGCCCCGAGTCAACCGCGGTGCAACATTGTTGCAACCGACGGATCAATCCTCCCCCGCCAGGGGGAGGTGGCACGCGCAGCGTGACGGAGGGGGAGGAAG
>CAZWZP010000183.1:0-5583 GCA_964638925.1 uncultured Stakelama sp. | reverse complement strand
CATGCGGCAGATCGCTGCCGACGTCATTGCAGTTGGAGAACGGCGCGGAGCGCTGTTCTGACGACGGACATTGTAGATGAAGGCAAAGAAGAGATTCTGGCGGATATTGGCCATCGTCGCCTCGCTCAGCCGTCGTGCGCGCAAGATCCCATTGAGATCGCCCTTGAGCAGCGTCACGCCTGCGCTTTCGATGGCGACGTCCGTCCCCGAACCCATCGCGATGCCGACGTCGGCCGCCGCGAGCGCGGGCGCATCGTTCACTCCATCGCCCGCCATTGCAACCACACGGCCTTCGCGTTGCAAGCGCAGAACGACTGCGCTTTTCTGATCAGGGAGAACTTCGGCTTCAACCGCCTCGATACCAAGTTTACGAGCCACGGCCTGGGCTGTCGTTCGATTGTCGCCGGTCAGCATGACGACCCTGATGCCTTCCTTTCGCAGCGCCGCCAGCGCTTCAGCAGTTGTTGCCTTGATAGGATCTGCAATTGCGAGAATTCCTGCGACGCGGCCACGATCCCACCCAGCGCGAACGAGATGGCGCCGGCGCCGCTAGGCTTGCGCGATGGGGACAATGGCTCGGACACGAGGACTCCTTGCGAGATGGATGCCACCGTCCTAGCATCTGTAGTCACTACAGACTCAAGTGCTAATCGCGACCATGACTGCATCCAAGAGGATCCCGATCGGCGAGTTCTCGCGCCGCACTGGCTGCAACATCGAAACGATCCGCTACTATGAACGGATTGGCCTGTTGCCTGTACCGGAGCGCCGGGGCCGCTACCGTGCCTATGACCGCGACGACGTGCGGCGCCTCGCGTTCGTTCGGCGAGCGCGCGAGCTTGGGTTCTCCATCGAAACGGTGCGGGCTTTGCTCACGCTCGCCGCTGGAGGGTCAGCGTCATGTGCGCAGGCGCAAGCTTTCGCGGAGGCGCACCTGCGCGATGTGCGCGCGAAGATCGCCGACCTCGAGCGCATGGCGGACGTGCTCACGGACAGCGTCGCCGCCTGCGAGGCGGGCAGCCATGCCGGTTGCCCGCTGCTCGAAACCCTCGCAGCGCTGTGATCCGGACCAGTTCCTCCATCACCTTTAGCTTCCGGTCATTGTAGTTTGACGGCTACCCGACTTTCCCTCGTCATTCAGCGGGCAGCGGATCGCGCGGAAGCAGATCCTCGGCGTGCGCTACGTTCGAGGCCGCCAGCTCGCGTCGACCGAATCGGGCGTAGAGCGTCGGCAGCACGAACAGAGTCAGCAAGGTAGCCGAGATCAGCCCGCCGATCACCACGGTCGCGAGCGGCTTCTGGACCTCCGCTCCGGCGCCGTGCCCAAGCGCCATCGGCACGAACCCCAGGGAGGCGACCAGCGCGGTCATCGCCACGGGTCGCAAGCGGAGCAATGCTCCCTCACGGCTGGCGCGGGCACGGTCCATGCCGGCCCGCATTAGGTCCTGGATCGAGGTGACCATGACCAGGCCGTTGAGCACCGCGATGCCGGAGAGCGCAATGAACCCGACCGCCGCCGAAATCGAGAACGGCATGCCGCGCAGCATCAGCGCAGCTACGCCGCCGACCAGCGCCAGCGGTATGCTGGTGAACACGATCGCGGCGTCGCGCGCGCTGCCGAGCGCGCCGTAGAGGAGCAGCAGAATCAGCGCGAAGCAGGCGGGCACGACGAGCATCAGACGATCACGCGCCGAGGCGAGATTCTCGAACTGACCGCCCCATTCTAGCCAGATGCCTGCGGGAAGGCGCACGTCCTTCGCGATCGCCGCCTGCGCATCGGCGACCACGCCGGCGACGTCGCGGCCGCGGACATTCGCCTGGACGACCACCCGGCGCTTGCCATTCTCGCGGCTGATCTGGTTGGGTCCGTCGGCGACGCCGATTTCGGCGACGCTGGCGAGCGGCACGAACGCGCCCGAGGGCGTCGGCACCGGAGTCTGTCCGAGCGTCGCGAAATTCGCGCGCTCGGTGTCTGAGAGGCGGATCACGATCGGGAACTTCCGGTCGCCCTCGAAGATCACGCCCGCCGGGCGGCCGCCGACCGCCGCGGCGACCACGTCCTGCACGTCCTTGGCGGTCACCCCGAGTCGCGCGGCCGCATCGCGGTTGAAGGCGATGTCGAGCATCGGCAGCCCTTCGGTCTGCTCGACCTTGACGTCCTCAGCGCCTTTCGTGCGCCGCAGCACCGCAGCGATCCTGTCGGCGGTATCGTTCATCTGCGCGAAGTCGTCGCCGAACACCTTGACCGCGACATCGCTGCGCACGCCGGCGATCAGTTCGTTGAACCGCATCTGGATCGGCTGGGTGATCTCGTAACTGTGCCCGGGTACTTGCGCTAGGCGCTGCTCGATGCGCTCGACGACATCGGCCTTGGTCTCGCCCGGATCGGGCCACTCGCCACGGGGCTTGAGCATCACGAACGTATCGGTGGCATTGGGCGGCATCGGATCAGACGCGAGCTCGGCCGTGCCGGTGCGCGAGAATACGACCCGGACCTCGGGTATGCCGGACAGCGCCTTCTCGATCTGGAACTGCATTCTCTGGCTCTGGTCGACCGAGGTGCCGGGCACCCGGAACGCCTGGACCAGGACATTGCCCTCGTCGAGCTGCGGCAGGAACTCCTGGCCGAGCGTCGCATAGCCGGCGCCGGCCAGCGCCAGCGCAGCGAGCGCAACGCCGAACGTGCGCCTCGGCGCCCGCAGTGCTTGATCGAGCCCCGGCTCGTAGCGACGACGCAGCCAGCCGACGATCCGGCCTTCCTTTTCCTCGACCGGCTTGCTCAACCAGACCGCGATCGCGGCGGGCACGAATGTCAGCGACAGGACGAACGCGAACAGCAGCGCCATGATGACGGTGAGCGCCATAGGCTCGAAGGTCTTGCCCTCGACGCCCGAGAGGGTGAGCAAGGGCACATAGACGAGGATGATGATCGCTTGGCCAAAGACCGACGGGCGGATCATCTCTCGGGCGGCCTGCGCCACCAGGGCGAGGCGTTCGCCGCGATCGAGCGGCCGGCCGAGATGGTGCTGGCGCTCCGCGATGCGCCGGAGCGCATTCTCGACGATCAGCACCGCGCCATCGACAATCAGCCCGAAGTCGAGCGCGCCGAGACTCATGAGGTTGGCGGAGACACCGGCCTGGAGCATGCCGAACCCGGTCAGCAGCATGGTGATCGGGATCACCGCCGCCGCGATCAGCGCCGCGCGAAAGTTGCCGAGCAGCACGAACAGCACGACGATGACGAGCAGCGCGCCCTCGGCGAGGTTGCGGGCGACCGTCGAGATGGTGGCGTTGACGAGGTCGGTGCGGTCGAGCACCGGCTCGATGACGATATCCGGCGGCAGCGACGGGCTGATCCGTTCGAGCCTTTCGGCGACCCCCGTCGAGACGGTGCGGCTGTTCTCGCCGATCCGCATCACGGCGGTGCCGGTGACCACTTCATGCCCGGCCTCGGACGCCGATCCCAGGCGGATCGCCTGGCCTAACCGCACCGCAGCAACCTGCCCGAGCAGGATCGGCGTGCCTTCGCGCGTGGCAATGACAGTGTTGGTGAGCTGTGCGGTGCTAACGATGCGCGCATCGGCGCGCACCGCCAGGCCTTCGCCGTTGCGATCGACAATGCCGCCGCCGATTGCGCTGTTGTTGGCCTCGAGCGCGGTGGCGAGTTCGCTCAGGGACAGTTTGAGCGCGGCGAGTTTCTGCACGTCGGGAACGACGAGATATTCCTTGTCGTAGCCGCCGAGCGAATCCACCCCTGCGACCCCGGCGACCGACTTGACCTGCGGCGCCACGATCCATTCCTGCACGGTGTGGAGATAGGTCGCCTTGTCGGCCTCGCTCACCAGCCGGTCGCCCTCGGGGGTGATGTAGCTGCCGTCGGGCTGGGTGCCGGGCTCGCCCGGCTTATGTTGCTCGTGCCCGCGATCCTGATAGCGGACGGTCCACATATAGATGTCGCCGAGCCCGGTCGCGATCGCGCCCATCTCGGGCGTGACTCCGTCGGGCAACCGCTCCTTGGCGTCGTTGATGCGCTCGACGACCTGTGCTCGCGCGAAATAGATGTCGGTCGCATCCGAGAACACCGCGGTGACCTGGGCGAACCCGTTGCGGCTCAGCGACCTTGTGCTCTCCAGCCCCTTGATGCCGGCCAGCGCGGTCTCGACGGGGAAGGTGACCTGCTTCTCGATCAGCTCAGGCGACAGCGCCGGCGCGCGGACGTTGATCTGGACCTGGTTGTTGGTGACGTCGGGCACCGCGTCGATCGGGAGCCGATAGAGCGAGGCGGCGCCGATGATGGCGGCGATGGCGGTGAGCAGCAGGACGAACCAGCGGCGCTCGACCGCAAGGGTGACGATGCGTTCGATCATGGCTCAGTCCTCGTCCCCGCCTTCGCCCTTGCCGAGTTCGGCCTTGAGGACAAAGCTGTTGGCGGCGGCGATCTGCTCGCGGCCGGTCAGGCCCCAGAGGACCATGACCGAAGCACCGCTGGCCTGGCCGAGGGTGACCGGCGCGGCCCGGAATCCATCCCCTGTGCGGACGAACACGACCGGCTTGTCGCCGATCGTCTGCACCGCGGTCGACGGCACGCTGACTGCGCTTCCGCCTCCATTTTCGTTGCCGCCGCCGCCGCCGAGCAGGATCGCGGCCTGCACGCTCTCGCCGACGCGCCACTGACCGCTGCGGTTATCGATCGCCGCGATCACCGGCACCAGCCGGGTCGTGGCGTCGAGCACCGGCGAGACGAAGGTGATGCGAGCCGTGGCTTGCCGGCCCGGCGCGCTTACCTCGACGGTGGCGCCCGGCCGGACACGGCCGGCATCGGCGGCCGACAGCGACAGGGTCAGCGACACCGTGGAGAGATTGGCGACCCGGAACAGTTCGGCATCGGCCGCGACGGTCTGGCCGAGCGTGACCGAGCGCGCGATCACCTGGCCGCCGATCGGCGCGCGAATCGCGAGACGGTTGAGCGATCCGCCGCCGCCGCCCGCAGCGGACACTTGTTGACGCGCGAGCCTGAGCGCGATCTCTGCTTCGCGCGCCGCGGTGCGGGCGGCGATCAGATCCTGCTCGGCCGACACGCGCTCGTTGAACAGCCGCTGTTCGCGACGGAGGTTCGACTGGGCGAGCGCGGCGCGCGCCTGCGCCGCCTCGACCTCGGCGTTGAGTTGGGCGGCTTCGCGGCTCTCGATGACCGCGAGCGTCTCGCCGCGACCGACCGACTGGCCGAGATTGCGGGTCAGCGCGACGACGCGCCCGCCGATCGCCGCCGACACCACCTGGGTGCCCTGGGGATCGCCTTCGATCGTCCCGGGCAGCTCGATCGCGCCCCCGCCGCCGACAGTCGGGCGGACGAGCTGGATACCGGCGGTCGCGATCTGCTGCGGGCTGAGCTTGATGACGCCTTGCGAGGGCGCTTCAGCGCCTTCCTTGGCTTCGGTTTCGGCCTTTTCTTCGGAGGGCTTGGTGCCGCCACACGCGGCGAGAGTCGCGATAAGCGCCAGGGGCAGCGTCGCCCGCAAAATCGTGATCTTCATGGGCGCAGTCTTTCGTGATCGTGGGAGCGGCGCCGGTAAGGCGCTGGAG
>CAZWZP010000182.1:0-5584 GCA_964638925.1 uncultured Stakelama sp. | reverse complement strand
CATAGGCGTGGCAGATGCCCATCCCCTCGGTTGAACCCAGCCCCTTGCCGCCCGAGGATTTGCGTTTCGACGTGCCGGATGAGGCGCAGGATGCGTCGTACTTCGCGGCGTCGGCGAGGATTTCGAGCTTTTCGCGCAAGTCGAGTTGGGCCATATGTTCTTCATACGTTCCAGCGGCTTGGCTGTCCAGTCAGTCCGGCGCGCGGCGGCGGCAGGCGAGCGCGAGCAGGGTGGCGAGGGCGCCTGCGAGGATGAGGTAGAGGGTGAGGCCTGCGGTGGGTGACCAGCCCCAGAATTCGCTGGGAAGGGTGCGCAGGTTGAGTGCGAGGAAGCCGGGCAGGATATGGTCGGTCAGCGGAGCGGCGAATTGGGCCGGGGCCTGACTGTCGACGGCGGCGATGATCAGGTTGAGCGCAACGCTGGCGGTGGCGAAGGCGAGGCCGAGCGCGCGCTCGATCCGGCTGGCACTGCCCCAATAGGCGGCAAGGCCGAGGGCGAGATAGGCGATGGCTGGCAGTGCGTGGCGCGGGCCGGTGGCGTTGCCGCCGTCCCAATAGACGTACGCCGCGTGATAGAGGAAGCAGGCGAGCGCGCCCCCTGCCGCGAGCACGCCGAGGTCGCGCCGCGCCGGATCGCGCAGCAGGGTCCAGATGCCGAACGGGGCCAGCGCGAGGATCGGCGCGACCCAGATGATCCCGCGGCGCTTGCCGAGCAGGATTTCATAGAGGATGTCGAGCTTGGGATAGGTCAGGCCGAACAGGCCCTGCTTCATCCCCTCGAACCCCACCACCCCGGAATAGCCGGTAGTGAAAGCGTTGCCGAAGGTCGCAAGATTATAGGCGACCAGCGGGATGGCGGCGATCAGTCCGCCCGCGATGGCGAGACCGAGCGTGCGGAGCTGTGCCGGACGGTCCCAGCCCCGGATCGACCACAGCGCCCAGAGCGCGACCGGCGCGCTGAGCAGCAGCGCGCCATGTTCGACCACGACGGCCCAGCCCAGCGCGAGTCCTGCGATCAGCGGATAGCGTCGGGACGCGGGTTGCTGCGTGCCGCGCCACACTGCCCAGAGCGCGATGGCGATCAGCGATGTCGCGGCGGCATGGCCGAACCAGGTGGTGGTCCAGCCCCAGACCGTAGTGCCGAGTGTAAAGCTGACTGCGGTGAACAGCCCCGCCGCGCGGCTGCCACCGACCTCTGTGCCAAGATCGAGCAAGGCGACTGCGGCGAGCGCAGTCAGCACCGCGCCGATTCCGGCGATAGAGGCACGCATCCGCAGGCGCAGGAATTCCTCGGAATCGGGGTCGAACAACTGGTGCGGGACGTCAGCGCTGGTCTGCTGGGTCAGCCAGTTGGTCGCGGCGACGAAGGGCAGCGCCATCAGCGTCATGCCCGGCGCCTTGTCCATGTAGAAATGGCCGTCGAACTGCGCCTTGTCGATCGTCATCGCGGCGTAGCGGTCGATCCGCGCGCTGCCGGTCTCGACAATCGCGGTGGCCGCGAGGATGCGCGTCGCGCTGTTGGGGTTGAACGCCCACGACCCGAACCAGATGCAGGATAACCAGACCAGGGCGAAGAGCAGCGCGGGGACATGCCAGCGCTGCGGCGAGAGCCACAACCCCCATTTGTGCTGAGCTTGTCGAAGCACGGGTCCTGCACTCTCGGAGTGTTGGAGCGCCCTTTGGGAAGCTCAGAGCAAACGGGGGGCAGAGGACATCATCAGTCCGGCAGAACCTTTTCCGCCCTTCTGCGGCTGTCCGCCTCGGCCTTGCCTGCCTGAATATCCCGCGTCGAGCAGCCGATGCCGCCGCCGGGGCCGACGGTCGAGCAGCTGCCGATGCCGGTGTCGCCGGCGGTCAGCGCGGAACGCTGGCGCACCGCCCAGCTTTCACGTTGGGGTGTTGCCTCGGTATCGCGCAGCTCGGACGGGATGCGGAAGCGCTCACCTGCCGGGCGGCGGACACAGACCACGATCTCATCGCCGTCAGAATTGGTCGGGCAGCGGTCGTCGCCATAGATGATGAGCACGCCGTTCTGCGGCGCGTTCTGCGCGACGGCGGGGAGCGCGGGGACCGCCAGCGCACTTGCTGCAGCGGTGATGGAAAGCAGGATCGTCTTCATCGTCATCGACTCCTTGCAGCGGTCACAGCCGCTTCGATACCGCGATCGCGGTCTTACATGCCATCCGGATCACCCCTGACAAAAGCGGATAGCCCGGGGCCGTTTCCGCGCCTGCCGCCAGCGCGCTGTCCTTGTGTTCCAGCTCTTCGGCGCGGAACTCGGCTACTGCGGCGGCCAGCTCGGGATCATCCTCGCCCAGCGCATCAAGCTGTTCCTGGTAATGGAGGTCGATTTCGGTCTCCACCGCCACGGTGCACGCCATCGCCGCCGTCGGGCCGAGTGCCGCCGTCGCCGCGCCCAGCGCGAACCCGGCGACATTCCATGCCGGCTGCAGTGCGGTCGGCCGCACACCGCGCCGCGCGATCAACGCGTCGAAAAAGGCGCGGTGACGCTCTTCCTGATTGGCCATGCCGGCAATCGCGCGCGCCATCGGGTGGCGGTCACCCATCACCGCGAGCTGGCCCGCATAGATGCGCGTCGCGCCATATTCGCCCGCCTGATCGACGCGGATCATCGAGTCGATATCGCGGCGGGGGTCTCCGGGTTTCCACTTCACTTGGCTTTGCCCTTCAGCAGCAGACTTGCGATCACCAACGCACCACCGAGCGAAAAGATCGCATTCCATCCGGCGAGCGACACGCCGAACAGATCCCAGGGCGCGACATCGCAGCGGACCAATGGTGCGTTCATGATGCGGTCGAGCGCGCTGCCCTCACCGCCGAAGTTGGTGGCGCATTGGGTGAACCCTTCCCACCAGCCATATTCGACCCCGGCATGGAACGCGCCGATCGCGCCGCTGATCGCGATGGCGAGCGTGGCCAGCCAGACCAACGGCGTCCGCGCGGGGGCCACGACGAAGGACAGTGCCGCCAGCACGATTGCGCTGTAATGCGGCCAGCGCTGCCACATGCACATCTCGCACGGGAACAGGCCAAAGCCATATTGGCTGGTCAGCGCGCCCGCGATCAGCGCGAGCGGAATGAGCAGGGCGAGCCATTGCGCGGTACGGTTGGGCGTCATGGCGGGCCTCAGCGCTTCCCGGCCTTGGGTGCGCCGCCAGCTGCCATGCGCGCGGGACTGGCGGTGCGGGCGATGGTCTGCAGCGCGTAATGCAGCTGAAAGTCCTTGATCCCCTTCTTCTCCAGCTCCTCCGGGGTGGCGGCGAAGCGCGGATCGGTCTTGGTATCCTCTTCCAGCGCCGCATTATCGACCTTGGTCTCGTTGATCAGGTGGCGGCGCAAATCGGCCTCACGGAACACCGGGCGGGACTTGTAATCGGGGTCGGAAATCTGCGGCACGATCAGATCGGGCTCGATCCCGCCCTCCTGCACCGACCGTCCTGCGGGCGTATAGTAGCGCGCGGTGGTCAGGCGCAGCGCGGTGCGCGGGCCGAGCTGGAGCAGCGATTGCACCGATCCCTTGCCAAAGGTCTTTTCGCCAAGCACCAGCGCGCGGTGGTGATCCTGCAATGCGCCCGCGACGATTTCGGACGCCGATGCGGTGCCCGCATCGACCAGCACGACCAAAGGCACGCCGCGGGTCAGGTCGCCGCGGATCGCCGATTCGGCATACCAGCGCTCGATATCGCTCTTCTCGCGCCCGCGCTGCGACACGATCTCGCCATGCGTCAGGAACGCGTCGCTGACCTCGATCGCCTGGTTGAGCAGCCCGCCGCCATTGCCGCGCAGGTCGATGACATAGCCCTTGGGCTTGCCGCCCACTTGCTTTTCGATTTCCGCGATGCCGGCGCGCATGTCGGACGCGGTGGTGGCGCTGAAGGTGTTGATGTTGAGGATGCCGATGCCGTCCTGCACCTCCCACTTCACCGCCTTCTGGATGATCGTCTCGCGGGTCAGCGTGACGTCGAACGGCTTGTCGCGACCGGGACGAACGATGCGCAGCGTGATCTTGGTCCCCGGTGCCCCACGCATCTGGGTGATCGCTTCGTCGAGCGTTCCGCCATAGATCAGCTTGCCGTCGAGATGGGTGATGTAATCGCCGGCCTTGATCCCCGCCTTCCATGCCGGCGTGTCCTCGGTCGGGGTGATCACCTTGACCGCGCCGTCCTCCAGCGTGACCGAAAGGCCGAGGCCACCATAATTGCCGTCGGTCTGCAGCCGCAGATTGTCGAACGCGAGCGCATCGACATAGGAGCTGTGCGGGTCGAGGCTGGCGAGCATCCCGTCGATCGCGCCCTTGATCAGCGTCTTGTCATCGACCTTCTCGACATAGGCGGCCTTGACCCGGGTGTAGACATCCATGAACGCGTCGAGTTCGCGATAGCTCGACGTATCGACGCTCGCCATCGCGCCGGTGGTGAGCGGGATCAGCGCCAGCGCGCCGACTGCGGCGGAGACCTGGAGGATGGGACGGATCATACGCTGTACTTCCTCAACGGGATTTGGCGGCAAGATAGACCGGAACCGCGTGGCGGCAAAGCGGCAAGCGGACGGCGATCGCGAGGCATCAATCGAGCAGCTGCGCCAGATCGACCGGGCGGCCCTGGCGGCGCAGTTCGATGGTGATGCGCGGCGCCTCGCGCTGGGGCGCGCGTCCCAGCGGGGCACCCTGGATCAGCGTCTCGCCGACCCGCACCATCACCGCGTCGAGCCCGGCGACGAGCGAGGTCCAGCCGCCGCCATGGTCGAGGATGACGATATTGCCATAGCGGCGGAAGCGCCCGGCATAGATCACCCGGCCACCGGTCGGCGCGACCACCTGCGCCCCCGGCCAGGTGGCCAGCGTCAGGCCGCGCGCGCGCACCCCGGTATCGGACAGCTCGCCAAGGCCGGTGACGACGGTACCCGAAACCGGCAGGCGATAGGGGGGCGGGCCGCTGCGCTTGGGTGACGGGATGGTGTCGGGTGTGGTGGCATCGCCCTCGGTCGGGCGGGGCAGCGGGCCGGGCAGCGCCTCCAGCGCGGCGCGCGTCTCGGCGGCCTCGCCCATCGTGTCCATCAGGTCCACCAGGTCGCGTGCCTGCTCGCCCAGCGCGAGCGCGCGATCCGATTCGAACATCGCCTCCCGCCGGTAGCCAACCGATTTCAGGCGATGCTCGGCCTCGGCACCGACCAGGGCAAGTCGGTCGCGCTGGAGTCGCTCACGCCCGTCGGCAAGGCTCTTGGCGGCGAGTTGCGCGCCGTCGCGCAGCTGGCGGGTGCGGGCGATCTCGGCGCGGATATCGGCGGTGCGCGCGCGCATCGCCGGGGTGACCGCACCCAACACCGCGCGGACATGGACGATATCGGCGGTCGATCCGGGCTGGACCAGGCCGAGCACGGCGGGGCGCCGCGCGAGCGATTGCAGGGCCGCCATCAGCCGCGCGATCGGCCCCTGCCGTTCGGCGAGCCGGGTGCGCTGCGTTGCCAGCATCCGGTCGACGATCGCGATGCGCGCGCGGGCGGCGACGATCTCTGCCTCCGCCGCCTGAATGCTCGCCGCGATCGCCGCCTCGCGCGCCTTTGCG
>CAZWZP010000181.1:0-5680 GCA_964638925.1 uncultured Stakelama sp. | reverse complement strand
CAGGCGTTCGCCGACACCGTGTTCGGCGGTAAACCCACCACCGTCGACTATGGCTGCATCCCGTCGGCCGTATTCAGCCACCCGCCGATCGCCGGCGTCGGCATGACCGAAAGCGAGGCCAAGCAGAAATTCGGCGCGGTAAAGGTCTACACCTCCGACTTCCGCGCGATGAAGAATGTGCTGGCCAACCGCAACGAACGCGCGCTGTACAAGATGATCTGCGAGCCCAATTCGGGCAAGGTCCTCGGCCTCCACATGATCGGCCCCGACGCCCCTGAAATCCTTCAGGCGGCGGCAGTCGCGGTGAAGGCGGGACTGACGAAGGACGATTTCGACCAGACCGTCGCGCTGCATCCGTCGATGGCGGAAGAACTGGTGCTGATGAAGTAGAAGAGTTGGTTCACGCTAAGCCGCTAAGGCGCGAAGATAGTTGCCCTTGCGCTCAGCGCTCAGATCACTCTGGCTTTCGTCTTCGTTCGACGCTGGACTGAAAAGGGCCGCTCATACGGCAAGAACTGAACTCTTTGCGCCTTCGCGCCTTCGCGTGAACCAATCTCTTCTTCTGCCTAGAGCATCGCGCGTTTAATCTGGACCGCCCCACGGCCGTTTGCCCTGAGCTTGTCGAAGGACAGTAGCCGCCCCTCCGTGAGCGCAGGAAAGGCGCTTCGACAAGCTCAGCACAAACGGCAAAGTGAGTCAGATTTAACGGGTGATGCTCTAGCCCCAGCCCAGCCGATCAGAACTGGCGATAGCGCGCCAGCGGCAAGCCATGCGTCTCAACATAGCGATTGGATGCCTTGATCGCCTCGCCATTTCCGGCCAACCAACGTTCACTCGCTAACTGTCGCGACGTTTGCGGTCGAGCGAGTGGCTGGTCGCCCAGCACCGACTTCAAGCCCCCTCGCGCAACAACGCATCCGCCTCGCTGTCCGCCTCGCCCTCGCCGGCAATCGCCCGCGTCGCGCCCACATCCATCGCGACATTGCCCAACGTGCGGAAGATGTCCGGGATCGTCTCCACCGCCACCAGCAAGCCCAACGGCGCAATCGGCACGCCCATCGCGATGGCGATTGGCGCGATCGACGAGACGAAGCTGATTGTCCCGGGCAGCCCGACCGCGCCCATCGTCGTGATCGCCGCCGCCGCCCAGCCTGCCGCGATCTGCCCCGCGGTCAACTCCATCCCGAACCAGTGCGCGACATAGATCGCGACGGCAAAGTTCATCGCCGGCCCGGTCCAGCGGAACAGCGCCACCGCCAGCGGCAGCACCACGCCCGCCCGCGCCACGGGCACGCCGAGCGATTCGGTCGAGCGCAGCATCGCCGGCAGGCTGGCGAGCGAGCTTTGCGTCGATGCCGCGACCACCTGGCTTGGCAGGATCGCGCGGATGAAGCGCCCCGGCGCCACCTTCGCCACGCCCCAGGCGAACGGCACGGCGAGCAGCCACAGCACGATCCCGACGGCGCACAGGATCGCGACATAATGGAGCAGCGCCCCGAACGCCGACGTCCCCGCCCGCGCGCCGACGACATAGGCGAGCGCCCCGACGCCGATCGGCCCCAGCCACAGCACCCAGTTGATGACGACCAGCATCGCATTGCCGATCGCCTGGAAAAACCCGGTCAGCCGCTCGCGCTCCTCGACCGGCAACCGCGTGATCGCAAAGGCGAAGACGGTCGTGAACAGGATCATCGGCAGGAATGCGTCATTGACCGCCGACGCGATCGGATTCGACGGCACCAGTGCGACGAGGAAGGCGGAGAAGGGCGGAATCTCGCCGGTCGGCGGCGCGGTGCCCAAGGCCTCGCTCAACGCGGTGCCAAGCTCAGCCCCCAGCGGAAAGGCCGACAACAGCCCCAGCGCCAGCGCCCCGCCCAGCGCGGACGAAATCCACAGCAGGACGATGAAGGTAATGAACGCCCGCGTCGCCAGCTTGCTCGCCCGCGCCGCCTCTGCGGTCGCGGCGATGCCGGTGATCAGCAGCGACACGACCAACGGCACGATCGTCATCTGCAGCGCGTGCAGCCACATCGTGCCGATCGGCTGGACCCAGTCGGCGGCGACCAGCGCGCGCTCGGGTGCCAGCGCGGCAGCGGTCACCCCGACGACCAGCGCCAGAATCAGTGCGACAAAGATACGGGTTGCTTGCGACATGCTCGCCCTTGCGAAAAAGGGGCGCTATCACGCCTCCACGAAACCAGCACAACCTTGCAAAGCGGGCGAATATGGCAAGAAAATATTTCGGCACGGATGGAATCCGCGGCAAGACCAATGCCGGGTACATGACCGCAGCGATGGCGATGAAGGTCGGCATGGCGGCCGGCAAGCATTTCGTGCGCGGCGATCATCGCCACCGCGTGGTGATCGGCAAGGACACCCGGCTGTCGGGCTATATGATCGAAAGCGCGCTGGTCGCGGGGTTCGCCAGTGTCGGGATGGACGTGACGTTGGTCGGCCCGATGCCCACCCCCGCAGTCGCGATGCTCACCCATTCGATGCGCGCGGATCTGGGCGTGATGATCTCGGCCAGCCATAACCCCTACGCCGACAATGGCATCAAGCTGTTCGGCCCCGATGGCTATAAATTGTCGGACGCGGACGAGGCGGCGATCGAGGCGCTGATTGACGCCGAGATCGACCTTGCCCCCTCGTCCGACATCGGCCGCGTCCGCCGCGTCGACGACGTCAAGGGCCGCTACATCCACTTCGCCAAGGCGACCTTCCCCGCCGATTTGAGCCTCGACGGGCTCAAGATCGTGGTCGATTGCGCCAATGGCGCCGCCTATCAGGTCGCACCCTCCGCCCTGTGGGAACTGGGTGCCGAAGTCGTCGCGATCGGCGTCAGCCCCAATGGCAAGAACATCAACGATCAGGTCGGCTCCACCGCCCCGCTCACCTTGTGCGAAACCGTGGTCGCATCGGGCGCGCATATCGGCATCGCATTGGATGGCGACGCCGACCGGCTGATCGTCGCGGATGAGCGCGGCCAGGTGGTCGATGGCGATCAGCTGATGGCGGCGATAGCCGGCGGCTGGGCGCGGCAGGGGCGGCTCGCGGGCGGCGGCCTCGTCGCCACGGTCATGTCGAACCTCGGCCTCGAACGCCATCTCGCCGCGCAAGGCCTCGGCTTGGTCCGCACCAAGGTCGGCGACCGTCACGTCCTCGAAAAGATGCGCGCCTCGGGCTATAATGTCGGCGGCGAACAGTCGGGCCACATTATCCTGTCCGACTATGCCACCACCGGCGACGGCCTGATCGCCGCGCTGCAGGTGCTCGCCGAAATCGTCCGCGCCGGCGCCCCGGCGAGCGAGGTGCTGCACCGCTTCGACCCGCTGCCGCAACTGCTCAAAAATGTCCGCTTCTCGGGCGGCAAGCCGCTCGAACACGGCGCGGTGCAGGACGTGATCGCAGCCGCCGAAGCCGAGCTGGAAGGCACCGGCCGCCTCGTCATCCGCCCCTCGGGCACCGAACCGGTGATCCGCGTGATGGCCGAAGGCGAGGATATGGCGCAGGTCGAGGCGGTGGTCGACCGCATCTGCGACGCGGTGCGCGCGGCGGCGGCCTGATCGCGATGGCCGATCCCATCGCCCCCGGCACCGTGCATCCGGTATCGGACGATGTCGCGGCGGTGTTGCGCGCGGACACCGACCTGCTGGCGCGATGGGATGGTCTGACGCCACTCGGTCGCAACGAGTTTCTCTGCTGGATCGAGGATGCCAAACAGGCGGCGACCCGCGCGCGGCGGATCGAGCGGATGGGCGACGAGCTGCGCGCGGGCAAGCGCCGCCCGTGCTGCTGGGCCGGTTGCATCCACCGCACCGACAAGGCACCGGGCGCATGGCAGCAGGCCGTGCTGATCGACGGCAAGGCGACGAAGCGGTAGCTTGAAGCCACGGGGGAACATCGTGGAACCAGACTGGCAGCCCTTTCACACGCTCGACCTCGCCGCAGCGTGCCTGCTCCCCGATGGCTGGGCGGCGCAGGTCGCCGCGCTCGCCGATGCGCCCGAACGGATTGCGATCATCGACACGCCCGGCTGGAGCTTCGCCATCGTCGAGGGCGATGTGGTGCGGGCCCAACTCCCGTGGTTCTGGACGCTCTATCACGGCGTGCTGCGCGACTTCGCCAGCGCCAGCCTTGGCCAGCCAGTCTTCGCCAGCAACCGGCTGAGCTCGGCCACCACGCTCAATATCCTGCGCGGCGGCGGCGCGACCAATGACTGGCACCGCGACGCCAATATCGTCACCGGGGTGTTCTACGCGGTCGTGCCAGAGGGCGCAGGCTCGCTGTCCTTCCGCGACGGCGACGATCGCAGCGCGCGTCTGGCCCCGCGCCCCGGCCTGTTCACCTGCTTCCCCGGCGCGGTCGAGCATCGCGTCGATCCGCTGCCCGCAGGCGGCGAGCGCCTCGCCATCGCCATGGTCTATCACGCCAGCCCGACTGACCAGCCGCCAGCCTTTGGGCGCGACGTCTATGTATTCGAGGGCTAGGTTTACTCTGCAAGCTCCCCAACTCCGTTTGCCCTGAGCCTGTCGAAGGGCCAGTCCTGAGCTTGTCGAAGGGCGATCTTCCATCCTCGCTGAATTCAGCCATCGTGCTTCGACAAGCTCAGCACAAACGGGGTAGAGCCAAGCCGACAACCAGCCCAAGGACGTCAAAATGCTCGAAATGCGCCCCGACTGCGAACGCTGCGGCACCGAACTTCCCGCCGATCAGGGCGGAGCGTTCATCTGCTCGTTCGAATGCACCTTCTGCGCCGACTGCGCCGACCAGCTGGACGAGACTTGCCCCAATTGCGGCGGCGAGCTGCTCGACCGCCCGGCCCGCATCGGCGATGCGCTCAAGAAATATCCGGCCAGCACCGCACGGCGCTTCAGCGGCAACGACAATTGAGCACAATCGCCGTCGTTGGCACCGGCGCGGTTGGCGCCAGCATCGCCGCTTGGCTGATCGCCGCGCCGGAGCATGACGTCACCCTGTGCGCGCGCACCCCGTTCGCCACGCTGCGGGTCGAAACGCCCGATGGCGTGCTCGAAAGCACCCCGCGCCTCCTGACCGATCCCGCCAGCGCGCAACCTGCCGACTGGGTGCTGGTAGTGACCAAGACCTATGACGCGCCCGGCGCGCAACTCTGGCTCGACCGGCTGGTCGGCCCCGACACCCATGTCGCGATCCTCCAGAATGGGGTCGAACACTACAGCCGCTTTCCCACCCTCGACCCGGCACGCATCGCGCCCGTCATCGTCGACATCCCCGCCGAACGCCGCGCGCCCGGCCAAGTCGTCCAGCGCCGCAACGGAAGCCTCACCGCCCCCGACGACGCCGCCGGACGCGCCTTTGCCGCGCTGTTCGCGCACAGCCCGATCGACACGATCCTGACCGAAGACTGGCTGACCGCCGCCTGGCGCAAGCTCGCGGTCAATTGCGCCGGAGCCGTCAACGCGCTCACGCTCCAGCCCGCTGGCATCGCCCGCGACGAGGAAGCCGCCGATCTGATGCGCGCCCTGATCCGCGAATGCGTCGCCGTGGGCCGGGCCGAGGGCGCAACCCTCCCCGACGACCTGCCCGAGCAGGTGGTGAACGGCTATCGCGCCGGCCCGGCGGACTCGATCAACTCGATCCACGCCGACCGCCTCGCCGGCCGCCCGACCGAAGCCGACGCCCGCAACGGCGTCATCGC
>CAZWZP010000180.1:5407-5925 GCA_964638925.1 uncultured Stakelama sp. | reverse complement strand
CGGGGGCAATGGCCGCGCGCTGGGCCGCAGGGTCAAGGCTGCCATGGAGCTTGTGGACGAGCGCGCCGGGAATGTCGCCCAGTCGCTCAGCGGTCCGCTCGATTTCGGCCACACCGGGCAGGAAGGCGAGGATCCCGCCCTCCGCCTCGCGCAGCGCCTGGCGGATCGCGGCGGCGACGGGTTCGTCGATCCGCGCCTCGGCCGGGCGGCCGAGATGGCGCAATTCCAGCGGATAGCTGCGCCCCTCGCTCTCGATCACCGGCGCGCCGTCCATCAGCGCGGAGAAACGCGCGCCATCAAGCGTCGCCGACATCGCGACCAGCCGCAGGTCGGGCCGCAACGCCCCCTGCGCATCCAGTGCCAGTGCGAGGCCGAAATCGCTGTCGAGGCTGCGCTCATGCACCTCGTCGAACAGCACCGCGCTGACCCCGGCGAGTTCGGGATCGGCCTGAATGCGGTTGACGAAAATCCCTTCGGTCACAACCGTCACCCGCGTCGCCGCCGACCGCCGTGTATCC
>CAZWZP010000180.1:0-5382 GCA_964638925.1 uncultured Stakelama sp. | reverse complement strand
TGCCGCCGACCTTTTCCCCCGCCAGCGCCGCCATCCGCTCGGCAGCGGCGCGCGCGGCGAGGCGGCGGGGGGACAGCAGCAGGATCTCGCCGTCGCACCATGGCTCGGTCAGCAGCGCGGGGGCCACCGCCGTGGTCTTGCCGGCCCCCGGCGGCGCGACCAGCACGGCGTTGCTCCCCCCGCGCAACGCGGCGAGCAAATCGGGCAGGACGGCGTGGATTGGCAGCGCGCTCACACCTCAGCCTTACGCAATTGAATGCAATGCTTGAAGCCGCGATGGCACCGGATCGCGCGGCGCGCGTTGCGCCCAATCGGAAAGGAGACACGATATGGCACGCACGGTTTCGAGCTTCACGGTCGCGGCGGACGGCAAGGGCGATTATCTGCTCAATTTCGAGGATGAGGATGGCGAGACGATCGAGCTGACGGCCAGCTTCGAACAGCTCGACCTGATCGCCGACGCGATCGGCGAAGCGCTGGATACGGACGAAGAAGACGCTCTCGGCATCGATGACGATGCGGACGAGCCGGTCGAGGAGTAAGCATATCATCCTCCCCCGCCAGGGGGAGGTGGCACGCGCAGCGTGACGGAGGGGGAGGAAGCACGACGGCAAGAAGTTCGAGGACGAAGCCGTCCTCCCCCTCCGTCGCCATTCGACGACACCTCCCCCTGGCGGGGGAGGATCATGTTGTTAGATCAATACGCCCGCGCCACGGCGAACTCGACCGCTTCGATCATCGCATCCTTCGCCGCGCTGGCCGGAAACCCGCCGATCGCGTCGATCGCGCGCTGACCGTAATGGCGTGCACGGGCAAGCGTATCGTCGACCGCGCGGCTGGAGCGGACCAGCTCGATCGCATGGGCGAAATCCGTGTCGTCATTGCGGCGGCCCAGCACCGCCTCGCGCCAGAACGCCCGTTCTTCCTCGGATCCGCGCGCATAAGCGAGGATGACGGGCAGCGTCATCTTGCCCTCGCGGAAATCATCGCCCGCGTCCTTGCCCATCGTGCCCGCGTCCGAAACATAGTCGATTGCATCGTCGACCAGCTGGAACGCGATGCCGAGGTTGCGGCCATAAGCATCAAGCGCGGCCTCGTCCGCCTCGCTGCGTTCGGCCACCACGGCGGCGATGCGGCAGGCAGCGGCGAACAGCGCGGCGGTCTTGGCACCGATAATGTCGAGATAGCGCCCCTCGTCCAGGTCGATCCGGCGCGCAGCGGTGAGCTGGTTGACCTCGCCCTCCGCGATCACCGCGCTGGCGTTGGACAGAATCTTGAGCACCTTCAGGCTGCCATCCTCAACCATCAGTTCGAAGCTGCGGCTGAACAGGAAATCGCCGACCAGCACGCTGGCCGGGTTGCCCCAAATGAGGTTGGCGGTGCGCTTGCCGCGCCGCATGTCGCGGCCAGCGACGACAGCGTCGTGCAGCAGCGTTGCGGTGTGGATGAACTCAACCGCAGCGGCGAGCCGGTAGTGACGGTTGCCCGGATAATCGAGCAGCCGTGCGCTCGCCAGCGTCAGCATGGGGCGCATCCGCTTGCCCCCGCCCGCAATCAGATGGCCGGCAAGCTCGGGGATCAGCGGAATTTGCGACTGCATCCGGTCGAGGATCACGGCGTTGACATGGTTCATGTCACCCGCAACCAGCGCGATCATCGGTTCGAGTGAGGGTTCGGCCCCACGGCCGATGCGATGAATGGTCGCGCTCATGCCGCACGCGATGGCGACAACTTGCCGTAAAGGCAAGGGTCTGGGGGTTGCGCGGGGCGGAAAGCGCGGCAAGAAGGCGCCGTGCGGCAGGTTCCGCGGTCAAGGGACGCGACTCATGAGCGAAGATACGCTGCAACGCTACCGCCAGAGCATTGACCGGATCGACGCAGCTTTGGTGTTCCTGCTCGCCGAACGGTTCCAGATCACTCAGGCGGTCGGGCGGTTCAAGGCCGAGACCAACCTGCCCCCCGCCGACCCGGCGCGGGAGGAGCGCCAGATCGCGCGGCTGCGCCAACTCGCTGCGGAGGCCGATCTCGACCCCGAATTTTCCGAGAAATTCCTGCGCTTCATCATCGACGAGGTCATCCGCCACCATGCCGGAATGCAGGACGCACCGGGAACCGATTAAGCAACCGCGCGCTTGGCGCTGGGCGTGACAATATAAGGGGCAAAGTCGGTGATCGACGACACGCTGATCTTCACACCGGACGATGTCGATCTGTCGCGCTCGCCGCTGCGGCGGTCGCTCGATGCGGGCACCTATGTGCTCGGTGCGTTCAATCCCGGCCTGACCCGGCTGCCCGGTGGCAATCTGTTGCTGATGGTGCGGGTTGCGGAGGCGCTGACCGAGCCGGTGGTCGACGGCCATGCCCGCGCGATCCGCTGGACGCCGAACGGCTATGTGCTCGATTCCTATCCGCTCGACGGACTCGAGATGGACGACCCCCGCACCTTTCGTCTGCGCGGGAACGGCCCGCGCCTGTCCGGCCTGACCTCGCTGTCCTGGCTGTTGCCGGTCGAGATTTCAGGCGACGGGCGCAGCGTGGTGAAGGTGCATTACGACAAGGCGATCGAACCCTCGGCCTCGTTCATGGGTCTGGGGATCGAGGATGCACGGATCAGCCTGATCGGCGGGGCGTGGTACATGACCGTGTGCGCGGTGTCGGACGAGCGGCAATGCACAGCGCTCTACCGGTCGGTGAACGGGCTCGACTATCGCTGCGAGGGGATCGTGCTCGACCATCAGAACAAGGATATGTGCCTGTTCGAGGGCAAGGTCGGCGGCAAGTTCATGGCGCTGACTCGCCCGCTCGGCGAAGCCTGGTTCGCGCCGCCACCCGACAGTCCCTATGCGGGCGGCCCTGCGATCCAGCTCGCCCAGTCGCCCGATGCGCTGCACTGGAAGCCGCTCGACGCGCCGGGCCTGCGCGCGCGGCGGGGTACCAGCACGAACACGCGGATGGGGGGCGGCACCCCGCCGGTATTGACACCACAGGGCTGGCTGATGCTCTACCACGGGGTCGAGCAACGCGAGCAAGTGGGCGCGTACCGCACCTTTTGGGCGCTGCTCGACCGCGACGACCCATCGGTCGTACTGCGTCAGGAGGATGGCACACCGTTGCTGGAGGAACGGCCCACGCTGACCGATATGATCGCCGATCGCCGTTATCTGCCAGCGCCGGTCGTGTTCACCACCGGCATCGCCGATGCGGGCGACAGCTATATCGTCGCGAGCGGTGAGAGCGACCTTGCCTGCCGCATCTCGCACATCCCCAAGGCGCGCTTCGATTAGCGTTTGGTTGCGGCGTCGGCCCGCAATTCAGCGCAGCTGAATTCAACGCCAACTTCGCCTTCGCAGCGGCACAATTTTGCGACAAAGCGCGGCTAATGCGCAGCGTGCCGGCCAAGTATCCGGCGTGTTCATGGTTTTCGGAGTAAAAAGATGCGGCAAGCGGCCTGGATGATGGCGGTGTTGATGACGACGGCGTCGCCCGCAGCGATGGCCGCCGGCCAAGCCGGTTCGCCCGCTCCTTCCACGGCGCCACAACAAGGCGAGCAGGATCCTGATCCGAGCGCGCCCGGCGGCGGCGCGATGGGCGATGATGTCGAAGAAGTGGTGATCACCGGTTCCGCCCCGCGCGGATCGGTACCCGGCGACGTCAAGCCCGAGCTGGTGCTGAACCCCGCCGACATCCGCGCTTACGGCGTCGGATCGCTCGCCGAACTGCTGACCGAGCTGGAGCCGCAGACGCGCAGCGGGCGCGGGCGCGGCGGCGGCGCACCGGTGCTGCTCCTCAGCGGGCGGCGCATTTCCGGCTTTGGCGAAATCCGCGACATTCCGCCCGAGGCGATCGAGCGGATCGACATCCTGCCCGAGGAAGCGGCGCTCAAGCTCGGCTATCGCGCCGACCAGCGCGTCGTGAACATCGTGCTGCGGCGCCGCTTCCGCTCCTTCACCGTCGAACTGGATGGCAGCGCCGCGACCGGTGGCGGGACCGCCGGGCAGGATGTCGAGCTGAGTATGCTCCGCCTCAACCCCAATGGTCGACTCAACCTCGATGTTGAATATGAGCGCGATTCGATCCTGCTGGAGAGCGAGCGCGACATCGTCCAGGATGCGGCCGCGCCGCGACAGGATATTGAGTTCCGCTCGCTGCGTCCCGAGACGCACAAGCTGACGATGAACGGCGTGCTCAGCCGCAACATCGACAAGACGGTCGCCACCGCGAACCTGCGGATGGAGCAGAATATGAGCGATTCGCTGCTCGGCCTGCCGAGCGGCGGCACCAACCCGCTCGAACGTAGCAGCACGACCAGCACACTGCAGGGCGGTGTGTCGCTCAACGGCGACCTCTCGACCAAATGGCGCTGGTCACTGACCAGCAATTGGGACCGGATCGAAAGCCGTACACTCACCGATCGCGACACCGGCCTGACCGATTGGGCGCAATCGGTGTCCAATGTCGGGTCGATCGACGGTCTGGTGAACGGGCCCATCGCCGATCTGCCAGCGGGCGCGATCAATACCAGCCTGCGCCTGTCCGGGCGAACCAGCGACCTCGACGCGCAATCGCGGCGTTCCGGACAATATGTCGCGACCGATATCGGTCGCACCAGCGGCAGTGCGCGGGCCAATATCGACCTGCCCATTGCCAGCAGGAACAGGGCGGTGCTGAACCCGCTTGGCAATCTGTCGCTCAATGCCAATGCGGAGGTGGAACAGCTGTCCGACTTCGGCACGCTGTTCACCTATGGCTATGGTGCCAATTGGTCGCCGGTGGAGGGGCTGCGGATGCTCGCCTCGTTTACCGAGGAGGAGGGCGCGCCCTCGGCGCAACAGCTTGGCAATCCGGTGGTCGCGACGCCGAACGTGCGCGTGTTCGATTTCGTGCGCGGCGAGACAGTGGACATCACGCGCACCGATGGCGGCAATCCCGGCCTGATCGCGGATAATCGCAGCGTGATGAAGCTGGGACTGAACTATCAGCCCGTCCAGAAGCTCGATCTGAGCCTCAATATCGACTATACCAAAAGCATTGTCCGCAACCCGATCGCCTCCTTCCCGACCGCGACGGCAGAGATCGAGGCTGCCTTCCCGGACCGGTTCGAGCGCGATGGCAGCGGCCAGTTGATCCGGATCGACAACCGCCCGATCAACTTTGCGCGCAGCGAACGCGAACAATTGCGCTGGGGGCTCAATTTTTCCGCGCCGATCAGCTCGCCGCTGGCGCGCAAGGCGGCGGAGGAATTCCGTGCGCGGCGTGAGGCGATGGTCGCCGCACGCGAACGCCAGCAGCAACAGGGCCAGTCCGGCGAAGCTGCCCCGCAGACCCCGCCCGACGGCGCACGCCCCCCGCGCGGTGAGGGCGCTCCGGGCGCGGGGCCGGGTG
>CAZWZP010000179.1:1605-5968 GCA_964638925.1 uncultured Stakelama sp. | reverse complement strand
GCTCGACCGCGCCGACGATGTCGTCGGGCTTGCCGACGCCCATCAGATAGCGCGGCTTGGTCGCATCGAGCTGGCCCGGGGCATAGTCGAGGCAGCCGAACATCGCCTCCTGCCCCTCACCGACCGCGAGGCCGCCCACGGCATAGCCGTCGAAGCCGATGTCGAGCAGCGCGTCGGCGCTGGCCTTGCGCATGGCTTCGTCGAGCGCGCCCTGCTGGATGCCGAAGATCGCGTTGTTCGCGGCATGGTCGCCGCCCGCATCAAACGCGTCGCGGCTGCGCTTGGCCCAGCGCATCGAGCGTTCCATCGCCGCCGCCTGAACCTCCCGCGTCGAGGTGGTCGAGACCAGTTCGTCGAACGCCATGACGATGTTCGATCCGAGCAGCCGCTGAATCTCGATCGAGCGTTCGGGGCTGAGCAGATGGCGCGATCCGTCGAGATGCGATTTGAAGACGATGCCGTCCTCGCTGCGCTTGGTGAGGTCGGACAGGCTCATCACCTGATAGCCGCCGCTGTCGGTGAGGATCGGGCGGTCCCAGCCCATGAACTTGTGCAGTCCGCCGAGGCGATCGACGCGCTCGGCAGTGGGGCGGAGCATGAGGTGGTAGGTGTTGCCGAGGATGATGTCGGCGCCCGATGCGCGCACATCCTGCGGCTTCATCGCCTTGACCGTGGCGGCGGTGCCGACCGGCATGAACGCGGGGGTGCGGATTTCGCCGCGCTGCATCGCGATGGTGCCAGTGCGCGCCTTGCCGTCGGTGGCGTGGATGGTGAAGGTGAAACGGGACATAGGTGTCCGATGCGATGTTGAGAGGAGGAAGGCAATGGCTGACAAAGGCGGCAACATCTTCGCGCCGTTGCCCGATGCGCGGGAGCGGGAGGTGTTCACACCATTGCTGGAGCGCGGCGGGGTGCGGATCGAGCGGATCGTCTCGCACGGGCAGGCGACGCCGCCCGATGCGCCGTTCGTGCAGGACGCCGATGAGTGGGTGGTGCTGCTGCGCGGCAGTGCGGCGCTGCGGATCGAGGGGCAGAACGAGGTCCCGCTCGCGCCCGGCGATCATATTCTCATTCCTGGCGGGGCGCGGCATTGGGTGAGGCGCACTGATCCGGACGCGCCGACTCTATGGCTGGCGGTGCATTTCGGCTGAGGCGCGGACGAACGCGACGACCTGATCGGGGGTCGCGAAGGCAAAGTCGGGGTTTAGGTGCGCGAACGCCTCCGGCTCGGCATAGCCCCACAGCACCGCACCGGCGCGGATGCCGACCTCCCGCGCTGCGTCGATGTCGCGCGTCTCGTCGCCGAGTGAGACGATCTGTCCGACCGGTACGCCGCTCTGGCGCAGCACCTTGCGGAACTTGGGAGCCTTGCCGAACAAAGAAGCGCCACACGCCCACCAGCTGAACCGCGCGGCGTTCTCCGGCCCCAGCACTGCGCGGGCATTCGCCTCGCTGTTCGACGTGACGAGCGCGAGCGGGATGCCCAGCGCCTCGATCGCGGCGAGCATCTCGGTCACCCCGTCGAACAGATGGACCTGATGGGTGTTCCGCCCGAACAGCCTGCGGACATAGCGGGCGATGAAGGGCAGCTTCCAGCGCGGGATGCGTAAGTGGCTGATGACGTCGCGCGACGTCATCTTGCGCAGCGGTTCGATCTCGTCCGGCGCAACCTTGCGGAACCCGTAGCGGTCGGACAGGTGATCGACGATCGACAGGAACCAGTTGCCGCTGTCGGACAGCGTGCCGTCGAAATCGAAGATCACGAGGCGCAGCGGTGCGGGTTCAGTCATGTCCAACTCCGTGTCCGGCATGGAGTCGGCACGGATTGCCGTCGCCAATCTCGATCTGAAGTGTCGCATGGCCGATGCCGAAGTCATGCGCCAGCCGGCTTTGCGCATCGTTGAGGAAGGCGTCGCCGGGATGACCACCCGGCATCTGAAGATGCGCGGTCAACGCGACCTGGGTCGTGCTCATCGGCCAGATATGCAAATCATGGACCCGCGCCACGCCGGGTAACGCGGCAAGCGCTGCCTCGACCTCCTCGGCGTCCATCCCCGGCGGCACGGCGTGGAGCGCCATTACCACCGAATCGCGCAGCAGCCCCCAGGTGCTCCACAGGATTACGGCGACGATCAGCAGGCTGAGCGCTGGGTCGATCCACGCCTTGCCCGTCAGCAGGATCAGCGCGCCGCCCATTACGACTCCGGCCGAAACTGCGGCATCGGCGGCCATGTGGAGATAGGCACCGCGGATGTTGAGATCATGCTTGCGGCCGCGCAGGAAGAGCAAGGCGGTGGCGGTGTTGACGACGATGCCGATGCCCGCGACGATCATCACCGTCCCGCCGGGGACGGGCGACGGATCGCCGAACCGCCGCACCGCCTCCAGCGCGATCGCGCCGACCGCGAACAGCAGCAGCACGGCATTGGCGAGCGCGCCGAGGATCGTCGAACTGCTCAGGCCATAAGTGAAACGGCGCGATGCTGGTCGCTTGGCGAGCGATGCGCCGCCCCAGGCGATCAGCAGGCCCAGAACGTCTGACAGATTGTGCCCGGCATCGGCGAGCAGCGCCATTGACCCGGTGGCGATCCCCGCCAGCCCCTCGAGCAGCACGAAGCCGAGATTGAGAACGGTGCCGATCGCAAAGGCGCGACCGAAATCCGTCGGCGCGTGGCTATGGCCGTGACCATGTCCCTGATGGTCGTGCCCGGCCGGGCCGTGATGATGGTGCGCGCCGTGCATTGCGGTGACCTTAGCCGCAGTGCGGCAGGAGATGCTAGGACATGATTAGCGCTTGCGCGGGCGGCCCTTTGCGCCGTCATCGGGCCGCGCACCGGGCTGGGGCAGGGTGCGTACCGTTAGCAATTCGCTGCGACGCAGCGCGCCATCCTTATCCGCGTCGAAGCGGATGAAGAACAGATCGAAGCGCGCCTGCAATTCAGTGAGCGTAATGCGGTTGTCGCCATCGGCATCGACCTCGAACGGGCTGGGCAGCGCGTTGCGGTTGCCCAGCCAGCGTTCCGACCAGTCGCCGAACGCGATATAGCCCATTGCGGGCTGCCCCTTGGCGCTGAGTTCGAAGCTGCGGCGGACCCCGGCGTCAAACTCGGCGCGGGTGACAATGCCGTCCTGATCGGCGTCGAAGGTCGCGATGGCCATTGCGACCGGCTCGGCGATCATCAGCGGGATCGGGGCGGGGGCAGTCGCCGGTTGCTGCTGGCCGCGCAGATCGACCGTGACCGGCACGCGCGCGCGGTTCGGCAGATCCTCCGGACCTTGCTGGGTGGCGGCGAGCAGGGCGAGGCTGAGGATCATGATCGGACTCCGGGCAACAACAGGCTGGCGTCACCATAGCTGTAGAAACGATAGCCCGATGCAATCGCATGGGCATAGGCCCCCTGCATCCGCTCCAGCCCCATTAATGCGCTTACCAGCATAAACAGGGTTGAGCGCGGCAGGTGGAAGTTCGTCACCAGACCGTCGATGCCGCGGAAGCGGTAGCCCGGCGTGATGAAGATCGCGGTGTCGCCTTCGAACGGGCGGATCAGCCTGTCCTCACCCGCCGCGCTTTCGATCAGGCGCAGGCTGGTGGTGCCGACGGCGATGACCCGGCCCCCGGCGGCGCGGACGGCGTTGAGGCGGTCGGCGGTGGCGGCGTCGATGCGGCCCCATTCGGCGTGCATCTTGTGGTCGTCGGTGTCGTCGGCCTTGACCGGCAGGAAGGTGCCGGCGCCGACATGCAGCGTCAGCGTGGTGTGGCCGATCCCGGCGGCGTCGAGCGCGGCCATCAGCTCCGGCGTGAAGTGCAGCGCGGCGGTGGGGGCTGCGACTGCGCCGGGTTCGTTGGCGAACATCGTCTGGTAATCGTCGGCGTCGCGCGCGTCGGTCGGGCGCTTTGCGGCGATATAGGGCGGGAGCGGCATCCGGCCCGCGCGCTCCAGCAGCAGTTCGACCGGTTCGTCGCCGGGGAAGAACAGGGTGAAGCTGCCATCGTCATGCCGCGCTTCGGCGGTCGCAGTGACGGCGTTGCCGAAGTCGATGCTGTCGCCGACCCTCAGCCGCTTGGCGTTGCGGATAAACGCGATCCAGTGGCGCGGCCCTTCGCGCTTGTGCAGCGTGGCGCCGATCCTGGCCTCGCCCCGCGTGCCTTCGAGCTGGGCGGGGATGACGCGGGTGTCGTTGAACACCAGCAGGTCGCCGGCGCGCAGCAGGGCGGGGAGGTCGGTGACGATCCGGTCCTGGGTCGCGTCGCCGTCGAGCAGCAGCAGACGCGCCGAATCGCGCGGGCTCGCCGGGCGGAGCGCGATGCGTTCGGGCGGCAGGTCGAAATCGAACAGGTCGACGTTCATGCTTGAGTCTCAAT
>CAZWZP010000179.1:1264-1548 GCA_964638925.1 uncultured Stakelama sp. | reverse complement strand
CTGCGGGGAGCGCTGCCGGGGTCGGAGCCGCCGCGACCGGGGTGTAGGGCGGGGGATTGTCGGCGGCGATATAGGCGCGGACGACGCGGGCGGGGTCGACCGGCGGTTCGCCGCGCGGGATCGCGTCGACATATTGCATCCCGTCGATCACCCGGCCGAACACGGTATATTTCTGATCGAGCTGAAGGCGGGGTACCAGCATGATGAAGAACTGGCTGTTCGCGCTATTCTCATCCTCGGCACGCGCCGCGGCGACGGCACCGCGGACATGGGGGAGGTAGTTG
>CAZWZP010000179.1:0-1163 GCA_964638925.1 uncultured Stakelama sp. | reverse complement strand
AGGCCGTCATAGAATTTGCGGCGGGTCAGCTCCTTGATCCGCTCGACCGCCTTGGGCGCGACGTCGGGACGCAGCCAGATGGTGACGCGGCCACCGGTCGACAGGTCGAGAATCCACAGATTCTCCTTGTCGGTGGTGGCCGGCGGCGCGGCGCGGCCGGGCGGGGGCGGAACATGCTGGGCGGTGGCTGGCATCGCAAACAGCGCGCTCAGCAGGGCAACACACAGGGCAACAAAACGCATCGATATCCCCACCGGATTCTGGAACGGAAGCGGCTTAGAGCAAATCGCCGCTTGCAGCAAAGTGAATGCGGCGCGTGGCTCAGCTGCCCTTGCGGCCGATTTTTTCGACCCGGGCCACGACCTCGTCGCGGACTGTGGGGGGCACGAACTTGGCGATCTCACCGCCGAACAGGGCGATTTCCTTGACCAGACGGCTGGCGATCGGCTGGAGCGAGACATCGGCCATCAGGAACACCGTCTCGATGCGGTGGTTGAGCTGCTGGTTCATCCCCGCCATCTGATATTCATACTCGAAATCGGCGACGGCGCGCAGGCCGCGGATGATCATGCTCGCCCCTTCGCGCTCGGCAAAGTCCATCAGCAGCGAATCGAAGCTCACGACATGGATTTCGCCGTCGATATCCGCGACCTCGCGCCGGACCATGTCCATCCGCTCCTCGACCGTGAACATCGGGTTTTTCGACGGGTTGGTGGTGACGCCGATCACAAGCCGGTCGACCAGCTTCGCGCCGCGCCGGATGATATCCATATGGCCGAGCGTGATCGGATCGAAGGTGCCGGGATAGACGCCGGTGCGGGTGGTCATCGTTCAGGCTCCCAAAACGGGTTAGCGGTCGCGTTCCAGCACGAAGCGGGCGATGGCGCGGAGGAGGTCGGCTTCGGGGCCGTAGCTGTGGAGATGGGCGATCGCCTGATCGACCAGCATCCGCGCCTGTTCGCGCGCGCGGTCGATGCCCAGCAGCGAGAGGAAGGTTTCCTTGCCCGCCGCCGCGTCCTTGCGCAGCTGCTTGCCGACCGCGTCCTGATCGCCCTCGACATCGAGGATGTCGTCGGCGATCTGGAAGGCGAGGCCCAGCGCGTCGCCATAATCGCGCAGCGCCCTGCCCACTGCCTCCGGCCCCCCGCCGCTGCTGCCGCCGA
>CAZWZP010000178.1:5740-6014 GCA_964638925.1 uncultured Stakelama sp. | reverse complement strand
GCCGCGCGCGGGCCTGATCAATCGCGAGTGGGACAATATGTTCCTCGACGGGCTGATCGGCGACAGCGATCACCTGCGCCGCATCCCGCACATCGAATATCTGCGCGAGACCGGGTCCGAGGCGATCGAGATGGTCATGTGGCTGATCATGCGCGGCGCGATGGGCAAGCGCACCGCCGCGCTGCATCGCCATTATCATATCCCGTGTTCGAACACCGCGATCGGCCATCTCGTCCTGCGGCCGGATAATGGCGAGGGGCTGGATATGGCGGGC
>CAZWZP010000178.1:2807-5668 GCA_964638925.1 uncultured Stakelama sp. | reverse complement strand
GGGCCTGTCCACACGGGCCCCGGTCTCGGTGAGACTGATATGCCCCACCCCCAACCCCTCCCCTGAAGGGGAGGGGCTAAGATAAGGAAGAACCTGATGAAAATCGCACTCGCAGGCGCCGGGGCATTCGGCGAAAAGCATCTCGACGGGCTTCAGAAGATCGACGGGGTCGAGGTGATCTCGGTCGTCGGACGGCGGCTGGAGCCGACCCAGGCGGTCGCGGCCAAATATGGCATCGCGCACGCGACCACTGACCTTGCCGAGGCGCTGGAGCAGCCGGGGCTCGACGCGGTGATTCTGTGCACCCCGACCCAGATGCACGCCGCCCAGGCGATCCAGTGCATGGACGCGGGCAAGCATGTGCAGGTCGAAATCCCGCTGTGCGACAGCCTGGCCGACGGCGAGGCGGTGCTGGCCAAGGCGCAGGAAACCGGCCTGACCGCGATGGTCGGCCACACGCGCCGCTTCAACCCCAGCCATCAGTATCTGCACCGCAAGATCGCGGCGGGCGAGCTGAACGTTCAGCAGATGGACGTGCAGACCTATTTCTTCCGCCGCCAGAACATGAATGCGAAGGGTGAGGCGCGGTCGTGGACCGACCATCTGCTGTGGCACCACGCCGCGCATACGGTGGACCTGTTCGCCTATCAGGCCGGGCCGATCGTCGCCGCCAACGCCATTCAGGGGCCGATCCATCCCGAGCTCGGCATCGCGATGGACATGTCGATCCAGCTGAAGGCGGAAAGCGGCGCGATTTGTACGCTCAGCCTGTCGTTCAACAATGACGGGCCGCTCGGCACCTTCTTCCGCTACATCTGCGACAACGGCACCTGGATCGCGCGTTACGACGATCTGGTGACCGGGCGCGAGGAGCCGGTCGACCTGTCGGGCGTGGCGGTGTCGAACAACGGGATCGAGTTGCAGGACCGCGAATTCGTCGCGGCTATCCGCGAAGGCCGTGAGCCCAATTCCAGCGTTGCGCAGGTGCTGCCCTGCTATCGCGTGCTGCACCAGTTGGAGCAGCAGCTGAACGCGGGGCGCTAGGTCGAACGGGCCCATAACTCCGTTTGGGCTGAGCCTGTCGAAGCCCTTTGGAAATGCAGAGCGCAGGAGCCGCCCTTCGACAGGCTCAGGGCAAACGGATGTTGGGAACATTGAAGACGTTGCACGGCCTGGAGTGGCCGTGGCCAAAGCGGTCTTAGGGGAATGACATGAAGACCCAGGTTGCGATCATTGGGGCAGGGCCTTCGGGCCTGTTGCTCGGCCATCTCCTGCGTCAGGCGGGGGTGGATTGTGTAGTCGTCGAGCGCGCGTCGCCCGACTATGTGCTCGGCCGCATCCGCGCGGGGGTGCTGGAGACGGTCACGACCGATCTGATGACCCGGCTTGGCCTCGACGCGCGGATGAAGCGCGAGGGGCTGGTCGAAGCGGGGTTCAACCTCGCCACGGATGATCGGTTGATCCGCATCGATATCGCCGCGCTGACTGGGCGCAACGTGATGGTCTATGGCCAGACCGAGCTGACCCGCGACCTGATGGACGCGGCGCCGGAGCGCGGGCTTGAGGTGATCTATGATGCGGGCGATGTCGCGCTGCACGCGATCGAGGGTGATGCGCCGTTCGTTACTTATGTGAAGGATGGCGAGACGCGGCGGATCGATTGCGCCTACATCGCCGGGTGCGACGGTTTTCACGGCCCGTCGCGCAAGGCGATCCCGGCGAGCGCGGTGCGCGAGTTCGAGCGGGTCTATCCGTTCGGCTGGCTCGGTATCCTTGCCGATGTGCCGCCGTGCCATGACGAGCTGATCTACGCCAATGGGCAGCGCGGGTTCGCGCTCGCGTCGATGCGGTCGAAGACGCGCAGCCGCTATTATATTCAGGTGCCGCTGACCGACAGGCGAGAGGACTGGACTGAAGATCGCTTGTGGGACGAGCTCGCCGCGCGGTTCGACCCGATCAGTGAGCATAAGGTGACGCGTGGCCCGGCGCTGGAAATGTCGATCGCGCCGCTGCGCTCCTATGTGTTCGAGACGATGCGGCATGGGCGGCTGTTCCTCGCCGGGGACAGCGCCCATATCGTGCCGCCGACGGGGGCGAAGGGGCTTAATCTCGCTGCGTCGGATGTCGCCTATCTCTGCGACGCGCTGGTGGGTGCGGTGACGCAGGGCAATGCGGCAGGGCTCGACGGCTATCAGGCGCGCGCGCTGGCGCGGATCTGGAAGGCGGAGCGGTTCAGCTGGTATCTGACCAAGCTGATGCACCGCTTCCCCGAGGATGGCGCGTTCGAGCACCGGATGCAGGAGGCCGAGCTGGACTATGTCGCCAGCTCGACCGCGATGCAGACCGCGATTGCTGAGAATTATGTGGGGCTGCCGCTTTAAGCCCCCGCCAGCTGTGGCCGGTTCGCCACGAGGTGATCGACCACCGACGGATCGGCGAGCGTTGAGGTGTCGCCGAGATTGCTGACGTCATTCTCGCCGATCTTGCGCAGGATGCGGCGCATGATCTTGCCGGAGCGGGTCTTGGGTAGGGCCGGCGCGAACTGGATGACGTCGGGGGTGGCGATCGGGCCGATTTCCTGGCGCACCCATTTGATCAGCTCGGCGCGCAGTGCGGCGTCGGGCTCGACCTCGGCGTTGGTCGTCACGAAGGCGTAGATGCCCTGGCCCTTGATATCGTGCGGCATCCCGACGACGGCGGCTTCGGCGACTTTGTGATGGGCGACGAGTGCGCTCTCGATCTCGGCGGTGCCCATGCGGTGGCCGGAGACATTGATGACATCGTCGATGCGGCCGGTGATCCAGTAATAGCCGTCTTCGTCGCGGCGGCAGCCGTCGCCGGTGAAATAGCGGCCGGGGAAG
>CAZWZP010000178.1:0-2797 GCA_964638925.1 uncultured Stakelama sp. | reverse complement strand
TCTGGAAGAAGCGGTCGTGGTCGCCCCACACGGTGCGCATCTGGCCGGGCCAGCTGTCGGTTATGACGAGGCAGCCGTCGCCCGCGCCCTCGATCAGCTTCCCGTCATTGTCGAGCAGGGCGGGCTGAACGCCGAAGAACGGCTTGGTCGCCGATCCCGGCTTCAGCGCGGTTGCGCCGGGCAGGGGGGTGATCATCGCGCCGCCGGTCTCGGTCTGCCACCAGGTGTCGACGATCGGGCAACGACCCTCGCCGACGACGCGGTGATACCATTCCCACGCTTCCGGATTGATCGGCTCGCCGACGCTGCCGAGCAGGCGCAGGCTGCTGCGGCTGGTGCGCGTTACCCAATCATCGCCTTCACGCATCAGTGCGCGCAGCGCGGTGGGGGCGGCGTAGAAGATTTCGACCGCGAACTTGTCGACGACCTGCCAGAAGCGGCTGTGGTCGGGGAAGTTGGGCACGCCTTCGAACATCACCGTGGTCGCGCCGTTCATCAGCGGGCCGTAGACGACATAGCTATGCCCGGTGACCCAGCCGATATCGGCGGCGCACCAGTAGATCTGGCCGGGGCGGTAATCGAAGACATATTCATGCGTCATCGCGGTCCACACGGCATAGCCGCCGGTGGTGTGCAGCACGCCCTTGGGCTTTCCGGTCGATCCTGAGGTGTACAGGATGAACAGCGGGTCCTCTGCGCCCATCGCTTCGGGCGCGCAGTCGGCGCTCTGCTGAGCGGCCTCCGCCCAGTCGATATCGCGACCTGCGACCATCGGCACATCGGCGCCGGTGCGCCGGAGCATGATGACGCGATCGACTCCGGGGCAGCGGGCAAGGGCGGCATCGACATTGGCCTTGAGTGGGATGCGCTTGCCGCCGCGGAGGCCTTCGTCCGCGGTCAGCACGATGCGGCTGTCGCAGTCCTGGATGCGCCCGGCGAGCGCGTCGGGGGAGAAGCCCGCGAACACGATCGAATGGATCGCGCCGATCCGCGCGCACGCGAGCATCGCGACCGCCGCCTCCGGCACCATCGGGAGGTAGAGAGTCACGCGCTCGCCCCGCTTCACGCCCTGTGCCTTGAGCAGGTTGGCGAAGCGGCAGACATCGGCGTGGAGTTCGCGATAGGTGATGACGCGGTGGGCCTCTTCGGGGCTGTCCGGCTCCCACAGGATCGCGGTTGCGTCACCGCGCTCGGCGAGGTGCCGGTCGAGCGCATTGGCGCTGATGTTGAGTGTGCCGTCGGCGAACCAGGCGATGCCGAAATCGGCCTCGTCGAAGCTGGTTTCCTTGACCTGCGTGAACGGCGTGATCCAGTCGATCCGCTGCGCCGCCTCGCGCCAGAAGCCCTCCGGGTCCTCGACCGAGCGGCGGTACATGGCGGCATAGCCGTCCGCATTGACCAGTGCGTTCGCCGCCCATTGTTCGGGCACCGGGAAGATCGTCTGAGCCATACCACTCTCCTGTTCGCGCTGGGCGCTTGGCCACGCGTTAGCGCATCCGACGCCTCAGGTCAGTCCGACTCTCGTCGTAGAACTGCGACCTTTGTCGGGATAGCTGCGCGCCCAAGTCGCGGGCATGACAGGATGTCCGCGGCACCGCGCGCGGGGGAAAAGACATAGGGGAGTGCGGCCGATGGCCACGGAGACGGGCGACCTGCCCAAGCATCACAAGGCGACGCAAAGCGAGAAACTGGTGATCACCGCATCGTCGCTCGGCACGGTGTTCGAATGGTATGATTTCTACCTCTACGGGCTGTTGGCGACGATCATCTCGGCGCAGTTCTTTTCGGGCGTGAACGAGACCACGGGCTTCATCTTCGCGCTCGCAGCGTTCGCGGCGGGGTTTGCGGTGCGGCCGTTCGGCGCACTGGTGTTCGGGCGGATCGGCGATCTGGTCGGGCGCAAGAACACGTTTCTCGTCACCATGGGCCTGATGGGCTTTGCGACCTTCGTCGTCGGCCTGTTGCCGTCCTATGCCACGATCGGGGTTGCGGCCCCGGTGTTGCTGATCCTGATGCGGTTGATCCAGGGTCTTGCGCTGGGCGGCGAATATGGCGGGGCGGCGACCTATGTCGCCGAGCACGCGCCGAACAACAAGCGCGGCCTGTACACCAGCTTCATCCAGACGACCGCGACGCTCGGCCTGTTCGCGGCGTTGCTCGTCGTTATCGGTACCCGCACGCTCGTCGGCGAAGAGGCGTTCCGCGACTGGGGCTGGCGCGTGCCGTTCCTGATCTCGATTCTGCTACTTGGCGTGTCGCTGTGGATTCGGATGCAGCTGGAAGAAAGCCCGGTGTTCGCCAAGATGAAGGCGGAGGGCAAGACGTCAAAGGCGCCGCTGACCGAGGCGTTCGCCAAATGGGGCAACCTCAAACTGGTGCTGATCGCGCTGCTCGGCGCGGTCGCGGGGCAGGCGGTGGTCTGGTACACCGGCCAGTTCTACGCGATGTTCTTCCTTGAAAAGATGCTGATGGTGGATGGCGCGACCACCAACATCCTGATCGCCATCGCGCTTGCCATCGGTACGCCCTTCTTCATCTTCTTCGGCTGGCTGTCGGACAAGGTGGGGCGCAAGCCGATCATCATGGCGGGCTGCGCTCTCGCGGTGCTGACCTATTTCCCGGCGTTCCAGGCGCTGTCGTCGGCGGCCAACCCGGCGCTCGCCCGTGCTGCGGCGACGGCGCCGGTCACGGTGGTGACGAATGATGCCGATTGCTCGCTCCAGTTCGATCCGGTCGGCGGCAACAAGTTCGACAGCAAGAGCTGTGACATTGCCAAGGCGTTCCTCGCCAAGAACGC
>CAZWZP010000177.1:4610-6059 GCA_964638925.1 uncultured Stakelama sp. | reverse complement strand
CGGTCGGGGATGTGGCGGGCGTCGCGGCCGGTGGCGGCGATGTCCGCGATGATGTCGGCGCTGGTGACCTCACGCGCGACGGTGCCGCCCTGATAGACCGGGTCGGGGAGGATCAGCTGGTCCTCGGCGCGTAGCTTTTCGGCGAACATCGCGACGAGTTCGCTGCGCATCACCTTGAGCGGGCCATAGCCGTGCGGCTGGAACAGCGCGAGGATTCGGCCGGGAAAGGCGTGGAGCGTATCGAGCGTCGCGCCGATCTTGTCCGGGTTGTGCCCGAAATCGTCGATCACCGCGACGCCGTTGGCGGTGCCGACCAGCTCGAAGCGGCGGCGCAGGCCGGTGAACCCCTGGATCGCGTCGCATACCGAATCGGGGTCGAGCCCGGCGGCGATGCACGCGCCGATCGCGGCGAGGGCGTTGGCGACATTGTGGGTGCCGGGGACGGAGAGGCGGGTGGGGCGGGTCGCCCCGTCCATCTGTAGATCGAAGCTGATCGCGAAGGGTTCGGGCGTCAGGTTGCGGGCGGAGAGGTCGGCGTCCGCATCGACTGCGAAGGTCCGGGTGCGGGCCGGGTCGAGCGCCTGTGCCAGTTCCGCGCTTTCGGCGTCGCCGATATTGACGATGGTCGTGCGCGCTTTGCCGGCGAAATCGCCGAACAGGGTGCGCAGCTCCTCAAGGCTCTTGTGATCGAGGCTGACATTGTTGAGCACCGCAACCTGCGGATTGTAGAGCGCGATCGAGCCGTCGCTCTCGTCGACTTCGCTGACATAGAGGTCGCCGCCGCCGACCAAGGCGCTGGCAAACGGCGCTTCGGGGCGGACGAAATTCTTCATCACCGCGCCGTTCATCACCGTGGGGTCGCGGTCGAGGCGGTGCAGGGGCCAGGCGATCAGGCCGGTGGCGGTCGACTTGCCGCTGGTTCCGGCAACGCCGATCGAGAGGGGGGCAGCGTTGAACAGTTTCGCGTTGAGTTCGGCGCGGGTCATGCGCGGGCAGCCCAATGCGGCGGCCTGCACCATGTCGGGCACGCTGTCCTCGACCGCGGCGGAGGCGATCACGACTTGATCGGGGGAGGTGATGCCGCTGCCGTCTTGCGGAAAAAGGTCGATGCCGAGTTGGCGCAGCGCGTCGAACTTGGCGGGGAGGCGCCCGGAATCGAGGCTGCGGTCCGAGCCGGCGACCTGTGCGCCCTGGCCAGCGAGGATCATCGCGAGCGGCATCATGCCGCTGCCACCGATCCCGACGAAGAAATGGGGTTTGCCGTTGTGCATCATGCCGGGCTATCGCGGGTTATCGTGAGTGGGGCAAGGCGCGGCCTGTCCCAAATTCCGTCACCCTGAACCTGGTTCAGGGTCCGCCCTTCCCCAAGCGACTGAGCCGCTTGTGGTACGGTGGATGCTGAAACAAGTTCAGCATGACGGGGGTGGTCGTTGGGGGTAGCAGGAATAT
>CAZWZP010000177.1:1412-4503 GCA_964638925.1 uncultured Stakelama sp. | reverse complement strand
GAGATCGTGTTCCACCCGCAATGCTTCCTGACCGAGGGGCATTTTGCCGGCCCCGATGAGGTTCGCGCGGCGGCGTTTCTGGAATTCGCCAACGATGCAGCGTTCGACGCGATCTGGTTCGCGCGCGGGGGCTATGGCTCCAACCGCATCCTCGATGTCGCGATGCCGCAGCTTGGGGCGGCGGCGAAGACCAAGACCTATGTCGGCTATTCCGACATGGGGTTCATGCTGGGTGCGCTCTATGCGCGGCGGCTCGGGCGGCAGGCGCATGGGTCGGGGGCGAGCGCCATGGGCGTCAATGACAAGGGCACCGACGCGGGGTGGGTGCTGAGCTGGCTGATCGACGGCAAGCGCGACGGGCTGGAGCCGACGCTGGACGGCCGCCCGGCGGCGGCGTTCAACCTGTCGATCCTGGCGGCAATGATCGGCACGCCGTGGCTGCCCGATTTGACCGACCATGTCCTGCATATCGAGGAGGTCGGCGAGCCGATGTACCGGATCGACCGGATGCTGTTCCAGATGGCCCATGCCACCCAGCTGCAGGGCATCGCCGGGGTGCGGCTGGGCGCGGTGACCGACATGGTCGACAATGACGTGCCGTTCGGCGAGTCGCTGGAACAGGTGATCATCCGCTGGTGCCGCGAGATGGGGGTGCCGTATCTGGGCCGGTCGGGGATCGGGCATATTGCGCTCAACCGGGTGGTGCCGTTCGGGGTGATTTGAGGTCGGGGCTGACAGGCGTCCGACGAAGCGGACAAGAACAAGCGTGTTTCGGGGTGAGGCGACCGCGACGGGGCGGGTTTGCGCCGGGTAGGCGACTGTCACGCGACAGGAGGGCGACGGGCTTACACCGGCGGCGCGACTTTTGTGCGACCGGGGCGCGACGCGGATGCGACGGGTATGCGACCGCGACGCGACACCGGGGCGACGGGTGTGCGACGGTGGGGCGCCGCGTGGCTGGCTGGTGGATTTGAGTGGTTTGCGCATCAACCAGTTTATGCGCTTTTTGGGGGTTTGTAGGAAAGGGGCTTCTTAGAGAGGCGGGGTGGTTTGAGCGGCTTCGGTCATAGCGTGCCCCAAGTTGAACCCACGCGTGGTCCGTAACCACGTTCGATAAATCCATCCAGTTGACGAATACGGTCATCTGCGCGTGAAATGATGTGCTCCACGCCCTTGATGACATGGTGCCACTTCGCCGCCTGCCGTGTTGGCAATGCGCTTGCCCTGGCCGCAAGATCGCTTCGCATCTCAACCCAGCTTTCTCGCCATGCGCTCACGCTTGCACGCCATTTTTGAGCGTCGAAGTCCTCCTTCACCTCGCAAAAGTGAGACTCAGCGATGCCGTGGTAAGGGTAGATCGCCGTCACAGAGCCATCGGAATGCGTGAGACTGCGCAGCATATCTTTGGCACACTGATCCTTCTGTTCAGCGAGATAGGCGAGAAGGTCAGGCGCAACTTCGATGAAAGGGCCGCCTTTGCTTTCCGGATCCAGCGGACTCGACATGGCTGTGATCGATTCTTCGCCCCGGAAAGCACGTTGGTATCCTTCGCCGATGATTTTGATGCCATGGTGGAAGATCGGTCCGATGACGATTGACCCCCGGCAAAGGTGCCGATGCTGCATCATTCGGACTGCGATGCGGTTGCAATGATATATGACATTGATCGCGCCAGCTGGCGAACATTCGGCCGAAATTATGACGCAATCCGAGACTTGGGTGATCTTGAAGTCCAGACCCTTGTCGATGCGGGGTGCATTCGGGCAAGCGATCGGGCCGTATTGAAGATATTCCACGGCATCGAGTGGTTTGCCGAGAAGTTCGGTCAACTCGATGAGTCCGGGCAAATCGTCATCGGTCGCCCGCTCCACCCTTTTAGAAAACCCGACAATATCGACAAAGGCGATAACCTTGGTAGCGAAGGCAGGTGGTGAGATGGACTGATCAGCCATGATCAGCGGCCACGCGCCCCACGCGCACCAGTGTCCCGTCGGGGTCGCTGACCGCGAATTCGTACATCCCCCATGGCTTGAGATGCGGCGCGCCGGGTTCGATGATCGCGTCGCGGACGCGGTCGGCGATGGCGTCCACGTCTTCGGCGTAGAGGTAGAGGCCGAACGGGTTGTCGGGGGCCTGGGGCGTGGTGGGGTCGTGGCGGAGGTGCAAGTGCCAGCCCTTGCCGTCGCTGAGGATGCGGTAATGGCCCCAGTCGCTGTCGAGGGTGAGGCCGAGGCGCTGGTAGAAATCGGTGCTCGCCTGCAGGTCGCGGCAGGGGAGGATGGCGGTGATGCGGTGGTCAGGCATGGGGTGAGGGTAGCCTGCGGGCGGGGGAAGAAGAAGGTTGATTCACGCGAAGGCGCGAAGGCGCGAAGAGGGTTTTCACGCGGAGGCGCGGAGACGCGGAGGTTTCGTCCTTCTTTGCGGCCTCAGCCGCCTTTTTCTGCGTTGCGTTGGTTGGAGGCGGTTGGAATGGAGGGCCGCTGGCGCGGCTGGCGATCCTTCTCAGCGCCTCCGCGCCTCCGCGTGAACACATCTTCTTCTTCGCGTCTTTGCGTCTTTGCGTGAATCATTACTTCTTGACCGAGAGGCTTGGCGCGCTGCCACACCCCAACTCCTCCCCTGAACGGGAGGGGCTATTGTTGTGGCTCTGGCGTTGCGCGCCTTCTTGGCCTATCTTCCCGGCATGGCCGTTCGCTTTGCCAGCACTACCACCACACCTCCCGCCGCGGCGGGAGGGTTTGGCGTGCGCGGCTGAAGCGCGGCGCTGGCCCTCTTGCCCGGGATCGGGTGAGATGGCGCTGCTCCCCTGTGATCCTGCCCCTTTTCTAGCGTCGCCGTGGCGTGCATAGGCACGTCAAACATGCAGGATGGATATGGCCGACCTTATCTCGATCACGCTTCCCGATGGCTCGGTGCGCGAAGTGCCGCCGGGGACCACGCCGGGCGACATTGCCGCTGCGATCGGGCCAGGGCTGGCCAAGGCGGCGATTGCCGCGCGGGTCGATGGGGAACTCCGCGACATCAACCGGCCGCTGGAGGCTGACGCCAACCTTGCGCTGGTGACGGCGCGGGACGAGGCGGATGCGCTGGA
>CAZWZP010000177.1:0-1390 GCA_964638925.1 uncultured Stakelama sp. | reverse complement strand
AGGCGGTGCAGGCGCTGTTTCCCGGCACGCAGATCACCTTTGGCCCGGCGACCGATGACGGGTTTTACTATGACGTGATGGCTCCGGCGTCGCGTGCGCCCTTCTCGATGGAGGATCTGCCCGCGATCGAGGCGAAGATGCGCGAGATCATCCGCGCCGACAAGCCGCTGCGCCGTGAGGTGTGGAGCCGGCAGGCGCTGATCGACCGCTGGACCGCCGAGGGTGAGAGCTTCAAGGCCGAATGGGCCAAGGAGCTGCCCGAGGGCGAGGAGCTGACGGTGTACTGGTCGGGCGACGACTGGCTCGACATGTGCCGGGGGCCGCATCTGGCCTCGACCGGCAAGCTCGATCCGCAGGCGTTCAAGCTGATGCGGGTTGCGGGGGCCTATTGGCGCGGCGACCAGAAGAATGCGCAGCTGACGCGCATCTATGGCACTGGCTGGCTCAACAAGAAGCAGCTCGACGCGCATCTGCACAAGCTGGAGGAAGCGGCCAAGCGCGACCATCGCAAGCTGGGCGCGGAGATGGACCTGTTCCACCTGCAGCAGGAAGCGCATGGCAGCGTGTTCTGGCACCCCAAGGGGTACATGGTGTGGCGTCAGCTCGAGGCCTATATGCGCCGTGCGATCGACGCGGCCGGCTATCGCGAGGTCAAGACGCCGCAGGTGATGGACGCGCGCCAGTGGGAGCAGTCGGGCCATTGGGGCAAGTATCGCGAGAATATGTTCGTGATCCCCGACGAGGTGCCCAACGTCGACGACGAAGGCCCGGTGATCAGCGGCGAGGCCGACTGGATGGCGCTCAAGCCGATGAACTGCCCGGCGCATGTGCTGATTTTCCGGCAGGGGCTGAAGAGCTATCGCGAGCTGCCGCTGCGGTTGTACGAGAATGGCTGTTGCCACCGCAACGAGCCGCATGGCGCGCTGCACGGGCTGATGCGCGTGCGCCAGTTCACGCAGGACGACGCGCATATCTTCTGCCGCGAGGATCAGATCGTCGCCGAGGTGCAGGCCTTCTGCGAGCTGGCGGATCGGGTGTATCGCGATTTCGGCTTTAGCTATTCGATCAAGCTGGCGCTGCGCCCGGAGAAGCGCTTCGGGTCGGATGCCGACTGGGACAAGGCGGAGAATGAGCTGCGCGACGCGGTGGTGCGCGCGGGGCTGGCCACGCCCGAATATGGCTGGGAAGAGCTGCCGGGCGAGGGGGCGTTTTATGCGCCGAAGCTGGAATGGCACCTTACCGCCGCGATCGGGCGGACGTGTTCTCGACTCTGGCCGAGGGGCTGCGCGGCAAGCGCGCGGTCGAGTGGCGCCTGGTCGACGAAATCGTCGCCGCACCGAAACTCGAAGAGATTGTCGCGGCCCGAGCAAAGGAGTTCGCCGCCAAGTCT
>CAZWZP010000176.1:0-6139 GCA_964638925.1 uncultured Stakelama sp. | reverse complement strand
GAGCATCAGACTACGAATCTGAGGGTCGGACGTTCGAATCGTTCCGGGTGCGCCACTTAAAACCCCGCTAAGTCAACGACTTAGCGGGGTTTTTCGTTTCTGGACGGGTCGCGCTGGTGGGGTATTCCGACTTTTTCCAAGTCGGAATTCCGACTTTTCAGCGGCGGCGGTGATTCTTGGCGCTCGATCGCAGGCGGTGGAAGTAGCCAGAGACGAGGTTCGCGACGGGGTTTCCAATGGTCGGCGGGCGGGTCGCGGGCAGGATCAGGCAGTCGCGGGCGCCGCATTGCTGGCAGGGGAAATAGGGGCGTGCGGCGTCGATCGCGAGCGGGAGGCCGCGCGCCGCGAAGCGTTCCCATATGATCGCGTCGATATGTCCGGCGCGCTGGCAGGCATAGCACCACAGGCGCAGGTCATGCCCGGCCTGGTCGATTTCCTTCAGGGTTGTGGGGCGCGGCATCGTTCCCGGTGTGTTCCAACCGAGGCCGTGGGGTCAAGGTGCGGTGGCGGGCGTCCATGCGGATATCGTGGAGGCGTTGCGCGCAATAGGCGTCCACCTCCTTCAGCCCGTGCTTGAGGATGAACGATCGCACTTCAAGCAGTGCTTGGCGCTCGCCCTGCTCAAAATCAGTGAAGCTGGGGTCGCTCACGCTTGCCTCTCTCGTGCGGTCTGATCGGCCCGGCGCGCCTGATCGCCGATGCGGGCGACGACGGCGCTGGCGGCGGCGGCTTCGGTGCGGGGCATGTAAACCTCCAAGATGCGCTTGATCGTCGCCTGGCTGTGGCCGGTGATCGACGCGATCTGATAGTCGTTGAGGCCCAGCTGGCCAAGCGTGACGATGCAGGTGCGGCGCAGGTCGCGGAATTGCAGGGTGGCGATGCGGTCCGCCAGTTCGTCATTGCCCTCCAGCATCGCCACGGTGGCCGCTGCGTCGCGGATTTCGCCGAAGGTGTGGATGAAGTCGCTTTGCCCCCATGCGCGCCCGTGGGCGTCGTTGACGATGATTTCCGCCGGGGGGATGGCGTTGGCGGCTTTGGCGGCGGCGAGGGTGGTGGCGATCGTCGCCTCGATCCGGTCGCGCAGCTCGCCCTCGATCGGCACGCCGACCCAGCGTTTGGTCTTACCCTGCTTGACGTAGATGCCCATGACCTTGCCCGCGTCGGGGCCGTGGTCGCTTTTCAGGGCGTCGTAGAGCCGTTGATCGTGGCCGAGCTGGGCGGGCGTGATTTCCTGCCACCGGCTGCGCGGGATGGTCAGGACGTCGGCCTGGCGCTGGCCGGTATAGGTGGCGATATCGAAGGCGAGCGCGATCGAGGGCGCGCCGAGCGCGGCGCAGGCGTCGTGCATCAGCAGCTGGGCATCGCGTTCCCAAATCTGATCGCGCGGGGTGGGTGCGCGTAGACCGAAGCGATCGGCGGGGTTGGGAATGCCGAGGTCGGCATCGTCAATCCACCAACCGAGGATCTTGCGCAGCGTGGTCAGCAGGTGAAACACGGTGGAGTGGCCGGGGCCGTCCAGCTCCACCTTCAGCTCGCGCATCATGGCGTCGCGCAGCGCCTTGACCCGTGCGCGGGTGATGAATTTGGCAGGCTTGTCCCCCGCCCATGCGCGCAGGGTGTTGATTGCGGTGCGATCGACGCGGCGGGTATTCTCCGACTTGTGGGCCAGCACGGCGCGTTCGTAGCGGTCGAGGACGGAGCCGAAGGTGTTGGGCGCGATGTAGCGTTTGACATGCGCCGGCGCGGCGCCGGTGGTGCGCCATTGCGCGACCTTTGCATTCTGATCCTCGCACAGCTGGATCGCGTGGCCGAGGTCGCGCGCCTCCAGCTTGAACGACTTCCATCCGGCCTTGCGCTGGAGCGGGGTCGGTTCCCATCCGTAATAGGTGCCGGAGGCAAGCGTCTTGACGACGAAGCCTTTGACGGTCTTTCCTGCGATCTTCATGGGTGCTGGCTTTCCATGAACGGGGGCGGCGGAAGGTGCGCGCGCCGAGAGTCCGGTGTCAATGGGGGTGGTGATGGCGGCGAGCAAAGGCGGCTTTGTGCCGGGGCGGGAAGTCACGACGCCGGTGGTGCTGGATCAACGCACTCCGCCGCCCGATCGCGAACAGACTGATTGGCCGATGATCGCGGGCGTCGGCCTGGCGCTGGCGGTGATCGCGCTTGTGGCGCTGCGATGGATGCGGCGCGCGCGGTAGCATCGGCGTTATTCCTTCTCCTCCAAGTCCGCTTCCATCTTCCCTACACGGGGATCAGCGGGCGTGGTGGCAAGGGCGACGCGGCGGGCATTGATCGCGTCCAAAATCAGCGATCTGTGCGCGCTTGTTACATCCTGGTCAAAGTGCAGCTTAAGGACGCGCGGGTTCTCAATGTCGGCTGAAAAGGCCACGATGCCCTCCCGGCGCAGCGCCCGTCCTTCATCCACGCGGGGTGAAGTGGTGAGGGCGGCGATCTGCGCGCAGACAGCGATCATTAACTGGCCATTCGGTGAGTTAGGATCGAATACTTTGGTTTCGAGCCGCGTCTCATAGCCAAAGGCGGGAGCAAGACGCTCATAGGTGTCATGAAAAGCTCGCGCCAACTGCATCGCCTCCCGCCGTTCCAGCGTGTCAGTCATGGGAGCCTCCGGTGCGATGGCGCTTTGCAGCTTGGACGCCAGGGTGATTGTCCCACTCACCCGCGCGGATTTTGCGGCTATTCTCGGTCGCGATGACGCACCATGCCGCTGCGAAATCGCGGTCGGCCTGCGTCACGCCCAGCGTGTCAGTCGAAGGGGAGGGGGTGGCGCGGGTGTTCCACGCGGCGATGGCTTCAGCGGCAGCGTTGTTATCGCCGTCCACCAAGGGGCCGCGATGAAACTTCGCGCCGAGGCATTGGACGTAGGCGACCTCTTCTCCCTCGCGCAACTCAGCGGCGCTGCCGCAAAACGGGCAAGGCTCCAGCGCCTCATGTTCGTTGCTCATGCTGCCTCCTTAAGCGGTTGGGGTGGCGTGGGGAGCGTGCCGAAGATGCGGGTTAGCGGGCACGCGGTGTTGGTCTGGCGCGCGGCGGCATCCAGCCATTGATAGACGTCGAGAACCTGGGCGAAGCGCCAGCGTTCGCCTTCGCGGCGGACGGCTTCGTCGCGGCGATCGAGTTCGGCGGCGGCGTGGGCCAGATGATCGGCGAGGCCGGCGGGGTAGGCGCTGGCGCTGGCGGCGATGAAGCCGGGGCGCGGATCAACCGCGGCGAACCAGCTGGCGAGCAAGCGCCAGCGCGACGCGGCGACGCGATCGGGGTTGACCCGGCGGGCTGGCGCGGGGGCGTCCAGCAGTGTGCGATCAGGCTGGCGGCCGCCGGTGCGATCGGCGCGGGCCTTGGCGCGTTCAGCCTCTCGCGTCGCGATCCATGCGAGGCGGGACAGGTCGGTGCGCGGGTCGATCCCGGCGGGGGTGAAGGCGAACAGGCGGTGCCAATAGCGCCAGTGGATCGCATCCAGCGCGGCGAGCTTGCGCGCGGCCTCGGTCGCGGTGAGGGGGTGGACCGGCTTGGCGATCCATTTGGGGTAGGCGGTGCGGCGCAGGGCGAGTTCCCGGCGCAGCTCGCGGATCTTGTCATCCCATGCAATCGCGTTCTTTGGGGCGGCGGTGTGCGCCTGGGGCGTGCCGGGGCGATCCTGATGCGGGGCGGCGGCGGCGAAGTCCGCCTCGATTGCGCGCCAGATGGCCATGTGGCGGGCGGCGTCGTCGCGGGACAGCGTGCCCTTGTTGATGAGGTGCGGGTAGGTAGTGACGCGCTGGGCGCGTTCGTCGGCAAGCTCGCGCACCATGTCGGCAAAGGTGACGTCGCCGGGGGCGCGATCGGCGAGTTCCGAGCGCGGGGGGAAGTCATGGGCGAGGGGGCGGGCGGTCATCGCAGCAATGCCTCCAAGCGGGCCACGCGGGCGCGGGCGATTTTGAGCTGGGCGGGGACGCGGTAGCGGCGCAGCTGGGCGGCGCGGTGCAGCCGGTCGAGTTCGGCGCTTTCCTCGCTGGTCAGCTGGCGGTGACGGTTGATCGCGTCCAGTTCGGCCATGCGGGCCTGTTGGGCGGCGACGTCGCGTTTCATACGGCGCTCCAGAAGTCGCGGGGCGGGATTTGCGCGGCGGGGTCGCCAGCGAGGCGGGTGGCGAGGAGCGGGACGGCGAAGGCGTCGCACAAGGCGTCCACCAGATCGGGCAGCTGATCGACCGGCACCGGGAAGGTGGCGGTGCCGTCCTGATCCATCAGCAGAATATCGGCCTGACGCGGGCGATAGACGGCGCGGATCATGGAAGCGTGACCCCGCGCTCCACAAACACCGGGTGCGATACGAAGGTGTGATGGTCGATCTTTGCGCCGGGGTGAAAGCCGGTTGGCGCATCGTAAAAGGCCACCCCGTCACGATCAGCGCGATAGTGGGTGGCGATCACGACGTAGCGCCCCCGTCCATCCCCGGTAATGACCGAAAATTCATGCCTTGGTTCAGTGGCAGGCATCGCATCAGTCATTGACGTTGCTCCGGTCATCGTCGCCCTGGGCGGGCGCTTCGTAGGTTTCGAGGGGGTCGGCGGCGGCATCGGCGCGCGGATCGTGGTCGGGCATCAGCAGCACCAGAGCATCTGACCGATCGCTGCAGCGCCGGTGATGAGTGCGGCGATGCCAGAACAGCCGACAAGGACGCGGAGTTCGCGGGCGTTCATGGTTGCCACCATGTCGGGTCGGTGATCGCCATGAAGGCGTTCAGCATGAGATAGCCCGCGATCAGGCCGCCGATGATGAATGCGCGGCGATCGTTGGACGTATTGGCCGGACGCGCACGGTTGCTTGGGGGGCTCGCGCGTCCGGCCTGGCCGCGCCGGGGATGGGCGGCCTTCGGGAGACGGGGGGCGGTCATGCCGCTGCTGCCATTGCAAGTGCAAGGGCGAGCATGATGAGGGCCGTGAGCGCCCATCCACCGCTTGCTTCTTCCTCCGCCAGCATCGCAGAAGCGAGACTGAACAGCCCAAAGAAGATTGCGCCGATCCAAAGCAGAATGGAGGCGATCATTGGCCGCGCCCTCCGTTCACGACGCGCAGCTGGCGCGCGGCCATTTGCGCGGCGACGGCGATGGCGTTGGCGTCGAGGTCGCGATCGGCTTCGCGACGGGCCGCCGCCTCCATCGCGTCGGATGCGCCGGGGGGCATGAAGTCCCCCAACCACGCATCGATGGCGGCGGCGAGCCAGCGGCTTTGCGCGCAGGGCGTGGTGCTGCCGGCGAACGGGAGCGGCGGCGGGAAGCCGTGATTGTCGATCAGGTCGGCAAGGTGCGCCAGTTTCCAGCGCAGCGTGTGCGGGCGACCGGTGCGGCTTGTTTGCTGCCCGAGACGGGCGATCAGGGCATCGACGCCCAGCGTAAATTCATCGGATCGGTAATGCACGGCGTGCCTCCGTTCGTGGGAACGGTGGCAGTAACTAACGTTATTCGTTAGTCAGTCAACAGGAAAACTAACGCAGGGCGTTAGCCCGCTAACTTCTGCCGTTCGTCGCCGGGAGGCTCCGGGCGATAACCGGTGAGCGCGTCGGCGACGCGGCGCAGGTTTTCCTGGGTGCCCCGATCGGCGCTGCGATAGCTGTAAAGCAGGTCGCGTTCTTCGTCGGAGAGGCGGTCCGGGACGTCGCTGTCGTTGAGCAAATCGACCGGCGCCACACCAAAAACCCGTGCAATCTTACGCATTTCGTCAAGGTTCATCTCAACCTTGCCAGTTTCTAGGCGCGAAATTTTCATGGTCGAGTAGCCGAGCATGTCGGCCAGTTCGAGCTGGGTCATGCCGCGTTCGCGACGCAGGGCGTTCAGGCGGTTTGGAAAGTCGGCCATTGCGACAAAGGGTATAACGCTGGCCGACATGCGTAACTGATGTTCTGCGTTAGTGGCTCTTGTCAAGCACTAACGATTAGCGTTAGTCACGACGTCCCATGACGAAACACTGTCAATCCAAGCTGCGCGAATGGCGCAACCTCCATGACCTTACGCAGCGGGCCGCCGCCGCGCGGATGGTGCCGCCCGTCAGCGAGCGAAGCTGGATGATGTGGGAGACGGGCCGCGCGATCCCCGACGAGGCCAAGATGGGCCAGCTGGTGGTGATGTGCGCCGAGGTGCAGCT
>CAZWZP010000175.1:0-6185 GCA_964638925.1 uncultured Stakelama sp. | reverse complement strand
CAGGAGGAAACCCGCTTCCGCCAGACGCTGGCGAACGGCCTCAAGCTGCTCGACGAAGCGACGGGATCGATGGGCGAGGGCGATATCCTGCCCGGCGAGACCGCGTTCAAGCTCTATGACACCTATGGCTTCCCCTATGACCTGACCGAGGATGCGCTGCGTCCGCAGGGGATGAAGGTCGACCGTGACGGATTCGACGCGGCGATGAAGCGCCAGAAGGATGCCGCGCGCGCCGCGTGGAAGGGGTCGGGGGCCAAGGCCAGCGACGATGTGTGGTTCGACATCGCCGAAGAGCATGGGAGCACCGAGTTCACCGGCTATAGCGCGACCGAGGGCGAGGGCCAGGTCGTTGCGCTGGTCAAGGACGGCGTGCGCGTTGATCGCGCAGGTGCGGGTGACGAGGTGACGATCCTTACCAACCAGACGCCCTTTTATGGCGAGAGCGGCGGCCAGATGGGCGACGCGGGCACGATCGGCAATGACGTGGCCGAGGCGATCGTCAGCGATACGTCGAAGCCGCTCGGCCGGCTGCACGCGCATCAGGCGACGCTGGCGTGCGGCGAGCTCAAGGTCGGCGACACCGTCAAGCTGGCGATCGACGTTGCTCGCCGTGATGCGATTCGCGCCAATCACTCGGCGCCGCACCTCGTCCATGCCGCGCTGCGCAATCGGCTTGGCGGGCATGTCACGCAAAAGGGGTCGCTGGTCGCGCCCGATCGCTTCCGTTTCGACTTTTCGCACCCCACCGCGCTGACAGCGCAGGAGATTGCGGATGTCGAGGCCGAGGTGAATGCTGAAATCCGCGCCAACGAAGCAGTCGGCACGCGGCTGATGACGCCCGAGGATGCGGTCGCGGCGGGCGCGCTGGCGCTGTTCGGCGAAAAATATGGCGACGAGGTGCGCGTGCTGTCGATGGGTCGCCTCACCGACAAACATTATTCGGTCGAACTGTGCGGCGGCACCCATGTGCGTGCGACCGGCGATATCGGGGTGTTCAAGATCGTTAGCGAAAGCGCCGTCGCGGGCGGCGTGCGCCGGATCGAGGCGCTGACCGGTGAGGCGGCGCGCACCTGGCTGAATGATCGCGACGCGAAGCTGCGTGAGGTGGCGGCGACGCTCAAGACATCACCCGATGAGGTGAGTGCCCGCGTCGCGGCGCTGGTCGAAGAGCGGCGCAAGCTGGAGCGCGAGCTGGCCGAAGCGAAGAAGGCACTTGCCATGGGCGGCGGCGGGGCTGCGGCTCCGGCTGGCCCCGAGCAGATCGGCGGCGTGAACTTCGTTGGCCAGATCCTCGACGGGCTCGACCCCAAGGCGCTGCGCGGCGCAGTCGATGAGGCGAAAGGCCGGATCGGTTCAGCTGTGGTAGCTTTTGTCGCGGTAAATGAAGGACGTGCAGCGATCGCGGTGGGTGTCACCGACGACCTGACCGGCACCTTCAGTGCCGTCGAGCTGGTGAAGCGTGGTGTTGCCGCGCTGGGCGGGCAGGGCGGCGGCGGGCGGCCGGACATGGCGCAGGGTGGCGGTCCCGAGGGCGGGAACGCCCAGGCCGCGATCGATGCAGTCAAGACGGCGCTTGCCGAGGAGAAAGCAACTGCGTGACCCTATTCTGAAGGCCGCTGCGATCGCAGCCGCCCTCATCGCCGCCCCCGCCACGATGGCGCAGGGCAAATTGCCGCCTTACCCGGAGGCGCTCAACTGCGCCGCGCTGACCCATGCCGCGCTGAAGATCGGCAAGGGCACGCCGCAGGAATCGCAGTTGTTCGATCACCTCATCTATTGGGGCATGGCAGCAGCCGATTCCGGGCGCGCGGCAGGCAAGAACGGCAAGACGGTGGATGCCGAAGTGCCCGCTCTGTCGGCGCAGCTGGAACCGAAGCTGCGCAGTCAGGACGGTGCGACCGTGTCGGCACTGGCCGCTTGCGTCGCGCGTGTGCCTGCGCTCGACAAGTAATCCGGACACCACCCGCCGATGACCCTGCGCCGCCGCTCGTTCGTTCAATCCATCGGCGCTGCGGTGCTGGCCACCAGCATCCCCGCCGCTGCGCGCGGTCCGGGTGAGGCGACCACCGGATCGGGCGACGCAGCGCTGCGCACGTTGCTCGACCGGATTTTCAACGACCGCCTGACCGAAAGTCCGGAAGGGGCGACTGCGCTTGGCCTCGACACCGGCAAGAATGCGGCACTCAGATCGCAACTGTCGGGCCGCAGCGCGGCGGACGAGGCGCGCGATCTGGCGCGAGCGAAGCGTGAACTCGCCGCGATTCGGGCGATCGATCCGGACACTCTGGGTGAGAATGCGCGGCTCGACCATGACATCGTTACCTATCAGCTCGAACGCAGCATCGCGGGGCGCGAGCGCTTTACCTATGGGTCGGCGGGCGGGCGCTATGCGCCGTTCCGGCTAAGCCAACTCAGCGGCGCTTATCGGGATGTGCCGGATTTTCTCGACAATCAGCACCGGGTGCGTGACGCTGTCGACGCCGACGCCTATCTCGCGCGGCTTGAGGCGTTTGCCACGGTGCTGGACCAAGAGAGCGAGCGCCAGCGCGCGGACGCGGCGCGCGGAGTGTTCGCGCCCGACTATGTGCTCGACACCACGCTCAAGCAGTTTGCGTCGCTGCGCGACAAGGCGCCGAGCGAGTTTGGCCTGGTCACCGGGTTCAAGGCGAAGCTGGAGGCGGCGAAACTGCCGCCGGAGCGCGGGGCACAGGCGGAGAAGATCGTCGCCGACAAGATTTTTCCGGCGCTCGATCGCCAGCGTGCGCTGGTCACCGAATTGCGGGTCAAGGCGACGCATGATGCGGGCGTATGGCGGCTGCCCGATGGCGAGGCCTATTACACCGCAGCAGCGGAAGCCGCGACGACCACGCGACTGTCGGGCGATGAAATTCACCGCATCGGGCTGGAGCAGGTCGCCGAGATCAGCGGACGGATCGACGCGATCCTGAAGGCGCAGGGGATGCGCGATGGCACGGTCGGCGCGCGGCTGGTCGCGCTGAACGAGCGGCCCGATCAGCTGTTTCCCAACACCGATCCCGGCCGTGAGGCGCTGCTAGAGACGCTGCGGGCGCAGGTGCGGGCGATGGAAAAGCGCCTGCCCGAACAGTTTGCGACCCTGCCCAAGGCGCCGGTCGAAGTGCGCCGCGTGCCTCCGGCGATCCAGGTCGGCGCGCCGGGGGGCTATTATCAGGCCGCGACGCTCGACGGCTCGCGCCCGGGCATCTATTACATCAACCTGCGTGACACGTTCGATCGCCCGAAGTTCGGCCTCGCGACGCTGAGCTATCATGAGGCGGTGCCGGGGCATCATTTGCAGGTGATGCTCGCGCTCGAATCACAAGACATTCCGCTGATCCGGCGGCGTGGGGGCTTTAGCGGCTATAGCGAGGGCTGGGCGCTCTATACCGAGCAGCTGGCGGACGAGATGGGCATGTATGACGGCGACCCGCTGGGGCAGGTCGGCTACCTCCAGTCGCTGCTGTTCCGGGCGACGCGGCTGGTGGTCGATAGCGGGATGCACGCCAAGCGCTGGAGCCGCGAGCAGGCGACCGATTACTTCATCGCCACCACCGGCATCGCGCGCGGCCGCAGCCAGGGTGAGATCGACCGCTACACTGTCTGGCCGGGTCAGGCGTGCAGCTACAAGATCGGGCATACCGTCTGGGTCGAGCTGCGCGACGAGGCCAGGGCGAAAGCAGGTGCCAATTGGGATCCCCGCCAGTTCCATGACGTGCTGCGCAAGGGCGCGATGCCGCTGGATGTGCTCAAGCGCGTGGTGCGGATGCGGATGGGGTAGGAGCTCAGGCCTCGACCTCGTCCCTGCGCACTCGCCGAATCCGCGGTTCGCGCTCCAGCCCGGCGGCTTCCTTGATCGACTTGCGCATCTCGTCGCGCTTTTCGTGAATCGACGCAATCACTGGACCGACCGCGACCCCGAGATCGACCAAAGCGGCCTCCGACAATTGTAACGAGCTTTCGAGCGTTTCGGGCACCGCATCCGTCGCGCCGGCCTTGTAGAGCTCGGCAGCGTGCGCAGCGTCGCGTGCGCGGGCAATGATCGGGATATCGGGAACCCAGCTGCGCACCCGACGGGTCAGTCGCACGGTGAGCACCGGATCGTCCATCGTCAGGATCAGCGCCTTGGCATGGCCGAGGCGCAACCGGTCGACCAGTTCGGCGCGTGAGACGTCGCCGAACATCACCGAATACCCCTCGCGCCGCGCCGCCGCGACGCCGTCAATATCCGCGTCGATCGCGACATAGGGCTTGCCGTGGGCGGTCAGCATGTCGGCAACGGTGCGACCGACCCGCCCGAAGCCGATAATGACGGTACCGCCGGCAATGATCTCGGGATTCGCCGCTTCCTCGCCCCGCGAATCGCGCGCCTCAATCAAGCGCGAAAGGAAGCGACCGGCGGTGGCAAGCAGCGGGGTGATGGTCAGCCCGATGGCGGTGACGGTAGTCCAGAAGGTAGCGGTCGAAGGCTGGATCAGTCCGGCCGTCGCGGCGACACCCAGGACGATCAGTGTGGTCTCCGACGGGCTCGCCATCAGCACACCTGCCTCTGCCGCAGTGCCTGTGCGCGCGCCTGAAAGCTTGAGCAGTCCGATCGTCACCCCGACCTTGATCGCCATCACGCCGATGATCGCGGCGAGCAGCAACGCCCAGTCCTGCATGATCATCCGCAGGTCGAGCCGCATACCGACCGTGATCAGGAACACGCCCAGCGCGAGCCCCTTGAACGGTGCGGTGATGACCTCGACCTCGCTGTGATAATCGGTCTCGGCGATCAGCACGCCGGCGAGCAGCGCGCCGACGATGGGGGACAGGCCGACCACGGTGGTGGCAAGGCTGGCGACGATTACGACCAGCAGGCTGGCGGCGAGAAACAGCTCGGGCGACTTGGTCCGTGCCGCCTGCGCAAACAGGCGGGGAAGGATGAAACGGCCCCCGATGAACAGGATCGCCACCACGACGCCGCCACGCAGCAGCGTCATCATGAATTCACCGAATGCGGCATCGCCCGCTGCCGGGGCGAGCGCGGCGAGCAGGAAGACGATCGGGATCAGCGCCAGATCTTCAAACAACAACATAGCGAAGGCGGATTTGCCGACTGCGCTCGTGGTCCCCGCGATCGGAAGCACCAGCGCGGTTGAGGACAAAGCAAGCGCGAGGCCAAGGCCCAGAGCGCCCGACCAGTTCTGCCCCATCACATACAGCCCGATCCCGATCAGCGTGGCCGCTCCAAGCAGTTCAGCCGCGCCGACTCCGAAGACGAGCCCGCGCATCGCCCATAGGCGCTTGAACGACAGTTCCAGCCCGATCGAGAACAGCAGCAGGATGATGCCGAATTCGGCGAACGGCTCGATCGAGTGCGGATCGGTGATGGTGAAATAGAAAAGCCAGGGAAAGTCATCGACGAGTTGTCCAAGACCGGCAGGGCCAACCAGCGCGCCAACCAGGATGAACCCGATCACCGGGCTGATACGGAAACGCGTGAAGGCCGGAATGACGATCCCCGCCGCACCAAGGATGACGAGCGCGTCGCTGAAACCGCTGTTGGACAGGTCGAGGGCCATGCGCGCACCCTAGCTGGGTGCGAAACCATTTGTCACCGGCGTTGTGCAGCGCGTCACGATTGACCCGCGCGCTTCACGGGCAATGAAAAGGCCGCGCCCCACAACGGAACGCGGCCCATTCTGTCGCCAATGGCGATTTACGCCCAGCTGGCCATTTCGGTTTCGAGGTTCTGGCGGATCGCCTCGAAGAACTGCTCGGTGGTCATCCACGGCTGATCCGGGCCGATCAGCAGCGCCAAGTCCTTGGTCATCTTGCCGCTTTCGACGGTCTGGATGCACACGCGCTCCAGCGTCTCGGCGAACTTGGTCACCTCGGGCGTGTCGTCGAACTTGCCGCGGAACTTGAGGCCGCCGGTCCAGGCGAAGATCGACGCGATCGGGTTGGTCGAGGTCGCCTTGCCCTGCTGGTGCTGGCGATAGTGGCGCGTGACGGTGCCGTGCGCCGCCTCTGCCTCGACCGTCTTGCCGTCGGGCGAGAGCAGGACCGAGGTCATGAGGCCCAGCGAGCCGAAGCCCTGGGCGACCTGATCCGACTGGACGTCGCCGTCATAGTTCTTGCACGCCCACACGAACTCGCCGCTCCACTTGAGCGCGGAGGCGACCATG
>CAZWZP010000174.1:0-6233 GCA_964638925.1 uncultured Stakelama sp. | reverse complement strand
GTTGAGATTGCGTCGAAAAACATGGGTGGCCGTCAGGTTGTGCAGCTTCGCGGCCATGCGGGCGCGGTCGAGGTCGGCGGGCTGGGCATGGGCGGGGCCGATCGGGAGGCCGGGGGGGCGTTCCCCCTTTCGCCGCGCGCGCTGCACCCCATGCCCCTGGCGCGCGGCCAGCACCGATTTCGGAAAACCTTTGGGCCGGCTGGCCCTGATCTGATGATTGCTCTCCTCGGGCTGACAAATCGCGAAACCCAGCGTCGTCGCCAAGGGTCGGGGTTGGGGAAGTCGCCGCGGCGCGGGGCGTCAGCCGGCGCGTGCGCGGTTTTCGGACGGCTGGAGCGGGGTTGGGGTGTTCGCGGTGGGCATGTCTCACTCGACGCTGGCAAGTCGCGGACCCTGCGCCACGCGGGGCGGGGTTGTCAAAGGGTCGCCCGCTGATGGGCTTCGCACCAGCCCCGGCGCTGACCCAGCGGGCGAACCTGCCGGAAAAGCGGCACACGCTGCCGGAGCGGATGGCGCGGTTGGCGGCGATCGAGGCGGCGGGGCGGTTGATGGGGAAGGCTGCGCTGGCGGCTGGCACCGGCATCCCCGAGCGGACGATGCGGTCCTATGCGAATGCCGAGCGCGGGATGCCCGACCTGCCGCTGCGGATGACTGCGCGGGCGCTGCGGAAACATGCCGCCGATGCGATTGCGCTGGCGGAGCGGGTCGAGGCGATGCTGCCATGACCGAGGAAGCGTCCAGTTTTGTTCGGGCGATGGAGGCCGAGGCGGGGGAGCGGATCGGGTTTCGGTTCTTTGCCGATCCCGAGCAGCTGGATCTGCTGCGCGACGACAAGGGGAAGCTGCCCGCCGATGCGTTGCGGCAGGAGCGGGTCGGGCAGGAGCGGCGGGGGCCGGGGCGGCGGCCGGGGTCGCAGAACAAGGCGAGCAAAGACCTAGCCCGATACTTTGTCGGCAAATATGGCGACCCGATCGACGCGCTGGGCGAGATCATGAACACGCCGGTCGATGTGCTGTACGCGCAGATGGTGCTGGCGCAGGGCGGCGAGAGCAAGTCGAAGCGCATCACCGGTTACGACGCGATGAAGTTCAAGCGCGACGCGATCGTCGAGGCGCTGCCCTACATCCACGGGAAGCAGGCGACCAAGATCGAACTGACCAAGCGCGCCGACGTGATCCTGAATATCGAGGGGATGACGGACCCGGCGGCGCTGATGGAGCTGACGGGCACGCCCGAGCTGGGCGCGGAGGAACTGGAGCGCATCGAGTTCGTGCCTGGCGTCGCCGCCGAGGTGGTCGAGGGCGAGGTGATTGGCGATGAGTGATGCCGCCATCATCGTCTTGCTGGCATGGTGCGGTGGGGTTCTGCTGGGTGTCGTAGGTGCGATTGTGGTCGCGCTGATCCCACCGAGTGCGGAAGAACTGGGCAGCGTTGATCGCCGCCAGCGTGCATTGCAAAAGCTCCGTCAGGTGCGGCGATGACTGACGATCGTCCCGTCATCGGCGCGGGTATGCCCGAGGGGCCGATCCCGACTTCCAAGCTGAAGCTGTTGAAGATTCAGTTTTCGTCGGTGTTGCTGGCGCTGGGGACGCTGGCGACGGTCACGGGGCCGGTGCTGGAGTGGTGCAGCGAGGAACTGGTGGCGGCGCGTCCGCTGCGCGATGTGCCGGCGCATGAGCGGACGGTGGAGCAGCATCGTGCGGTCAACGATGCCGACCGGATCATCGAACGGCTGACCGAGCTCGATCCGCAGCGTCTGGACGGCGAGGCGCAGGGGCGCTGGGGGAGCCTGTTGGCCGCCGCGCGCGGGCTGACGATGAAGTTCGTCGGCCCGGTGGCGCACGCCTTCCGCATCGACAAGAGCGCGATCAGCACGATCATGGGGCCGTACGGGTCGGCCAAGACCACGACGTGTTTCCAGAAAATCATCAATTCGGCGATCTGGCAGCCCGCCGGGCCGGACGGGGTGCGCCGGGTGCGGTGGTGCGTGATCCGCGACACCTATGGCCATTTGCAGGCCAACGTCATGGCCGACTGGTTCATGTGGTTCCCCAAGACCAAGGAGAATTTCAACCAGACGACCAACACGCACACGGTCATCCTCGATATCCCGATGGCGGGCGGGCAGGTCATGCGCCTGCAAATCGAGATGCTGTTTCGTGCGGTCGATAATCAGTCGGCGGAGGAGCTGTTCAAGGGACTGGCGCTGACCGGGCTGTGGCTGAACGAAAAGGACACGCTGCACCAGGACGTGTTCAAGTTCGGATTTCCGCGCGTGGGGCGCTATCGCCCGCCGGGTACGCCGCTGGGCGGATGGTCGGGCGTGATCGGCGACATGAACGCGCCCGCCGAAGATAACTGGACCTATGATTTCAACGTCAACAAGAATATCGGCCTCTCCCCGGAGGAAATGGCCGCGTATCAAAAGACGTTCGGCCCGAATTTCAAGGTGAGTTTCCATGTGCAGCCCGGCGGGCTGGATGCGGGGGCGGAGAATATCGCGAACCTGCCGGTCGGTTATTACGAGCGTATGCAGATCGGCATGAGCGAGGGCGACAAGCGCCGGTTCATCCATAACAAATTCGGTGCGGTGCGCGACGGCAACCCGGTCTATTCGCAGTATCTGGACACGCGGCATTGCGTCGAGGATTTGCGCTATGATCCGCGTGTGCCGGTGCATCTGGGCGTGGACGGCGGCAACACCCCGGCGTGCGTGTTCGGGCAGAAGATGGCGAACGGGCAGGTGCGCGCCGTCGATGAAGTCGTGGTGTTCAAGCCCGGCAAGGATCAGGTGCTGGAAAAGCTGGGCGCGAAGGAATTCGGGCAGGAAGTCGGCCGGTACTGGAACGAACATTTTGCCGGGGCCAAGCTGGGCGAGAAGAATTGGGGCGACCCGTCGGCGTGGTTCGGCGACAGCGATGCGAATGCCGAGGATCGCGCGTGGATCCACAAATTCGTCGCGGGGTTCAACGAGACCGCGATCGGCGTGACGCTCAAGATGAAGCCCGCGCCGGTGAAGCGCAACCTGATCGGACCGCGCCTGGAGGCGGTGCGCGAGAAGCTGGCGGGATCGTGCGACAATCAGCCCGCGCTGGTCATTTCCAACCGGTGCCGCGTGCTGCGCGAGGGGTTCAACCGGGGATATGTCGTCACGCGGGTGCAGCATTCGACCGGCGGCGGTCGGTGGAAGGACGAACCGCTGAAGAACGACTTCAGCCATGTGCATGACGCATTCCAGTATCTCGTGCTGGGGCTGACCAAGTTCGAGGGCTGGGACAGCGCGGGCAGCGGGCGCGGCGCGGGCAAGCCGCGCCGCCCGAAGATCAATCATGGCGAGGGGCATTTCGCGTTCGGACCGAGCGCGTGCCTGCCCGCGAACGACAATCCCGAGCCCGGCGCGGTGCCGGTGCGGTTGGCGGCATAGGGGAACGATCATGGCATTTGCAGCACCGGTTTTACCGTTTTTGATCGGGGGTCTGGCGGGTGGGGCGGCGAGCCTGCTGTCCAAGCCCAAGGCTGCGCCGAAACAGGCGGCACCGGTGCCGACGGCGCGGGTGCAGACGCAATCGGTGGTGACCGATGCGCTGATGCGGCGCCGGGGGTCGCTGGGCAACCGGCGCACCGGCGCGGGCGGCGCGGAAAGCAGTGCGGGGGGCAAGAAAGCCCTGATGGGAACGTGAGGAGAAAGACGATGACCGACAAGACGAACGAAACCGAGACGCGCGAATTCGACCTGGCCGAGCTGGTCAAGGGATCGGTCGATAGCGTGACCGAGAAGCTGGGCCAGCTGTCCGATGGCGAGCTGCAATCGCTGCACAAGCTGGAGAGCGACGGGGCGAAGCGCGTCACCCTGACCGATGCGATCCATCGCGAGATGAAGGCGCGTTCGGATAAGGCCGAGGCCGAAGGCGAGCGCGCGCAGGATGAGGCAGCGGTGGCGGAAGCCGAGGCGCGGTTCACCCAGGCCGACATCGACAAGGCCGTCGCGGAGGCCAAGGCCGGAACGATCCCCGCCAGCGAGCATGGGCGGCTGATGACCGAAAAGGACACCGCGCACGCCAATGCGCTGGCGGCGGCGAAGGCGGCGGCGGCGGGCAAGGCCGCGCCGAAGCCGAAGCCCGAGCCGGGGGCCAAGCATGTGACGATCGACGCCAAGGCGGAAGCGCCGGGGCTGGTGGCGCTGACCGGCGCGACCAAGGTGCAGTTCGTGGACGATCGCGACATGTCGCTGCCCAAGCTGCCGGTGCTCGAGTTCGTGCCGGCGCAGTTCGCGCCCGTGGGCGAGGCGGTGAAGCTGACCGAGGATGTCACCTTCCCCACCACGCTGGCCGGGGCCGAGGTCGCGGGCGCGTTCTTGATGGACGATGGCGGCAAGGTGGTGGCGAAGGCGTCGCTGGTCACGCCGGTCAAGGTCGGCGGCGGGCGCAACGTCAAGCTGCCGGGCGGCACGCTGATGTTCGAGAAGCCCGCGGCGAAGGCGGCTTAACGGAGTTCGGGCGCGGCGGTGCCACGCCCGTTTGGTGAGAAGGGCAGCAGCATGATCGACATGGGTTTCGACGATCGCCAGATCGAGGCGGCGCAGGCGCAGATGGAGAGCAAGCGTTCGGCGGTGGATGGCGATTGTGTCGAAATCGCGGCCATGTTGCTGCCCGAGGCGGAGTTTCAGGCGCGCGGTTATCGCATGGAGGGGGTGAGCCGGTCGGCGCTGGTCTATGACGACGATCCCGCCGAGGCGTTTCAGGACGCGGTGAGCGTGTTCGAGGGCTTCACCATGCCCAAGGGGCAGAAGTGGCAAAAGACGCGGGTGGCCGATGAAGGGCTGATCGCGAGCGTCGCCAATCTGCAATGGCTGGAAGCGGTGGATGGCCGGGTGTTTGCGCACCGGATGGACCCGGAGAGCGGGTTCGTCGCCAATATCCATGCATCGGCGGAAAATCTGCTGTCGATGTGGGGTCAGTCGATGTGGGTGGACAAAAGGTTCGACGCCTGGGGCCGCTATGACGGACTGTCCTATCAGGCCGAGGATGTGTCGGGCATCTGGATCGAGCGCGACGCGGCGGGCAACATCATGCGCATTCACCGGATGGTGACGCTGACCGCCGAACAGGCCAAAGCGAAGTGGGAGGAGAATACGCCGCCCAAGGTGGTGGAGGCGATGTCGGGCGCGAACCCGCAGCCCGACCGTGAATTCGAGTTCCTGCACGTCATCGAGCGCAATCCGCGCATCCGCACCGATGTGTTCGGTCCGCAGTCGATGCCGTGGCGGGCGTGCTATTATTCCCGCGCCGACACCAAGGTGTTCTTGCAGGGCGGCTATCGCACGCTGCGCCGGATCGTGTCGTGCTATTCGCGCAAGGCGGGGCGCGATTATGGGCGGTCGCCCGCGATGCGCTTGCTGCGCGCGCTGCGCGCCTCCAACATCCTGATGCAGGATCGGGTGATGGGCGTGGAAATGTCGCTCAAGCCGTCGCTGCTCGCGCCCGACGACGATCTGGACGAAGCGATCATCGGGCTGGGTCCGTGGGGGATCACCTATGGCGGGCTGGACGAAAGCCTGCGCCCCCGGCTCCAGCGGCTTATGGAACAGCCGGACATGACCGATGCCGCCGTGCTTCATGCGGAGATCCGTGCGATCTATCGCAAGGGGTTTTTCGGCGACCTGTTGCAGCTGCGCCGCGAGATGAAAACCCATGTGTCCGCGACCCGGATCATGGAGGAAATCGCGGAGAAAGGCGTGCTGCTCGCGCCGCTGGCCAATCAGGAAACCGAGTGGTTCGCGCCGATGCTCGATGTCGAGCTCGACCTGATGGGCGAGGAGGGCGAGCTGGACGATATGCCGCCCGCGCTCGCGGAGTATTTCGGGCGCGGCATGGGCGTGCGGGTGAAGTATGACAATCCGCTGCGCCAGATGATGCTGGCGGCGGAGGCGGCGGGGTATCTGCGCACCGCCGAACAGGTTTCGGTGCTGGCGCAGTTCGATCAGGACGCGGTGCCGATGTTCAAGCGGGAATATCCGCTGGACAAGGTGATCCCCGGCCTGGGCGAAGCCAACGGCATTCCGGCGCGCTGGCGTTCGACCGACGACGAAAAGGCCGAGGCCGATGCGGCGGCGGCGCAGCAGAAGATGCTGCAGCAGATTGTCGAGGCCGGCCCGGCGATCGGGCAGGCGGCGGAGCGGCTGGCGAATGCGGGGGCGGCCGGTGGCGCTTGACCATGAAATCGAGGCGCTGGGA
>CAZWZP010000173.1:0-6343 GCA_964638925.1 uncultured Stakelama sp. | reverse complement strand
CTCGGTGAGACTGAGACGCCCCACCCCCAACCCCTCCCCTGAAGGGGAGGGGCTTTGAAGTCGTTGCCTCCCGTCCTGACCGACTGGTTCGCCGCGCGTGGGTGGGTGCCGCGGCGGCATCAGCTTGAGATGCTTGAGGCGGGGCGGGCGGGGAAGCACGCGCTGCTGGTTGCGGCGACCGGGGCGGGGAAGACGCTGGCGGGGTTTCTGCCGACGCTGACCGAGTTGATCGAGGCGCCGGGCGAAGGATTGCACACGCTGTATATCTCGCCGTTGAAGGCGCTGGCGGTGGATGTGCAGCGCAATTTGCTGACCCCGATCGACGAAATGGGCCTCAACATCCGGGTCGAGACGCGCACCGGCGATACGTCGCACGAGAAGAAGGTGCGGCAACGCGCGCGGCCGCCGCAGATCCTGCTGACCACGCCCGAATCGCTCAGCCTGTTGCTGTCCTATGAGGACAGTTTCCTGATGTTCGCGGGGCTGAAGACGGTCGTGGTGGATGAGGTGCACGCGTTCGCCACCGGCAAGCGCGGCGATCTGTTGGCGCTGGCGCTGGCGCGGTTGCAGGTGATTGCGCCGGACATGCGGCGGGTGGCGCTGTCGGCGACGGTGGCGGACCCCGATGGCTATCGCGCCTGGCTCGCGCCGCATGGCGATATCGACAGCGTTGAGCTGGTGGTGGGCGAGAAGGGGGCGGACCCCGATATCGCGATCCTGCTGCCCGAAGGGCGCGTGCCATGGTCGGGGCATAGCGGCATCTATGCGATTCCGCAGGTGATGGCGGAGATCGAGACGCACAACACCACCATCGTTTTTTGCAACACGCGCGGGCTGTGCGAGCTGGTGTTCCAGAATCTGTGGAAGGCGAACGACCTGCAGCTGCCGATCGGGGTGCATCACGGCAGTTTGAGCCTGGAGGCGCGGCGCAAGGCCGAACAGGCGATGGCCGATGGCAAATTGCGCGCTTTGGTCGCGACCGCCAGCCTCGATCTGGGGGTCGATTGGGGCGATGTCGATTGCGTGATCCAGATGGGCGCGCCCAAGGGATCGTCGCGGCTGTTGCAGCGGATCGGGCGCGCCAATCACCGGCTGGACGAACCGAGCGAGGCGGTGTTGGTGCCGGGCAATCGCTTTGAATATCTCGAGGCGCGCGCGGCGCTCGATGCGGTCGAGGCGGGCGAGCTGGACACTGACGTGTTCCGCCCGGGCGCGCTCGACGTGCTCGCGCAGCATGTGATGGGGGTGGCGTGTGCCGCGCCGTTCGAGGCGGGCGCGCTGCTGCGCGAGGTGCAGGGGGCACTGCCCTACTCCGCGCTGGATGCCGAGACGTTCGACCGGGTGCTGAACTTCATCGCCGATGGCGGCTATGCGCTGCGGGCGTACGACAAGTTCAAGCGGCTGACGCGCACGCCCGATGGGCTGTGGCGGGTGACCAAGCCCGCATTTGTTGCGCAGCATCGGTTGAATGCGGGGATCATCGTCGAATCGCCGATGCTCGATGTGCGGTTCAAGAATGGGCGGCGGCTGGGCAAGGTAGAGGAGAATTTCGGAAGCCAGCTATCGCCCGGCGACAGTTTCTTCTTCGCCGGAATGGCGGTCGAGGTCGAGCGGGTCGAGCTGACCGATGTGATCGTGCGCGCGACCGCGAAACCGGCGCGGATCGTGTCCTATATGGGCCTGCGGCTGTCGATCAGCTCGACGCTGGCGGAGCGGGTGCGGCGGTTTCTGGCCGATCCAACCGAGTGGGCGCGCTTTCCCGACGATGTGCGCGAATGGCTGGAGGTGCAGCAACGCCGCTCGCAGCTGCCCGCGCCCGGGCGGCTGCTGGTCGAAACCTTCCCGCATGAGGGGCGGCATCACATGGTGGTGTATAGTTTCGAAGGGTGGAACGCGCACCAGTCGCTGGGGATGCTGGTGACGCGGCGGATGGAGGCGATGGGGCCGATCGGCTTTGTTGCGAACGACTATGCGCTGGCGGTCTACGGGCTGGAGAGGATCGAGAATCCGGCGGCGCTGTTCTCGCCCGATATCCTCGAGGATGAGTTCGTCGACTGGGTGCAGGGGTCGGCGTTGCTCAAGCGCGCATTCCGCGAGGTGGCGATCATCGGCGGGCTGGTCGAGCGGCAGCAGCCGGGCAAGAAGAAGACCGGGCGGCAGGTCACCTTCTCGACCGACCTGATCTATGACGTGCTGCGCAAGTACGAGCCGGATCACCTGCTGCTGAAGGCGGCCTGGGCCGATGCACGGGCGCGGATGACCGATGTCGGGCGGCTCGCGCATCTGCTCGATACCGCGGCGGAGCAGATGGTGCATGTCGACCTGGATCGCGTCAGCCCGATGGCGGTGCCGGTGCTGATCATGATCGGTCGCGAAACGGTGGCGCAGGGCGCGGCGGAGGATGCGATGCTGATCGAGGCCGAAGCGCTGGCGGTCGAGGCGATGCGGGTGGATTGAGGTTGCAGGGTTGTGCGCAAAGCTCAACCACGAAAACCCTTCATCAACCGCGATTGCTGCGCAGCATTGCGAGGTATATGATCCGACCATGCGAGGCCTGTTCCTCCTGCCGCTCTCTGCAGCGCTTGGCGTGTCACCCGCGCCGCAGGAGGGCGCGCCGCTGGTACCGGGGACCGAGCAGGGTGCGGATATGGTCGCCCTGGGGGCGATCGCGACGCGGATGACGGTGCCGGTTTCGATCGGCGGGGCTGCGCCACACCCCTTTGTCATTGACACCGGCGCTGAGCGTTCGGTGATCTCGCGGCAGCTGGCGGGACAGTTGGGGTTGCCTGCCGGCCCCCAGGTCCGGCTGACGACGATGACCGGGACGACTCAGGTCGGGACCGTTCGCGTACCGTCGCTCTCCGTCGGGCCGGTGCGCGATGCCCGCGCGTTCAACGCCCCGGCGCTGGAGGCCGCGCATCTCGGTGCGCATGGCCTGTTGGGGGTCGAGCAGTTGCGCGACCATATGGTGTCGATTGATTTCGTTCGGCGCGAGATGGCGGTGCGCCCGTCACGCGGCGCAGCGCAGGGCAACCGGTTCCGGCGCGACCCGGATGAGATTGTGGTGGTCGCGCGTAACCGCCTTGGCCAGCTGATCGTCACCGAGGCGCATTTTGAAGGACATCGCGTCATCGTGGTGCTGGACACCGGGTCACAGATCAGCATGGGCAATCTGGCGCTGCAGCGGCGGTTGCGGCGGATTCCGCTGAAGGAGCCGATCGAGCTGACCAGCGTGACCGGCGACAAGATGACGGTCAATTATCACGTCGCGGGGCATGTCCAGATCGGCGGCGTGGTGATGCGCGGCCTTCCCGTGGCCTTTGCCGATGTCGCCCCTTTCGCCCATTTCGACTTGATCGACACCCCGGCGCTGATGCTGGGGATGGACGCGCTGCGTGCATTCCGCCGGGTTGAGATTGACTTTCCCGCACGCCGCGTTCGCTTTCTGATGGGGCATGACCGCGCAGCGCCGGCGATACGCACCGGTTGACGGGGTGCCGCCGCAGCGCGATAGCGGTGGCATGGTTCCCTTTTCGTTCGCCGGACATGAGCTGTACGCGCTGCCCGAGGCGGCGCTCTACTGGCCGGCGCGACGCGCGCTGATCGTCGCCGATTTGCATTTCGAGAAGGCGAGCTGGTTCGCGCGCTGGGGGCAGCTGCTGCCGCCCTATGACAGCCTGGCGACGCTCGACGCGCTGGCGGCGCTGGTGGCACGCACCGACGCGCGGGAGCTGTGGTGCCTGGGTGACAGCTTCCACGATTCCGCCGGGTGCGAGCGCTTGCCGGAGGCGGCGCGGGTGCGATTGCGGGCGCTGACCGGGGCGCTGGAGTGGACCTGGATCACCGGCAACCATGATGCGGCGCTCGCCGAACACGCGGCGATCAACCATTGCGGCGGGCGCGTGCTGATTGAGGCCGAGGTCGATGGCCTGTTGCTGCGGCACGAAGCCGAGCCGGGCGAATTGCGCCCGGAGCTGTCGGGGCATTTCCACCCCAAACTGCGCATCCGCGCGCGCGGTCGGGCAGTGGCGCGGCGCTGTTTCGTGGCAAGCGGGACCAAGCTGATCCTGCCGGCCTTCGGCGCGCTGACTGGCGGGCTAGATGTCGATCACCCCGAGATTCTGCGCGCGGTCGGGCGCGGTGCGCAGGCGCTGGTGGCGCTGGAGGACCGGCTGCTGCGCTTTCCGATTGCGGCGTAGCGGGCTGCGTTGAATCGCCCCACAGCCGTTTGCCCTGATGACCAAGTCGCCAAAGCCCCCGGCTTTGGCTGAAACGTCCGGGGGACGTTTCACTTGGTCATTGTCGAAGGGCGGTATTCCGGACTCACCGAGCGCAGGGATCGTGCTTCGACAAGCTCAGCACCAACGGAGTTAGAGCGATCTAGGATCAGCGTGCGGACCCGCTTCGCTCACGCAAACTACTTCCGCCGTTCGGTCTTGCCGGTGCAGCTGGCCGGGCCGGGGCCGCTGATCAGGCACGCGGCGTTGCCGATGACGCGTACCGCTCCGGTGCCAAGCGACGCGATCTGCGCGGTGTAGCGGGCGGTGAAGCGGCTGTCCCCGGTGCTTTGGGACTGGACGGTCAGATCGTTGATGCTCATCCCGGTCGCGTCGATCGACCCCGCGCCATAGCTGCCGAAACGGGCGGTGCGGGTCATGCCGCCCTTGATCCGCACCGCGCCGGTGCCGGTCAGCGTGACCGACAGCTGATCCGCGTCGAGCTGCGCGATATTGAGCGACCCTGCGCCATTGACGCCCAGGTCGACGCGCTGGCCGCCCATCCGGTCGACATCGACCGATCCGCCGCCATTGATATTGATGCCGCGCAGCCCGCGCGCGCCAACGGTGATGGTCACCGGGCCGCTTTGTTCGCTCCAGCCCTCGAACGTCTGGTTGCGCGGGCCGATCACCAGCTGGCCGCCCATGTTGCGGACGCTCACGCGGTCGATCGCGCGGCGGTCGCCGGTGACGATCGCCTTGGGCGGCTGGCCGTCGATCACCTTGACCAGAAACGGCCCGTCGATACGAAGCCGTTCATAGCCGGTGAGCATCACCGTCGTGCTCTCTGCCGCCTGCGGTACGGGTGCCGCAGCGGAGGCGAGGAGCAGGACTGGGAATGCAAGCACGCGCATCAGGGAGGCATCGCACCGAATGCCCACCCTGCGCAAGTGATTGGGGTCAGCTACAGCGCGCGTCGCCCGATCCCATCTTGCTGACCGAACATTTCGCACCGCCGGTCAGTTCGACATCGCCCGATCCGATCAGCGAGATATCCGCCGGGCCGCTCACCTGCGCGCGGACATTGCCTGAACCCGCGATCGAGATATCGGCCTTCGCTGCCTTGAGACCGGTCGCGGTGACATTGCCCGACCCGGCAATCGAGATGTCGAGCGCCGTGCTGGTGCCACCCGAGACCGTCAGATCGCCCGATCCGGCAATCGCCAGATCGGCCTTGCCCCCGGCCAGCGTCGCGATGGTCATGTTACCCGACCCGGCGATGGCACCGTCGAAATCGCCCTTGGCCTGGTCGATCGTCATGTCGCCCGACCCGGCGATGTCGGCGCTGGCGAGCGCGGGGAGGGTGACGATGATCCTTGCGCCCTTGTCGCCGCCCCAGTTCCACTCGCCATTCTTGCGCCCGATACGCAGCGTGTTCCCGTCCTTGCGAATTTCGAGCCGGTCGAGCAGTGCGCTGTCGCCCTGCGCGGTGACCGAGAAGGCACCGGTGCGCACCTCGACATCGTCTGCGCCGCGCAGCGACACGCCGGTGAAGTCGGCGACCTGGAAGCTGCGCGTGCCGCCCTGGCCGCTCGGCTGGACGACGTCCCCCGACATGCCGTTGGCGAAATTGCAGGCGGACAGCGACAGCGCGGCGGTGGCGACAAGTGCGATGCGGAAACGGGTCATCGGCTCTCTCCAATGTGTGTTGCTGTGATAATACACATGGTCGGACAGGGTTGCAAGCGACTCCACTCCTCCTCTGAGCTTGTCTCAGGGGAGGAACATATACCCCAAATGAAAAGGGCGGCCCCGCAGGACCGCCCTTCTCGTCATTGGACCGGCGGCACCCAATCAGGCGGTCGCCTTGTCCTTGTTGTAGATCGCGGCCGAGGCGCGCAGGATCTCGAGCAGCTTTTCGAGCGCGGCCTTTTCGTCGATCTGCTCCATCGCGGCGAGCTCGCGCGCGAGGCGCGATGCGGCGGCTTCGAAGATCTGGCGTTCGGAATAGCTCTGCTCGGGCTGATCGTCGGCGCGGAACAGGTCGCGGACCACTTCGGCGATCGACACCAGGTCGCCCGAATTGATCTTCGCTTCATATTCCTGCGCGCGGCGCGACCACATGG
>CAZWZP010000172.1:5788-6370 GCA_964638925.1 uncultured Stakelama sp. | reverse complement strand
CGAGCACTGCGTCGCCCACCAGCACGCGGATGCGGATCTTGCGCATCTTGCCGGCGGTATGGCCGAGAATTTCGTGATCATTCTCGAGCTTCACACGGAACATCGCGTTGGGGAGGAGCTCCACAACGCGGCCGCGCATTTCAAGCAGTTCTTCCTTGGCCAAACAAACCTCTTGGTACGGATCGGAAAAGTCGCGGTGCCTTACTCTCCCCGCGCACAAAAGAAAAGCGTGGCGATGACCTGGCGTGGAGCCGGGCAACAAATGGTTTCCCGCTGTTCGCTTGATGCCGCGCGCGCTCGTCGCCAACTGGGATCCATGCTGATCGAAACCGAACTGACGCCCAACCCGGCGACACTCAAATTCCTGCCCGGCCGCACTGTCATGGACAGCGGCACGCGCGACTTCGCCACCCCCGAAGAAGCGGAGGTTTCGCCGCTGGCGGATGCGCTGTTCCGGCTGGGTGACGTGACGGGCGTGTTCTTTGGGCGGGACTTTATTTCGGTCACCGCCGCGCCGGGCATCGACTGGTCGGGGCTGAAGCCCGACGTGCTCGGCATTCTACTCGACCATTTCAGCGCCGA
>CAZWZP010000172.1:3376-5778 GCA_964638925.1 uncultured Stakelama sp. | reverse complement strand
CGCTGTTCCGTCAGGGCAGCGCCGGGTTCAGCGTGCCGCCGCCCGAAAGCGACTTCGCCGACAATCCAGAGGACGCCGACATCGTTGCGCAGATCAAGGACCTGATCGAAACCCGCGTCCGCCCCGCAGTCGCCAATGACGGCGGCGACATCGTCTATCGCGGCTTCGACAAGGGCAAGGTGTTCCTGCAGATGCAGGGCGCGTGCGCCGGCTGCCCCTCCTCGACTGCCACGCTCAAGAACGGGATCGAACAATTGCTCAAATATTATGTCCCCGAAGTCACCGAAGTGCGGGCCGTCTGATGGGAACGCCGATCGACGACGCCGCGCTCGACACGCTGTTCCGCACCGCGCGCACCTATAATGGCTATCTGCCCGGCGAAGTGACGCAGGCCGATATCGCGGCGATCTACGACCTGCTGAAGATGGGGCCGACCTCGGCCAATCAGCAGCCGGCGCGCTTTTTCTGGTGCCTGTCGCAGGAGGCGAAAGACAAGCTCGCCGATTGCGCGACCGGGACCAACCCCGACAAGATCCGCAAGGCACCGGCAGCAGTCGTGATCGGCATGGACCTCGATTTCCATGAGGAGCTGCCCTGGCTGTTCCCGCATACCGACGCCAAGAGCTGGTTCGAGGGGCCGCAGGAAAAGCGCCGCGACAGCGCGTTCCGCAACGGCACGCTGCAGGGCGGCTATTTCATCATGGCCGCGCGCGCGCTGCGCTGGGACACCGGGCCGATGTCGGGGTTCGACGCGGCCAAGGTCGAGGCGGCGTTCTTCGCCGACCAGCCGTCGGTGCGGGTCAATTTCATCTCGACTTTCGGCAAGGGCGATCCCGCGAGCATCTTCGGCCGCTCGCCGCGCCCCGATTTCGGGAAGTTCAACAAGATTGGCTAGAACGCTCGTCATCGAGACTGCCACCGCCGCCTGTTCGGTCGCGCTGATCGAGGGCGACGCGCTGATCGCCGAAGAACATGTCGAAGTCGGGCGCGGCCATGCCGAGCAGCTGGTGCCGATGATCGCACGGCTGCCCGATGGCGGGCGCGCCGATGCGATCCTGGTCGATTGCGGCCCGGGCAGCTTCACCGGGATCCGTGTTGGCATCGCCGCAGCGCGCGGCCTTGGGTTCGGCTGGAGCGTGCCGGTCCATGGCTTTTCCTCGCTGCCATTGGTCGCTGCGGGTGCCTTTGCGCTCGATCCGGGTATCGACATACTGGCGGTCGTGCTCGAAGGCGGGCATGGTGAGGTGTTCATGGCTGCCTATGACCGCCAGTTCGCGCCGATCGCCCCCTTTGCGTCGCTCAAGCCCGATGCGGCACTGGCGCAGCTTGGCGGGCGCGTCGCGGTCGGCAACGGCGTCCGTCACCTCGCCGCCCTCAACGACAGCCTGGACCTGCGCCATGCGCTGCCGCGTGCCACCGATGCGCGGCTGCTCTCGCCTGCGCTGACCGCATTGCCGCCGCGCCCGATCTATGGCCGCGCGCCGGATGCCAAACCGATCGCAGGATGAGCACCGCGCCCTGTCCGATCGAGATCGTCCACGGTCAGCCGGGCGATCTGCGCGCCGTTTATGCGATCATGGCCGAGGCATTCGACCCCCGGTTCGGCGAAGCCTGGACCCCCAGCCAGTGCATGGGGATGCTGGCGTTGCCCGGAGTCTGGTTCACCCTGGCCTGTGTCGATGGCCGACCGGTCGGCTTCGCACTTGCACGGACGATCCTGGACGAGGGTGAGTTGCTGCTGCTCGCCCTCCATCCGGCGATGCGTCGCCGGGGCATCGGAGGAACATTGTTGCGGTCGATCATGGCCGATGCGCGCGATCGCGGGGCGACAACGCTGCATCTGGAAGTGCGCGCGAACAACGATGCGGTTCAACTCTACCGCAATGCTGGCTTCCGAAAGATTGGTGAACGTCGCGATTACTATCGAGGAAATGACGGCAAGGTGTTCGACGCACACACATTTTCGAGATCACTCGACTGAACACCCCAAAAATCGGATAGAATGGCTTGCAAAGCATGTCTCATGGCGTGATAGCGCGTTGGACGGCCCGTAAATCTTATCGCTGTCGCGTTATGTGAAAGGACGAAAATGGACACGCAGAATGACATGCAGGAAACGCTGATTACACTGACCGCGGATATTGTTGCGGCGCATGTCAGCAACAATAGCGTGGCGGTGTCTGATCTTCCGCTTCTCATTGCCAACGTTCATGGCGCGCTCGCCAATTTGGGTAGCGCAAAGCCGGAACCCGAAGTGAAGAAGCAGGAACCGGCGGTTTCGATCCGCTCTTCGATCAAGCCGGACTTCATTGTCTGCCTGGAAGACGGCAAGAAGCTCAAGATGCTCAAGCGTCATCTGATGACCCATTATCAGATGACCCCGGACGATTATCGCGCCAAGT
>CAZWZP010000172.1:3104-3348 GCA_964638925.1 uncultured Stakelama sp. | reverse complement strand
GCCGAACAGCGCCGCACCCTGGCCAAGAAGATCGGCCTGGGCACCAAGCGCCGCAAGCGCTGAGCGGAAGCACCGACATTCGAAGCGCCGGATCGGGCCGCAGCCCGGTCCGGCGTTTTGCTGTCTGCCATCCCTTTTCCCCGGCGTCGCTTGACGCTACATCAAGCTCATGAGCCGCAAGATCGATCTCGAAGCGCTGTGCCACGAAAAGGGCCTGCGCATTACCGAACAGCGCAAGGTGATC
>CAZWZP010000172.1:0-3094 GCA_964638925.1 uncultured Stakelama sp. | reverse complement strand
AAGCGCACGACGGCGTTGTCGGGAACGACATTATTGGGGCCGCCGCCGTCGATCCGGGCATCTCGATCGCGACCGTCTATCGCACGGTCCGCCTGTTCGAAGAGGCGGGCATCCTCGACCGCCATGATTTCGGCGACGGCCGCGCGCGTTACGAGCCCTCGCCCGAGGCGCATCACGACCATCTGATCGACGTCGAGACCGGCAAGGTGATCGAGTTCGTCGATCCCGAGCTCGAGCTGCTGCAAAAGCAGATCGCCGAACGGCTGGGCTTCCGCCTGGTCGATCACCGTATGGAGCTTTACGGCGTCGCGCTCGACCGCAAGAGCTGAGTCGATGGCCGACGGCGTCGATCCGCGGCGCCGCGACGCCGCCCTTGGGCTGCCTACAAAGCTGACCCCGGCGGAGAGCTTCCGCTTCTGGCGGCGCGTCGCGCTGCTGCTGCTCGCGGTGCTGAGCCATGTCCCGGCACATTATCTGTGGCGGCTGTTGCGCATCCCCTCCCCCTGGCCGCGCTGGTTCCTGTGGCGCGCGGGACGGATCGCCGGTGCGCGGATCGAGGTCGTCGGCACCCCGTTGCGGCGCGATGTGTTCTACGTGTCGAACCACCTCTCATGGATCGACATTCTGGCGCTGGGCGGATCGAGCGGCACCGCGTTCGTTGCCAAGGCAGAGATCGGCGCATCGCCGGTCGTCGGCTGGCTCGCCGGGCTCAACCGCACCGTCTATGTGAAGCGCGAGAACCGCATGGGCGTAGCCGAACAGATCAACGCGCTGCGCGACGCGCTGGAAGAAAATTGGGCGATCACCGTGTTCCCAGAGGGAACCACCACCGATGGCAAGTCGCTGCTGCCGTTCAAGACGCCGATGTTGCGCGTCCTCGAACCGCCCCCGCCGGGCGTGATGGTCCAGCCGGTCTTGCTCGATTACGGGGCGGTCAGCGAAGAGATTGGCTGGGTCGGCGACGAAGGCGGGATCAACAACGCCCGCCGCATCCTGTCGCGCAAGGGCAGCTTTCCGCTGCGCATCCAGTATCTCGATCCGTTCGACCCGCATGACTTTCCCGGTCGCAAGGCGATCGCGGCGGAGAGCCGACGGCGGATCGAAGATGCACTGGTCACCGCGCTGGGCGGGCCGCTGCGGCCGTTTGCGTGGACGGTCGCTCCGGTGAATTACACTGGACCTGCAGAGTCCGCCTGACCCCTCAGCGCTTGCGTCGTCCTGTCTTTTGCACCACCGGCTCCATCGGCGCGAAGACCACGCCTTCGGGCGAGACAGACTGACCACCGGTCGATGCCGGGATGATGACATCGTTGCTAGACGTCACAACGTCATAATCGCCGGTCCGGAACGCGGCGAGATCGGCGCGCAGGAATGGCGGATCGGCGCGTTTCGCCATCTGTTCGGGAGCCAGACGGGGGGCACCGCGCCGCACGCGCGGATCGACAATCTCATAATTCACCACCGACACTGCGGTGCCGAGTGCGGTAATTTCGAACAGCCGTCGCGCGAATTCGCGTGGAAAGCGGATGCAGCCATGCGATGCGGGATAGCCCGGCAACTGCCCGGCATGGAGCGCGATGCCGTCCCAGGTCAGCCGTTGCATGAAGGGCATCGGCGCGTTGCTGTAGAGGTTCGAGCGGTGATGCACCCGCTTTTGCAGGATGGTGAACTCGCCCGCCGGGGTGCGCTTGCCGGGCTTGCCGGTCGACACTGTGGAGGCCGCGATCAGCACCCCGTCGCGATAGACATAGGCGACTTGCCCCGGAATGCTGATCAGGATGGTGACGCCCGATGCCCCGCCCGCAGGCTGAAAGGCCGCGTCCTCGATCCAGGTCCATTGGCCGTTGCGGAGCAGAATCTCTTCGGCACCATTGACCGGCACCTGCTGGCCCATGGCGGGAACCGCCATGCACATGGCCAGCCCGATCGCCGCCGCCCGCATCGTCCGCGCCACCGCAGACCCCATTCGCTACACTCCATCGTTACGCGGGCGTCCGCACCACTATCTATGGTTAACGCGGATGCGGGCAAGGTGGTGCCATGCGATTTTCGATGACGCAAAGCCAAAACGCAAAGTCACCCGATTCGGGACAGGTCTCGACAGGCCGCTCCGAGTCTGCGGCGAACCGACGCCAAACTGTGAAGTCCCTTAGGACGAATCGGCTGCGACCTTTGCTATAGTCATTGTCCGATTGGCGGAGTTTGTGGGGGCACAGAGGACGCATGACCAAGATGATCGACGTTGCGGCCTCGCGCCGTGCCTTCCTCAAGACCGCCGGCATGGTTGCCGGCACGGGCCTGCTCGCCGGCTGCACCGCGCGTAGCGTGACCACTGCGGCATTGCCCGCCGCGCCGGTTCCGGTTCCGCTACCTCCGGTCGCCACCCCCCTGCCCGCAGCACCGCGCAGCGTCGCGAGCGCCCCGCGCGGCATCCGCCCTGAACTGTTCGAGCGCGCAGTCGCCGCGCTCCAGCGCCATTCGGGCCGCATCCGCCAGCAGGACCGGATCGCGATCGCCGATTTCTCGCTCCCCTCGTCGCGGCTGCGTTTCCACTTCGTCGACCTCCACGGTGGTGCGACGCGGCAGATGCTGGTGTCGCACGGCATTGGTTCGGACCCCGAACATACTGGCGTGCTTCAGCGCTTTTCGAATGAGGTCGGGTCCGAAGCGACGAGCGAGGGCGCGTTCCTCGCCGCCAACTATTATGTCGGCAAGCACCAGCTGTCGCAGCGGCTGATCGGGCTCGACCCGACCAACTATAATGCGCTCGACCGCGCGATCGTGATCCATGCCGCCTGGTATTCGAACCCCGACATGATCGCCAAGCACGGCAAGCTCGGCCGCAGCCAGGGTTGTTTCGCAGTGGGTGAGCGCGATCTCGACACGTTGTTCGCGCTGCTCGGCGAAGGCCGGATGATCTACGCGACCAAGGTCTGACGGAGCCAGCGGCGCACCCTGCGCGTTGATCCCCCCATCATCGGGAGGATCGCATGACCGAAACGCTGTACCCGGCGCTGCCGGTCGCCATCGGCCGCGCCGCGCGAGAGCAGGTGCCGGCCGCCCGCGGCGCGACGCGCAGGCTCGGCGCCGCCGA
>CAZWZP010000171.1:0-6403 GCA_964638925.1 uncultured Stakelama sp. | reverse complement strand
CGGTGACACCGGCTCCATCGCCGACGCCTACGCCGCCGCCGGTCGCGGTTCAGCCGACACCTGCTACGCCGCCCGCAATGACCCCGCGTCCACCGCGACCGGGGGTCGGGCGGCCCACCGGCGAGCGTCCGGTCGAATGGCGGCGGCGGATGCCGGAGGGGACAGCTCCGCGCGAAGCAGGACCGCAGACACCGGTGCGGGTTACTCCGCAGGCACCGGTTCGGGTTGCTCCGCAAGTGCCGGTACGCGTTGCACCACAATCGGGAAGCACGCCGTCAGCCTCGCCCCCGCCGCGCCCGCAATGGCGTCCGCAGCCCCAGCCACAGGTTCAACCACAACCACAGCTTCAGCCGCGACCACAATTTGTACCTCCGCCGCGCCCACAGGCCGCTCCACCGCCGGTGCGGGTGGCTCCACCGCCACCACCGCCGCCGCCGCCGCCGCCTCCCCCGCCGACGCAGCGGCAGGAAACCGAGCTGACCCGGCCCGACACGCAGTGAGGCGGGTCAGGCCGGGGTGAAGGGCAGGATGGCGCGATAGACCTCGCGCGGTGGCGCACCGGGAACATGTGCGCCGCGCGCGAGCAGGAAGGCGTGGGCGACGATCTCGGCCTGCTGTTCGATCCCGTAGCGCTCCAGCGTCCAGCCCGGCTTGATCGCATAATCGTAGCGGCAGAACGGGTGGCGGCGCAGCGGCAGGAACAGGCCGCGCTGATGCTGCCACACATGCGTCATCTCATGGATGAAATGCGCCTGGAGGCCGAGCGCGGCGGTGGAGAAATCCTCGCGATAGGCGGTGCCCTTGGGGTGGAAATGGATGCAGCCGAGCGGGGCCATGGTGACGTTGCGCGGCTGGAAGAAGATCCATTTGCGGTTGGCGATGGCGGCGGCGGAATAGTCGATCGCGTCGCCGAACACGCTGCGGGCGAGCGCGATCTCTCCGGGGGTGAGCGGGCGGCGATGGGTCATCGCGACAAAAGGTGGCTGCGGCGATGGGTTATGTCTAGGGCAGCATGATGCTGATCCTGTTCAACAAGCCATGGGGCGTGCTGTCGCAATTCACCGACGAGGGGAGCGGGCATCCGACGCTGGCCGCTTATATCGACGTGCCGGGGGTGTATCCCGCCGGGCGGCTGGACCGGGATAGCGAGGGGCTGTTGCTGCTGACCGATGACGGGCGGTTGCAGGCGCGGATCGCGGACCCGAAGCACAAGATGCCCAAGACATACTGGGCACAGGTCGAAGGCGAGCCGGATGCGGCGGCGCTGGCGGCGCTGCGGACGGGCGTGCGGCTGAAGGACGGTGTGACGCGCCCGGCGCTGACCGAGCGGATCGACCCGCCCGCACTCTGGCCGCGCGACCCGCCGGTGCGGTTCCGCAAGACGGTCGCCGATTGCTGGATCGCGGTGACGATTACCGAAGGGCGCAACCGGCAGGTGCGGCGGATGACGGCGGCAGTGGGGCACCCGACGCTCCGGCTGGTGCGCTGGCGGGTGGGCGAGTGGACGCTGGACGATATCGCACCGGGGACGTGGCGGAGCGCTTAGCAATTGCAAATGCGAATGCCTCGCATTGACGGGCGCGGCGAAGCGGGTTAGGCGCGCGGCAGCTCGTTCTGCCAAGGAAGCCCGCACACCGTGTCCCGCGCGACGATCAAGGCCTGGTTCCTGATCCACAAATGGTCGAGCATCCTGTGCACCGCATTCCTGCTGATGCTGTGCGTCACCGGGCTGCCGCTGATCTTCCACGACGAGATTGAGGCGCTGACTGAGCATGACGCAGCGGCGGCGATGCAGGGTATGCCATCGGCGCAAGGCGGCGTGCCGCTCGACACGCTGATCGCCAAGGCGGTGGCCGAGGGCGGCGGCGGAGTACCGCTGTTCGTCGGGTTCAGCGCAGACAATCCGATCCTGACCGTGACTACGGGTCCGACGCCCGACGCGCCGGGATCGCAGATGCGACTGTTTTCCTACGACCGCAGCACAGGGGCGAGCGCGGGCGAGATCAAGGAGGAAGGCGTGATGCACTTCCTGCTCCAGCTGCACACCGACATGTTCCTGGGGCTTCCGGGGATGATGTTCCTGGGCGTGATGGGCGGGCTGTTCGTGCTCGCCATCCTCTCGGGCGTGGTGCTCTATGTCCCGTTCATGCGCCGGTTGCGGTTCGGGACGCTGCGCAAAACCCGGAGCAAGCGCGTGCGGCGGCTCGACACGCATAATTTACTGGGTGTGGTGACGCTGGGCTGGGCGCTGGTGGTCGGGCTGACCGGCGTCATCAACGCCTTTGCCGATCCGCTGACCGACAGCTGGCGCGAGGGTGAATTGAAGGCGATGGTCGCGGCGCGTGGCGCGGATCAGCCGCTCGCGCCGGGCAATTACGGGTCCGTGGACAAGGCGATGGCAGCGGCGCAGGCGGCGCTGCCCGGCGTATCGCCGCAATTCATCGGCTTTCCCGGCGGCGCGTGGAGCAGCGGACGGCATTATGCGATCTTCTTTCAGGGTGACACGCCGCTGACCAGCCATGTGCTGACACCGGCGCTGGTGGATGCCCAGACGGGCGTGCTGACCGACACGGCGGCGATGCCCGCGCTCAATCAGGCGCTGATGCTGTCCAAGCCGCTGCACTTTGGCGATTATGGCGGGATCGCGCTCAAGATCCTGTGGGCGGTGCTGACGCTGGCGACGATCTGGGTGCTGTGGAGCGGGCTGCAGCTCTGGCTGGGCAAGGGCGCGCGCGGGACCGAGCGCGCGGTGGACGAGATCGTCCATGCCGGAGCGGGATCGTGAACGCGTCCCGCCGCATCGGCCCGCAGCGCGCCGCCAGCGTGCTTGCCGTGCCCGCATTGCTGCTGGTCGCGAGCCTCGCGGGCCTGATCCTTGGCCTGACCGGCGATGGGTGGCGCGATGTTGCCGCGTCGCTGCTGCTTGCCCTTCCCGTCCTCATCTTCCTGCGCAGCTGGCTGCGCGGTTCCTGACCCCTAGACAATTGGATAGACAAATGAAGCGCCTGATCCTTGCCACCGTATCGCTCGCGGCGATCGCCACCCCTGCTTTGGCGCAGGATGACGAGGTCGTGATTCAGGCACAGCGCGAGAATGCGAGCGCGGTGACCGGCGAAGGCGATCTGGGCGCGTTGGGGAACAAGAAAGCGGAGGACGTGCCGTTCGTCGTCCGATCGTACAACGAGGCGATCATCCTCAATCAGCAGCCGCTGACGCTGGGCGCGTTGCTGGAGAATGATCCGACGATCCGCACCACCTATGGCTTTGGCAATGCGTCGGAGCAGTTCGTGATCCGCGGCTTCCAGCTGTTCGGCGACGATGTCGGGCTGAACGGCCTGTACGGGATCGCGCCGCGCCAGCTGGTCGCGCCCGAATTGTTCGAGAGCGTGCAGGTGCTCAACGGCGCGTCGGCGTTCCTGAACGGTGCGGCGCCGGGCGGGTCGGGGATCGGTGGCAGCGTCAACCTCCAGCTCAAGCGCGCGAACCGCGACCTGACCCGCGCGACCGCCAGCTATATCGGCGACCAGCATTTCGGCGGCAGCTTCGACGTCGCACGCCGCTTTGGTGATGAGTCGTTCGGGGTGCGCGTCAACGGCGCGTTCCGCAGCGGTGACGTGGCGATCGACGACGAGTTCCACCGCACCACCGTGCTGGGCGCGGCGTTCGACTGGCGCGGCGAGCGGGTGCGCGCGTCGCTCGACCTGGGCTATCAGCGCGTCGAAGTGGACGGGCTGCGGCCGAAGGTGACGGTCGGGACCGCAGTGGTTCCGCGCGTGCCGGAGGCGGATGCCAACTATGCCCAGCCCTGGACCTATACCGATATGCGCGACGTGTTCGGCGTGGCGCGGATCGAGTATGACGTAGCCGACAATGCGATGGTCTACGCCAGCGCCGGCGCGCGCGACGGCATGGAAGAGGGCATTTATGGCGGCATCACCATCCTCGACGCCACCACCGGCGCGGCGAACGGAAACGCGCTGTACGTCCCGCGCACCGACAATAACGAGGCGATCGAAGCCGGGCTGCGCGTCAAGCTGGGTCAGGCGGTGACGCATGAGTTCAACCTGGGCGGCAACATCGCGTGGCAGGTGAACCGCAACGCGTTCGACTTCCTCTATGGTCCCGGGTTCGCCGGGTTCGCGACCAATCTTTATACCCCGACACTGGCCGCCATCCCGGCATCGGCGTTCGTCGGGGGCGACCTCAACGATCCGTTCCCGATCAGCCGCACCCGGCTGTGGAGTGTCTATGCGTCGGACACGGTCGGCCTGTTCGACAACCGCCTGCTGGTGACTGGCGGGCTGCGGCTCCAGTCGATCCGGGTGAAGGCGTATAATGCCTATAATGGCGGGCTGCTCGACAGCGTTTACGACGAGAGCGCGGTAACCCCGGTGGTCGGCGTGGTGGTGAAGCCGGTTGCCGGCGTGTCGCTGTTCGCCAACCGGATCGAGGGGCTGCAGCAGGGTCCGACCGCGCCGATCGACCCGCTCCTTGTCAATTCAGGCGAGGTGCTCGCCCCGACCAAATCGGTGCAATATGAAGTCGGCGGCAAGGTCCGCATCGGCGGGTTCGACGCCAGCCTGGCGCTGTTCCAGATCGACCTGCCGAGCGCCTATGCGGTGCCGACCGGGACAGGCGGGCTTCAGGTCTATGGCCTGTTCGGCAAGCAGCGCAATCGCGGGATCGAGCTGAGCTTTGCTGGTGAGGTTGTGCCCGGAGTGCGCCTGATCGGTGGCGGCACGGTGGTGGACGCAAAGCTGCGCGAGACGCTGGGCGGCGCGAATGAGGGCAATCGCGCGCAGGGGGTTCCGGAATATACCGCGAATCTGAATGCCGAATGGGATATGGGGTTTGTTCCCGGCCTGACCCTGACCGGGCGCGCGGTGCATACCGGGCCGCAGGCGGTGAACAACGCCAATACGCTTGAGCTGGATGACTGGACCCGGTTCGATGTCGGTGCGCGCTATGTCTTTGCGGCGGGCGACAAGCCGCTGACGCTGCGGGTCGGCGTCGATAACGTCGCCAATGCGCGCTATTGGGCGTCGGCGTATGACGCGTTCAACCAGGCGCTGTTGCAGGGTGCGCCGCGCACGGTGCGCGCATCGCTGTCGGTGGATTTTTGAACCTTCTGATCCTCCCCCGCAAAGGGGAGGTGAACTAAGTCGCAAAAAGTTTAGCGTCACCCCCGCGAAAGCGGGGGCCCATCTCCCGGACCGTCCTCCACCGCGCCGGTGCGATGCGCCGATCGTGCAGGAGATGGGCCCTCGTTTTCGCGGGGGTGACGACAAGGCGTTACTTTTCCTGGCCCGGGGCGCGCAGTTCCGCTTCGATCTCGATCGTCTTGCCGTTGGCGAAGGCGAGGCGCAGCGGGATCTTGCCGCCGGCGCGCAGTTCGGGGGACAGGTCGTAGAGCATGATATGCTTGCCGCCCGGTTCGAACTTGACCGTGGCGCCCGCGGGGATCGCGACGTCCTTGATCGGCGCCATCGTCATCATGCCGCCTTCATGCTTCATTTCGTGCAGTTCGGTGCGCACCGCGGCGGGTGAGGAAACGGCGAGCAGGCTGGTCGCCTCATTCCCGCCCTTGACCGTGAAATAAGCCGCGCCCGGACGGCTCGATACCGCGGGCAAGCGCACCCACGCATCCTCGACGCCCAGCTGTGCCTGTTCGCATCCGGCCAGTGCCACCGCCGCCACCATTACCGCCACCAAAGACCGCATCTTCGAAACTCCTTCTCCCGATTCGGGAAGCTCCGGGAAATTCCTAGGTGCGGCATGGCCTTGCGGCAAGGCGCTGCACTCCTATATCCCGCCTAGCGAAGGCCGCGTTGCCGCTTGAGGGGCGCGGTAACGCACTGGATTAACTTGATTTAGCATACGGGGGCCTTAGAGGACTCATGGGTAAAGTTATCGGAATCGATCTCGGCACGACCAACAGCTGCGTGGCAGTGATGGAGGGCGGCAAGCCCAAGGTGATCGAGAATGCAGAGGGCGCGCGCACCACGCCGTCCATCGTCGCCTTCGCCAAGGATGGCGAGCGACTGATCGGCCAGCCGGCCAAGCGCCAGGCGGTCACGAACCCCGACAACACCGTCTTTGCGGTCAAGCGCCTGATCGGCCGCCGCTTTGACGATCCCATCACCAAGAAGGACACCGAGCTGGTCCCCTACACGATCGTGAAGGGTTCGAACGGCGACGCATGGGTCAAGGCGGGTGGCGAGGATTATTCGCCGTCGCAGATCTCGGCCTTCATCCTTCAGAAGATGAAGGAAACCGCCGAGAGCTATCTGGGCGAAACCGTGACGCAGGCCGTCATCACCGTCCCCGCTTACTTCAACGACGCACAGCGCCAGGCGACCAAGGACGCGGGCAAGATCGCGGGTCTTGAGGTGCTGCGCATCAT
>CAZWZP010000170.1:0-6469 GCA_964638925.1 uncultured Stakelama sp. | reverse complement strand
GCTCGCTTGTCATTTGAACAAGGGAGCTTGCCAATGCGCAATACCACCCCTGCCGGACGGCGCTACATCGCCCGGTTCATGCCGCTGATCGCGGTCTATGTCGCAACGCTGTTCATCACGACCTGGGTGATCCGCGACAGCCAGCCGACCGGCGCGCTGCTCGGCCTGCTCTCGGTCCTGCCCGCTTTGCCGCTGGTCGGCATCATCGCCGTCCTCGGCCTGTACGTTGTTGAAGAGACCGACGAATATCTCCGGGCGCAAATCGTCCGCCACATGATGGTCGGCCTTGGCGGCCTGCTGGCGATCATGAGCATCCGGGGCTTCCTCGAGTTCGGTGGTGCCGTCCCGCATTTTCCGACGATGCTGGGCTTCCCGATCTGGTGCGGCATCTGGGGTATGAGCCAGGCGATCGGCGCACTGCGCAACCGCAAGTCGGAGGAGGAAGCATGAAAAACCGCCTCCGCGTCCTCCGCGCCGAGCGGGAATGGAGCCAGCAGGACCTGGCCGAGCGGCTCGAAGTGTCGCGGCAGAGCGTCAATGCGATCGAAACCGGCCGCTACGACCCCTCGCTGCCACTCGCCTTCAAGATCGCCGACCTGTTCGAGCTGACGATCGAAGACATTTTCACCAACCCGTCGAAGGAAGCCTGAGCCATGTTCCGCCTGATCGCCCTCGCCGCCTTGGCCACCGCCTTCCTCGCCCCGCCACAGCACTGCCACGCCCAGACCGCCCCGGTCGCCCAACAGCGGATGCCGCACATTTCGATCGTCGCTCTGGGCGAGGCGAAGAAGGACCGCGAACCGGTCTATCTGATCCCCGGCCTGTCCAGCCCCCGGCAGGTCTGGGACGGCATCGCCCCCGATCTGGCCAAGGACCGGCAAGTGCTGCTAGTCCAGGTCAACGGCTTCGGCGGCGATGACATCGGCCAGAACGGCAAGCCCGGCATGACCGACGGCATCATCGCCGACCTCCTCGCCGATGCGACGAGGCGCGGTGCCAAGCGGCCCGCGGTGATCGGCCACAGCTATGGCGGCCTGATCGGCATGATGCTCGCTGCCCGCCACCCCGACCGCGTCGGCCGATTGCTGGTCGTCGACACCCTGCCCTTCTTCGGCACGCTCTTCGACCCCGCCGCCACTCCCGCCAGCATCAATCCCCGCGCCGAGCAGCTCCGCGCCATGACCGTCGCCGGGGCCGAGCGGATGAAGACGATGCCCGCCATCACCAGCGACCCCGGCGGTATCTGGTCGAACACCCCTGAAGGCCGGATCAAGGTCGCCAATTGGGGCCTCAAGGCTGACCAGCGCGCCGTCGCTCAGGCGCTGTACGAAGATATCGTCACCGATATCGGCCCGGAGCTGGGCAAGGTCACCGCCAAGCCCTTCACCATCCTCTACGCCGCCGGAATGGGCGAGGCGCAGGCAAAGGGGGTCTGGGAGCCCGCTTATGCCGGCACCCCAGCCAGGCTGGTCGCCATCCCCGACAGCTACCACTTCATCATGCTCGACCAGCCGCAGCGCTTCGCGGCCAAGGTGAAGGCGTTCCTTGCCGAGTGACCCGCAACGCAGAAGGGCCGCCCCGGCATCCCGGGACGGCCCTTTCTTCCAATTTTGGCAGGACTTCAGGCGATCGTCTGCCCAGTCTTCGCCCAGTCGGACAGGAACCCCTCGATCCCCTTGTCGGTCAGCGGGTGCTTGACCAGCTGGCGGATCACCGCCGGCGGCGCGGTCATCACGTCTGCCCCGAGCTTGGCGGCCTCGAGGATGTGGATCGGATGGCGGACGCTGGCGACCAGGATCTCGGTCTCGAACGCATAGTTATCGTAGATCAGCCGGATATCGCCGATCAGGTCCATGCCATCAAAGCCGATGTCGTCATGCCGCCCGACGAACGGCGAGATGAAGGTCGCCCCCGCCTTCGCCGCGAGCAACGCCTGATTGGCCGAGAAGCAGAGCGTCACGTTGACCATCGTGCCGTCATCGGTCAGCTTCTTGCAGGTCTTGAGGCCATCGAGCGTCAGCGGCACCTTGATCGCGACATTGTCGGCGATCTTCCGTACGATCTCTGCCTCGCGCATCATGCCGTCATAATCGAGTGCCACGACTTCGGCCGACACCGGACCATCGACGATGCCGCAAATTTCCGCGACCACTTCCAGAAAGTTGCGTCCCGCCTTGTGGATCAACGACGGGTTGGTAGTGACGCCATCCAGCAGCCCGGCATCCGCCAGCTCGCGAATATCGTTGGTGTCGGCGGTGTCGGCGAAAAATTTCATGGGGCAACTCCGGTGAAATGTGACAGTTGGATGACGAAACGCCAAGCGCGCGCGACTCCTTACGCTGCGCCCTCTAACACCGGACTGTGATGCGCTCCATCCTTCTTGCCCTGTCGCTTCTGATCGCATTCCCCGTATCGGCGCAGGACAGCGACAGCGAACTTTGGCTGACCGGCCTTGGGGAGGTGGCGCTGAACGATCGCACCCGGATCGAAGTCGAATCGATAAGCCGCGTCAGCGACGATTCGGGCGGGCTGTACGAGATCGAATTGGCGGCTGGAGTCGAGCAACTGCTTGGCGGCGGCTGGTGGGTTGGCGGCGGCTATGTCCGTGTCGTCAACTATGCACGCGGCACCGTCACGCGGACCGAGGATCGCCTGCGCGTCCAGGGCGGGGTTTCCGGCGAAGCGGGGCCGATCAAGGTTGCCGCGCGCCTGCGGCTCGAACATCGTAGCCGGTCGGATGGGGAAGATATCGGCTATCGCCTGCGTCCCCTTGTCCGGGTCGCGCTGCCGCTTGGCGCGCACGATCTGGACCTGTTTGCAAGCCATGAGAGCTTCGTTCCGCTCAACGACACCGACTGGGGCGAGGATATGGGGCATGAGCGGATGCGCAACGCCGTTGGTATCCGGTGGCAGGCAAGCAAGGCGATCGGAATCGAGGCAGGCTATCTCAACCAATATCGTTTCGGTCGCGGCGGCGGCCTCGATACCATCGACCACGTCCTGGCAGTAAGTCTGTCGGTCAGCCTGTAATCGAAGGGTTTCCACGCCGCGCGGGAATGCCGATATGGGTCGCCCATGTCCCGCGCCCGCGTCATCGTCCTCAACTCCGCGCTCGGCCCGCTCGACTATCGCGTTCCCCGGGGAATGACGGTCGAGCCGGGGTCGATCGTCGTCGCGCCGCTCGGCCCGCGCCAGCTGATCGGGGTGGTGTGGGAAGCCGAAAGGCTACCGACCGAAGAGATTGGCGACAATCGCCTGCGCAACCTGCTCGCCGTCGCCGACGCCCCCCCGATCCCCGCGCCGCTGCGTCGGTTGGTCGAATGGACCGCCGACTATTATCTAGCTCCGTTAGCGTCGGTGCTGCGGATGGCGCTCAGCTCGACCTCGGCGCTGGAGGGCGGCAAGACCATCGTCGAATATCGCGCGACCGGTGAGGTGCCGCCGCGCATGACCGCGCAGCGCGAACAGGCGCTGGAGCGGATCGGCGACCGACAGGGGCTGATCCGCGAGCTGGCGACAATCGCCGATGTCTCCGACGGGGTGATCCGCGGGCTGGTCAAGAGCGGCGCGATCGAGGGCGTGACGGTGGCGCTCGACACGCCTTTCCCGCTGCCCGATCCCGCATTCGGCGCCCCCGCCCTGTCCAACGAACAGGCGGAGGTTGCAACGACGCTGCGCGCAGCGGTCGATGCCCGCGCCTTTCAGCCCTTCCTGCTCGACGGCGTCACCGGGTCGGGCAAGACCGAAGTCTATTTCGAAGCCGTTGCCGAAGCGCTCCGCACCGGTCGCCAGAGCCTCGTCCTGCTCCCCGAAATCGCGTTGACCGAGCCGTTCCTCAAGCGCTTCCACGCCCGCTTCGGGGTCGAGCCGGTCGCCTGGCACTCCGGCCTGCGCCAGTCGCAGCGCCGTCGGGCGTGGCGGGCGATCGCGGCAGGCGAAGCGCTCGTTACCGTCGGCGCAAGGTCTTCGTTGTTTCTACCCTATCCGAACCTGGGCCTGATCGTGGTCGACGAGGCGCATGAGACCAGCTTCAAGCAGGAAGAGGGCGTCCATTACCACGCGCGCGACGTCGCGGTGATGCGCGGGCATTTCGAGAGATGTCCGGTGATTCTCGCCAGCGCCACCCCGGCAATCGAAACGCGGCAACAGGTCGCGCTCGGCCGCTACACCGAACTCAAGCTGCCCGGTCGCTATGGCGTTGCCGAGATGCCCGCGATCGAGGCGATCGACCTGCTCGCCGATCCGCCGATGCGCGGCCGCTGGCTCGCGCCCAAGCTGGTCCGTGCGATCGATGCAACGCTGGAGCGCAAGGAACAGGTGCTGCTGTTCCTCAACCGCCGCGGCTACGCCCCGCTGACCTTGTGCCGCACCTGCGGGCATCGCTTCCAATGCCCCAATTGCACCGCATGGATGGTCGAGCATCGCCTGATCAACCGCCTCGCCTGCCACCATTGCGGCCACGCCATCCCGACGCCACGCGCCTGCCCCGAATGCGACAGCGAGGACAGCCTGGTCGCCTGTGGCCCCGGCGTCGAACGCATCGCGGATGAGGTCGCCGCGCTCTTCCCCGACGCCAAGACCGCCATCGTCACCTCCGACACGATCTGGTCCCCGGCCAAGGCGGCGGAGTTCGTCGCGCGGATGGAGGCGGGCGACATCGACATCGTCGTCGGCACGCAGCTGGTGACCAAGGGCTATCACTTCCCCAATCTGACACTGGTGGGCGTGGTCGATGCCGATCTGGGGCTGGAGGGCGGCGATCTGCGCGCGGCCGAGCGCAGCTTCCAGCAAATCTGTCAGGTCGCCGGGCGTGCGGGGCGCGGCGAAAAGCCCGGCACCGTCCTGATCCAGACCCACAGCCCCAAGGCGCCGGTCATGCGCGCATTGGTCAATGGCGATGCCGAAGGCTTCTACGCCGCCGAGACGGAAGCGCGACGCGAGGCCGGCGCCCCGCCGTTCGGCCGCTTCGCCGCGATCATCGTATCGAGCGAGGACAAGGACGCCGCGCTCGACACCGCCCGCGCGATCGGCCGCACCGCGCCGAAGGTGGAGGCGATGCAGGTGTTCGGCCCCGCCCCCGCCCCGCTCGCGATGCTGCGCGGCCGCCACCGCTTCCGCCTGCTCGTCCACGCCCGCCGCGCGCTCGATGTGCAGGACGTGATCCGCGACTGGCTCGGCGGTCTCGAATGGTCGGCCAAGGTGCGCGTGGTCGTGGACGTCGATCCGTACAACTTCCTTTAGCGGGTCGCTCCGCCGGCTGACTCGCTTGCACCGAAGGTCCGGATTGGCAAAGGATGTACGGGGAGGATGTTGTGCTGATCCGATTGCTGCTTGCCCTTGCTCTTCTGGCCGGTCTCGCCGCCCCCGCGCGCGCGGACGACGATATCTCCGCCGCCGGGCGTGGCGTGGTGCGGATCGTCACCATCGCGACGGTCGAGGGAGAGGTGGTCGGCTTTGGCCATGGCAGCGGCTTTGCCGTCGCGCCCAACCGCGTCCTGACCAACGCGCATGTCGTCGAATCGGCGGAGCGCTATCCCGGCAACGTCATGATCGGCGTCGTCCCGTCGGAAGGCGACAAGTCGTTCCAGGGCCGCCTGATCGCGATCGACAGCGACCGCGATCTGGCGCTGATCGAATTTACCGGCATCCGCCTGCCCGCACTCACCTTCTATTCCGGCCCAGTGAGCGAAGGCGATTCGATGATCGCGCTCGGCTATCCGGGCAATGTCGATCTCGCCACCGCACGCACCGCCGCCGACTTCATCACCCCGCTCACTCCCGTCCGCTCACAGGGCGTGTTTTCCGGCCGCCGCGCGCTTCAGGGTGTGAAGGTACTGCTCCACACGGCGGGAATCGCGCGCGGCAATTCGGGCGGGCCACTGCTCGACCCATGCGGGCGCGTGCTCGGCGTCAACGCCGCGCTGACCCGCGCCGATGATGGCGATGCCAGCTTCGGCTTTGCGATCAGCAACGAGGAGGTCGCCGCCTTTCTGCGTGAGGCGAAGCAGCCCATGCCCTCGAACGGCGTCGCCTGCACCAGCATCGCCGACCGGCTGGCACAGGACCGCACCGCTGCCGAACAGGCGCGCGCAGCCGACGAACAGCGCGCGCGCGAAGCCGCCGCCAAGGCTGCAGCCGACCGCGAGGATGCGATTCAACAGGCGCGCAGCGAGAACATCGTGACGCGCGAAAACTATATGGCCGGGGCAGCGCTGCTGCTGGTCCTGGGTGCCTTTGCGCTGGGCGTCGCCGGATTGCTGCTGACCCGCGAACAGAAGCGCGAGGCGATCCTGACCGCAGTCGGCGGCGGCGCGCTGATCGTCGCGGCGGTCGCGACCTTCGTGCTGCGGCCCGCCTTCGACCCCAGCGCCATCGATGGCGCCGCGCGCGTCGCCGTGCCGCCGCCGGTCGCGCAGCCGGGTGGTCGCGGCGAGATGGGCTGCACCGTCGACCCCGGCCGCTCGCGCGT
>CAZWZP010000169.1:5422-6522 GCA_964638925.1 uncultured Stakelama sp. | reverse complement strand
GCTGCAAGGAAAAATATGTCCGCCAGATGCCCGGTCGCCTGACCGGCGAGACGGTGGATGCCGAGGGCAAGCGCGGCTTCGTGCTGACGCTGTCGACGCGCGAGCAGCATATTCGGCGTGAGAAGGCGACATCGAATATCTGCACCAGCTCGGTGCTGTGCGCGCTGGCGTGGTCGGTGCACATGACGTTGCTGGGCGAAAAGGGGCTGCGGCAGCTTGCGGCACTCAACCATGCCGGCGCGAGCGCGGCGGCGGATCGGCTGGCGCAGGTGCCGGGCGTCGAGCTGGTGACGCCGACCTTCTTCAACGAATTCACGCTGAAGCTGAGCAAGGAAGCCCGCCCGGTCGTGCGCGAACTCGCCGACAAGGGCATTCTGGCCGGCGTGTCGCTCGGCCGTCTCTATCCGGGTGAGGACGCGCTGGCCAACGGGCTGGTCGTCGCGGTCACCGAAACCACCACGGCGGAGGATGTCGAAACCCTTGCCGCCGCGCTCCAGGAGGTGCTGGCATGAGCACGATCAACCAGAGCGGCTGGCGTCCGCAGATGAACGCGGTCGAAGGTGAGGCTGCGGCCACCTTCACCGGCAACCGCGCGCTGATGCTGGAAGAGGCGCTGATCTTCGAGATCGGGTCGCTCGACACGACCGGCGTCGATTTCGCCGAAGCGCCCAAGGCGGTATCGCGGCTTGGCGGGCTGGAGCGGCATCGCGACATCGGCCTGCCGGGCCTGAGCGAGCCGGAGGCGGTGCGTCATTACACCCGCCTGTCGCGCCAGAATTACGGTATCGACCTCGGCTTCTTCCCGCTGGGCAGCTGCACGATGAAGCATAATCCGCGCCTGAATGAGCGGATGGCGCGGTTGCCCGGGTTCGCCGACATCCACCCGCTCCAGCCGATCGACACGGTGCAGGGCGCGCTGGAGGTGATCGATCAGCTGGCGCACTGGCTGGTCACGCTGACCGGCATGAAGGCCGTGGCGATGTCGCCCAAGGCGGGCGCGCATGGCGAGCTGTGCGGCATCCTCGCGATCAAGGCGGCGCTGGAAGCACGGGGCGAGGATCGCCGCGTGGTGCTCGTCCCCGCAGGCGCGCACGGCACCA
>CAZWZP010000169.1:0-5395 GCA_964638925.1 uncultured Stakelama sp. | reverse complement strand
GGGCTTCACGGTCGAGGATATCCCCGCGACCCCGGACGGGCGCGTCGATGTCGCGGCGCTGACCGCGCGGCTGGGGCCGGACGTGGCGGCGGTGATGATCACCAACCCCAACACCTGCGGCTTGTTCGAGCGTGACCTGAAGACGATCAGCGACGCGGTCCATGCGGCGGGCGGCTATGTCTATTGCGATGGCGCGAACTTCAACGCGATCGTCGGCAAGGTGCGCCCCGGCGACCTGGGCGTCGATGCGATGCACATCAACCTGCACAAGCCCTTCTCGACTCCGCATGGCGGCGGCGGGCCGGGTTCGGGCCCGGTGGTGCTGTCGGAAGCGCTGGCGCCGCTCGCGCCGCTGCCGTTCGTTGAACAGCAGGATGGCCGCTTCGTGCTGGTCGAAGAGGAAACCGCGGGCGAGCATCATGGATCCAGCTTTGGCCGGATGGTGTCGTTCCATGGCCAGATGGGCATGTTCACCCGCGCGCTGACCTACATCCTGTCGCATGGCGCGGACGGGCTTCGCCAAGTGGCCGAGGACAGCGTGCTCAACGCCAATTATGTGCTGCGCGCGCTGGAGGATGTGCTCGACGCGCCCTTCGCGAACAGCGGGCCGTGTATGCATGAGGCGATCTTCAGCGACCGTGGGCTGGCCGAGGGCTTCTCGACGCTCGACATCGCCAAGGGGTTGATCGATGAGGGCTTCCACCCGATGACGGTCTATTTCCCGCTGGTCGTCCACGGCGCGATGCTGGTCGAGCCGACCGAGACCGAGAGCAAGGCGGCGCTGGACCAGTTCATCGGTGCGTTCCGTTCGGTCGCACAGCGCGCCAAGGCGGGCGATGCCGCGCTCAAGACGGCGCCGCACTTCGCGCCGCGCCGTCGTCTCGACGAGACGTTGGCCGCGCGCAAGCCGGTGCTGGTGTGGAAGGAGCCGGCGCAGGCGCAGGCCGCCGAGTAACATTTTTCGTCTGTTTCACCGGGTTGGATTTCGATCTAACCTGGCTCCCAGGCGGGCGGCGGTCTTGTGCCGTCGCCCGTTTTGCTTTTCGGGAGGGACGAATGCCCAAGACGATTGCAGTGGTCGTGGCGATGATCGCAGCGCTGCCCACACTGGCGATGCAGGATCCCCGCATTCCGCAAGCCGAACAGGACGCCGACCGGATCGAGGCGCAGCGCATGTATGACGCGCAGCGGCAGCGCGACCAGGCCGAGGCGGATCGGGTCGCAAAGACCAATCTCGAGCGCAAGACCGATTACGAACTCTATCTCGCCCGGCAAAAGGCCGAGCATGAGGCGAAAATGGCCGCGTGGCGTGCCGATGTGGCGCGGCGCGAAGCCGAAGCGGCGCGGGTGCGTGCCGACTGGGAAGCGCGGGTCGCGCGGTGCAAAGCGGGCGACCGATCGGCCTGCGCCCCGAAATAAGCCGATGCATTTGATCCGGCCGCATCCGAAGGGCTAGCCTCCGCAAAACGGAGGGTCCGATGATTCGCACGCTGAGCCTGATCGTCGTCGCATTCCTTCTTCCCGCCACCGCATCGGCGCAAGAGACATTGACCGGGGACGCGGCCCGGCTGGAGGCGTTTCGCCAGTTTGCAGCGGCCTATCGCAAGGAACACCACGTCCTCAGCTTCTCCTGGGCAATCGCAAAGGGCGACCGGATCCTCGCGGCCGAGGGGATTGGCTGGCAGGACCATGATGCCGAGGAACGGACGACCGGCGACACGACCTATCTGGTCGCGTCGATCACCAAGAGCTTTACCGCCGCCACGCTGATCGCGATGGACGCCGATGGCGTGATCGACCTGGACGATGACTTTACCAGCCTGTCCGACTGGAAGCGGCGGTGCGCCTGGCTGTCGAACAGCGGCAATATCTTTGGCGGGGGCAAGCCGCTGGAGGATGGCTATACGCCGCCCAAAATCGATTGTTCGGCCAGGCTGACGCTGCGCGACGTGCTGCAGATGCGGGTACTGGGCAAGCCGGGCACCAATTTCCTCTACAACCCGATCGTGTTCGGACGGCTGGCTAACTGGGTCGAGGAAAAGACCGGCAAGCCGTTCGACCATTGGGTGCGGCGCTATGTGATCGACAAGGCGGGACTGAAGGACGTCGCCGCCGGATGGCGCGACGCGAAGGGCGGGCTGGCGCTGACCCATCTGGCGCCGCCATTCCGGGTGGTGCCGCCCGAAGTGGACGAAGACCGGCTCCAGCCCACCGCGCTGCCCAATCCCGAGATGAATGCGTCGAGCGGGATCGTCGCGAGCGCGCGCAGCCTGGCGCTGTATTCGATCGCGCTGGATCAGGAACGCATCCTGCCGCGCCCGCTGCTGACCCGCATGTGGACTCCGCCGATCGACGCGGACGGGCGTGAGGCAAGCTATGCCCATGGCTGGTGGACGCAGCGCTGGCGGGGGCAGCGGCTCGTCTGGCATGGCGGCTGGTGGCCCGAAGCCTATGCCGGGCTGTTGCTCAAGGTGCCGGACAAACAGCTGACGCTGGTGCTGCTGGGCAACACCGACGGGCTGCACTGGCCGAACCGGTTGCAGGTGGCGGAGGTGGAAAAGAGCCCATTGGCGCTCAAATTCCTCGAACTGTTTGCGGCGGACAGCCAATGAGCGACCCGACGCCGTGGATCGTCGCGGAGGATCGCGGCGAAGTGCGTAAGCACGCGCCCGCGACGCTGCGCAACCGTGAGGCGATCGCGGCGGAGCTGGCGGCGCTGTTGCCCGAGACGGGGACGGTGCTGGAGGTGGCGAGCGGGAGCGGGGAACATGCGGCCTATTTTGCCGAGCGTTTTCCGGGCCTGACCTTTGTCCCGAGCGATCCCGATGCGGCGGCGCGGGCGTCGATTGCGGCGTGGTGCGCGGGGCTGGCCAATGTCGCGCCGCCGCTGGCGATCGATGCGGCGGCGGGGGACTGGCCGATCGTCGGCGCCGATGCGGTGCTGTGCATCAACATGGTGCATATCAGCCCGTGGGACGCGACGGTCGGGCTGTTCAGGGCGTGCGCGCACCTGTTGCCGCCGGGCGGGCCATTGATTCTCTATGGCCCGTATCGCCGCGCCGAGCTGCCGACTGCACCCTCGAACGAAGCGTTCGACGAGTCGCTCAAGGCGCGCGATCCGCGTTGGGGGCTGCGCGATGTGGCGGATGTGACGGCGGTGGCGGAGGCACGTGGGCTGCGCTTTGATCGGCTGGTCGAGATGCCGGCGAACAATATCCTGCTGGTTTATCGCCGATGACCGAGCGCGAGACTGACCGCATCGACAATTTCACAGACGCCGCTTTCGCGTTCGCGGTCACGCTGATGGTGGTCGGCGGGGGCGGGTCCGCGGTGGATGGCGGAACGCTGGAAAGCGCCGTCGCTGCGCTGCCGAGTTTCGTCATCGGCTTTGCGATCATGGCCATGTTTTGGTGGTCGCATGTCCGCTGGCGGCGGTTGCGCGGGATGGGCGATGGGCGGTCCTTGTTGCTGACGCTGCTGCTGATCTTTACCGTCCTGGTCTATGTCGTGCCGTTGCGCGCGATGTCGGTATCGTTCGCGGCGTTCCTGATGGGCGACCTTGACGTGTTTCGCGGCAGCTTGGGCCGGTTGTTCACAGTATATGGCGTCGGCTTTACCGCGATGTCGGCGATCACCGCGCTGTTGTTCCGCGACGTGCATCGCCGTCCAGACCTCGGCGCGGGCGATCGGCGCGAGGCGACCGGGCAAAGCTGGATCTGGGTGATCCTGGCGATGACGGGACTTGCCTCCACGGCGCTGGCGATGGTTCCCGGCCTAGCCCCGATCGCGCCCAGCCTTTATGCGACCCTCCCGATCAGCATCGGCATCTTCGCCTGGCGCTTCGACTGGGCTGGTCCGCCGCGCCAGGCCGAGGCGCTGCTCGCGCCAGGCGATGTAGAGGCCGCTGGCGACGATGATCGGGGCGCCGATCCAGGTCCATTGGCTGGGCAGCACGCCGAACAGCACATAGCCATAGAGCGTCGCCCAGATCAGGCTGGAATAATCCATCGGCACCACCGCCGAGACCGGGGCGAAGCGTAGCGCGGCGGTGAGCGCGAGCTGGCCCGCGCCGCCGATCAGGCCGATGCCGATCAGGATCGCGAACGTCTGCCAATCGTGCATCTGCGCGAAGAACGGGTAGGCGATGGCGAGCGGCGGCACCGACAGGGTCGAGAACCAGAAGACGGTGGTTGCCGGCCGTTCGGTCTTGGCCATCTGACGCAGCTGGATCGCGATCAGCGCGACGAAGAAGGCGGCGGTCAGCCCGACCAGCGCGCCGACGAGCGGGATATGCCCGTCGCCCGGCTGCGCGACCAGCACCACGCCGACGAACCCCGCGATCACCGCCGCCCAGCGCCGCCAGCCGGTCTTCTCGTGCAGCACCAGCGCGCCGAGGATCGTGGCAAAGACCGGCGCGGTGAAGGAAAAGGTCGTGGCTTCGGCGAGCGGCAGCAGCAGCACCGCGCCGAAATTGAACACCATGCCGGTCAGTCCGATCACGGTGCGGTTGAGATGCAGCCCGAACCGCTGTGTGCGGATCGAACGCATTCCCGGGCCGGCGGCGATCCAGGCGAGGATGAAGGGGATCGCGAACAGCTGACGAAACAGCATGATCTCGGCAAGGTTGGCGCCGCCCTGTTCCGCCAGCTTGATCAGCGCGCCCATGGTCGAGAGCATCAGGATGGCGAGGAGGCGCAGGCCAAGGCCGGTAAGGACGCGATCACGATGCACCCGCGGACGCCTAAGCGGCGGCGCGGCACTGGGCAAGCCGCGAAGGGGCGTGACGGGCCGGATTTCCCGCGCTAATCGCGCAACCATGATCAAACGCGCACTCAACGTCACCCGCGAAGCCGACTTCGCCGCCTGGTATCAGGCCGTCATCACCGAAGCCGATATGGCCGAGGAAAGCGGCGTGCGCGGGTGTATGGTCATCCGGCCATGGGGCTATGGCATCTGGGAGCGGATTCAGCGGCTGCTCGACGATCGCATCAAGGCGACGGGGCATGAGAATTGCTATTTCCCGCTGTTCATCCCGCTGAGCTATTTCGAGAAAGAGGCCGAGCATGTCGACGGCTTTGCGAAGGAGATGGCGGTCGTCACGCACCACCGGCTGATCCAGAAGGACGGGCGGCTGGTGCCCGATCCCGAGGCGAAGCTGGAAGAGCCTTTGGTCGTGCGGCCGACGTCCGAAACGGTGATCGGCGCGGCGATGGCGCGCTGGGTTCAGTCGTGGCGCGACCTGCCGGTGCTGATCAACCAATGGGCCAATGTCGTGCGCTGGGAAATGCGCACCCGCATGTTCCTGCGCACCTCGGAATTCCTCTGGCAGGAAGGCCATACCGCGCACGAGAACGAGACGGACGCGATGGCCGAGACGCTGACCATCCTGCAGATG
>CAZWZP010000168.1:0-6527 GCA_964638925.1 uncultured Stakelama sp. | reverse complement strand
CACCCAACGACAGTGTATTCTATGGGTGGCCGGGTGGGGGAGCGGGCCGGTGCCGTGTCAGCGCAGCTGCAAACGACCCTAGTCACTATCCCCTGTTGCGGCCTAGGCTGCGGCAAACAGGGGAGAGTTTCATGCGCCGAATCGCCGCCATCACCATTGCCTTGCTCGCGGCCACCCCGCTTGCGGCACAGACCTCAGCGCCGGGAAAGGTGCAGTTCATTCACGCCGGCACCCTGCTCGCCAAGCCCGGCGAAGCGCCGCGCGGGCCTAGCACCATCGTCGTCCGCGACGGCAAGGTGGCCGAGATCCGCGACGGCTTTGTTGCACCGGAGGGCGGGGCGGAACTGATCGACCTCAAGGACCGGTTCGTGATGCCGGGGCTGATCGACATGCATGTCCATCTATGGGGCATTGGCGGCGACCCGCTGCGTGCGCGCCTGACCGCGCTGACCGCCGATGATGCGGACGACATCATGGTGGCGGTGCGCAATGCGCGCGTCACGCTGGAGGCGGGCTTTACCACGGTGCGCGACCTGGGCGGCCATGCGCGGGGGATGCGCGCGCTGCGTGAGGGCGTCGAGCGCGGCGACATTGCCGGGCCGACCATCGTCAATGCGGGCAGCTCGATTTCGGTCTCGGGCGGCCATGCCGACGGCACCAACGGCGTCGCGGAGATATTCGCCGACGCGATCCACAAGCATCAGATCAATACCTGCGACGGCCCCGAGGACTGCACCCGCGCGGTGCGGCAACAGATCGCACTGGGCGCTCAGGTCATCAAATATATGTCGACCGGCGGCGTGCTTTCCAACGTGTCGGGCGGGCTCGGTCGGGCGATGACCGATGCGGAGATGAAGGCGATCATCGACACCGCGCACGGCCTGGGCCGCAAGGTCGCGACGCACAGCCACGCCGCTGCGGGCACCAAGGCGGCGGTCGCGGCCGGCGTGGACACGGTCGATCACGGCTCGTTCCTGGACGACGAAGCAATCGCGCTGATGAAGAAGAACGGCACCTGGCTCGTGCCCACGATGATGGCCCCGGCCGCCGCGCTCGAACAGGCACGCAAGGGGCTGCTCCCGCCCGCGGTGATCCCCAAGGCGGAAGAAGCCGCCGCCGCCGCGTTCGCGAGCCACAGCAAGGCTTATGCGGCGGGGGTCAAGGTCGCCTTCGGCACCGATAGCGGCGTGTCGCGCCATGGCGACAATGCGCAGGAATTCTCGCTGATGGTGAAGGCGGGGATGACCCCGGCCATGGCGCTCAAGGCCGCGACGCTGAACGCCGCCGAGGCGTTGGGGCGGTCAAATATTGGTTCGATCGCGCCCGGCAAGGATGCCGACATCATCGCCGTACCGGGCAGCCCGCTCGATGATATCAAGCGGATGGAGCAGGTCGAATTCGTGATGCGCCAGGGCGTGGTGCACAAGGCGGGCGGCAAGCGCCGGGCGTTCCCGGCCGACTGAGGCTCAGCCCGAACAGGCGGGGCAGCCGGGGTCTTTGGGCAGGGTCAACGTGCGAAAGCGGAGCGCCAGCGTGTCGGCGAGCAGCAGCTTGCCCGCGCTGTCCTCCCCGAACGGATGGATCGCGCGGATGACTTCGAGCGCCGCGAGGCTGCCCATGATGCCGGTCAGCGCGCCGAGCACGCCCTGTTCGGAACAGTTGATCCCCGCCGTTTCCGGATCACTGCCGACGAAACAGCGATAACAGGGCTTGTCCGCCTCCCACCCGCGAAACACCCCGAGTTGCCCCTCGAACCGCCCGACCGCGGCGCTGACGAGCGGAATGCGTAATTTCAGAGCGTAGTCCGCGACGAGTAGGCGGGTCTGAAAGCTATCCGTGCCGTCGAGAATGACGTCATGATACTCCACAATCCGGAGGGCATTATCGAGAGCAAGCCGTTCCTGCTCGACGATTACCCGGACGTGCGGGTTCAGCGCCGCGATCCTGCCTGATGCGGCGACCGCCTTGGATCGTCCGGCGTCGCCCGTGCCGAAGATCGTCTGCCGCTGCAGATTCGACAAATCCACCCGATCGTCATCGACAATGGTGATGTGTCCCACCCCCGCCGCTGCCAGATACTGCAACGCCGGCGACCCGATCCCCCCAGCGCCCACCACCAGCACCCGCGCGGCCTTCAGCGCAGCCTGACCCGCTCCGCCGATCTCGGGCAGCACGATGTGGCGGGCATAGCGTTCGAGTTCGGCGTCGGAAAAGCTCATTGCCGCCAGGCGAAGGTCACCGTGGCGCGGTACCAGGCGGGGCCGGTCGCGCCGGTGCGCTGGGTAAGGTTGTTACGCGAAAAACCCGCGACCAGTCCCGCCGCATATTGTTCGATTGACGGACAGCCGATCGCGCGTGGGATGGTCGTGCGCACGCCATCCTCATCGACCAGCGCCGCCACCTCGACCCGCACCGCCGGACGCCCGTCGACCAGTCGCCGCGCACGGCATTTGCGCGCGTGCACCTGCCCGCGTGCCCAGTCGTGCATCGCCGGAGTCATGGTCGGCGGTTCGCGATAGGGCAGGTGCGGCAGCGTGTCCCAATTGATGGCGTCGGGTGCGGACGGTTCCTGCGTCCGCGCAGGATCGCCCTGCACGCTGGCGAGCGCGAGGAGTGCCGCGATCATCACCGCCCGGTCGAGCCAAAGCCGCCGCTGCCACGGTCGGTCTCATCCAGCACCGCGACCTCCTCGAACAGCGCGCGCTGCACCGGTGCCGGCACAAGCTGCGCGATCCGTTCTCCACGCGCGATGGTAAAGGGCTGGTCGCCAAGATTGGCGAGGATCACCTTAACCTCGCCGCGATAATCCTCATCGATCGTGCCGGGGGTGTTGAGGCAGGTAATGCCGTGCTTGAGCGCCAGGCCGGAGCGCGGGCGCACCTGCACTTCGTAGCCCGGCGGGATCGCAATCGCGAAGCCGGTCGCGACCGCGTGGCGGGCGCCGGGGGCGAGCACCAAATCTTCGGCCGCGACGACGTCCATCCCCGCCGCTCCCGCCGTCGCATAGGCGGGCAGGGGGAGGCCTTCGCCATGGGGCAGGCGCACCAGGCGGATGGTGATCGGCGCGCCCATCACTTGCGCACCGGCAGGGATGCGGCGAGGCGGCGCGCCGCCTCGATCACCTGGGGATCGTCGAGGACCGGGTCGCTCCGTCCGGGGATAATCCGGAAATCGGTCGCGATGCCGCGCAGGCTCAACGCCTCGGCATAGCTGCGCGAAAAGCGTGCCGGGACATCCGCGTCCGCGCCGCCGACCAGGATCGCCGCGCGCAACCCTGGCTGGATGCCGCCGGCGGTCTGTAATGGATCGAGGCTGACCAGCTTCTCGCGCCAGTGCGACACATCGGGCTCGCGCTTGGCGCGATAGGCACGCCATTCGGGCAGCGCGCAGGGGCAGGACACCAGCACCACCCCGTCGATCAGCCCTGGACGCAGCCCGGCAAGGTTGGCGGCGACCACCGCACCCCCCGCTTCGCCAATGGTAATGACCCGCGCACGGCGATAGCGCTGGCGCAGTGCAGCGATGGCGTCGCCGACGGCGGCGATCCGCTCTGCGCTGAAATCATCGGATGGGCTTGCCCCGCGCGTACCCGGCGATTGCCCCCCCGCGCCGTCGGCATAGCCCGGGCGCAGCAGGCGGACGACCGCGCTGCCCGGCTCGACCGCCGCGAGCGCCTTGGCAAAATCGCTCGTGTCGATCTTGGAACGGCGCCCATTCCCGTGGAGGACGACATAGAGCGTCGGCGCGGTCCGCGGCGCGGCGCCATAGCCTTGCGTGAACAGCCGGGGCGCGGTGGGCGCAGCGGGGCGCTCCCCGGCGGCGCATCCGGCGATCAGCAGCGGGAGCAGGATTAGCGGGAGCTTAAAGCGCATCGGCGATCCGTTCGGCGAGGCGGCGGGCGACATCGGCCTTGGCCAGCCTTTCCCAGCTTTCGACGCCCGCTTCCGTAACCAGATGAACAAGATTGGATTCGCCCCCCATCACATCGCCCGACACATCATTGGCGACAATCCAGTCTGCACCCTTGCGCGCGCGTTTAGCGACCGCATGTTCGACCACCCGTTCGGTTTCGGCGGCGAAACCGATCAGCAGGCTCGGGCGGCGGTCGCTCCTGGCCAGCGTTGCGAGAATATCGGGGTTTTCGACCAAAGTCAGCGCGGGGGCTGCCGCGTCGCCCTTCTTGATCTTCTGCCCCGCCGCATCCCCCGCGCGCCAATCGGCCACGGCGGCGACCATCACCGCAGCATCGGCGGGCAGCGCGGCATCGACCGCCGCCGCCATCTCGCGCGCGGTCTCGACATCCACCCGATCCACCCCGGCAGGCGTCGGCAGCGCGACCGGCCCCGCGACCAGCGTCACCCGCGCGCCCAGCGCCGCGAGCGCGCCGGCAATCGCAAAACCCTGCTTCCCCGACGAGCGGTTGGCGATGTAGCGGACCGGATCGATTGGCTCATGCGTCGGTCCGGCGGTGACCAGGATGTGCTTGCCCTTGAGCCGACCCGAAGACGGGGCCAGCGCAGCCTCGATCGCGCGCAGGATCGCCTCGGGCTCGGGCAGGCGGCCGGGGCCGAATTCGCCGCACGCCATCGGCCCCTCATCGGGCTCCAGCACCGTGATGCCATCGGCGCGCAACGTTGCAACGTTGCGCCGGGTCGCGGTGTGCTGCCACATCCGCACATTCATGGCGGGCGCGGCGAGGACCGGCTTGTCGGTGGCGAGCAGCAGGGTGGTGGCGAGGTCATCGGCAACGCCCGCCGCCATCTTCGCCATCAGGTCGGCGGTCGCTGGCGCGACCACGACAAGATCGGCGGCGCGGCTGAGCTGGATATGCCCCATCTCGGCCTCGTCCTTGAGGTCCCACAGCGTCGTGTACACCTGATTCTCGGACAGTGCGGCGAGCGTCATCGGCGTCACGAAATGCTGCCCGCCCGCGGTCACGACGCAGGTGACGGAATGCCCCGCCTTGCGGATCAGCCGGACCAGTTCGCACGCTTTGTACGCCGCGATGCCGCCGCCGACGATGAGGAGAATGCGCTTCATTGCTCGATCCTCTGCACCCTGACCCGCCGCCTGTCGAGGGCACGGACCCATAGATCGCGCAGGGCGTCCGGCGCAAAGGCCAGCCCGATCAGGAATGCTGGCGCGATAATCAGCCCCCAGTAAAAGGTATCGAGCCGCGCAAACAGGCTGATCACCAGCGCATAGGCACAAAAGGTGGCGAGGGCGCGCAGCGCCAGCGGGTCGCGCCAGCTCGCCCAACCGAACACCGCCAGTGCGATCAGGATGGCGGCGAGCGCCGGCGGCAGCAGCTGTGCGCCCGTCGCCAGCGTCATCGCGCGGACGAACAACCCGAACCCGTTCATCCCCGCCCAGCCCGGCGACATCGCGTCGAGCGGCCCGGTGACCGCATGGACCGCCACGGCATGGGCGGCGAGCACCGCAGCAAACAGTCCCAGCGCTGCGGCCCATCCCGCCGCCTCGCGCCGGTGCCCCTCGGCAAAGGCCAGCGCCGCCATCACCACGACATAGAGCGCGGCTGTCTCACGGATCAGCATCGCGAGCGCCCCGATCGCCGCCGCCTCGACCCAGCGGCCGGGACGGCGCAGCGCCAGGCTGAGCGCGACCAGCAGCCCCGCCCAGATTTCGTGGAACGCGACCAGCCCACTCTGGACGAAGGCAAGCATCCCGGCGGCGAGCAGCACCAGCGCCACGACCCGCGCGGGCCAGCGCGGCAACGCCTCGGCAATGCGGCGATACCAGCACCATGCGGTCGCTGCGGCGAGTGCATAGAGCAATGCGATCACCCCCAGCCCGGGCAATGCCGCCTGCACAACAGCCAGCCCCGGCATCCGGAAGGTGAGGAACGGTCGCAGCGGATAGCTGCCCGCGCGCAGGGCATCGGCGGCGGCGCGGTAATAGCCCTCGCCATGCGCCACAGCCGCGACAATGCCTTCGTACAGCGCGATGTCGCCCTGCCGATCCGCCCCCGCACCGGTCGCGCCCGGCGCTGGCAGGGGCACGAACAACACGGTCAGTGCGCCAAGGATCAGCAACGCCACGCCCACCAGCACCCAGCGGGCGCGGTTCACCGGCAGCGCGGCGAAGCGGCTAGGGGCGGAGAGCCAGAGGGGCGCGCTGGACATGCGGTCTCCCTAGCGGGCCGGGTGACGTTTGTCAGGCAAGCAGCAGTGTCGCGGCCACGCCCGCGCCCGCCGCGAGCAGCGCGACCACGACATAACGCCAGCCGCCACCCACGCGCACGACCTCGATCTCGCGCAGCGGCGGGGCCGGGGGGGCGCCGCCCGGATCGGGGAAGTGCCGTTCGATGTTGCGGATCAGCTTGGGCAGCCGGGCGAGCGTCTTGAGGTCCTCCGAAATCCGGTCGGCCAGAAACGCTTCCGGCCCCAATTCGGTGCGGATCCATTCGCGCACGAACGGCGCGGCGCTGTCCCACAAATTGATCTCCGGGTGCAGCCGCGTCGCCACGCCCTCGATTTCCAAGTCGCGCAGGATGGCGTCGCCCACGG
>CAZWZP010000167.1:0-6595 GCA_964638925.1 uncultured Stakelama sp. | reverse complement strand
ATGGAATACATCGAGGGTGGCGACCTGAAGGCCCGCATGGCCGATGGTGTCGCGCCGCAGGAGGCCCTCGATATCGTCGCGCGGATCGCCAGCGCGCTCGCCGATTTCCTGCGCGACAATTTCCTCATTCCCCGCGTGGTCGCGCGGCGGATGCGCACGATCGACGTGGCCGGCGCGGCGGGCAAATGGCTGGCGCAGCCGCCCGAAAGCTCGGGCCGCCTGCGCCGTGGCGCATCGCGCATGGCCGCAAGTCTGCTCGAATCGCTCGACAAGGATCAGCTTGGCGGTCTGATCAAGGGCGCGGTCGCCAACCGCCTGCGCCAGACCGACATCGCGCCCCTGCTGGGCCAGGCGCTGGGCGCGGCGATTGCCGAGGGGCGGCATCTCCCGCTGATGGATTCGATGCTGCGCTGGCTGGCGAAGATCATCGACCAGAATGAGGCGCTGATCCGCAAGATGGTGCATGAGCGCGCCGGTGCGATCATGCGCTGGACCGGGCTGGACGAGACGCTGGCCAATGCGATCATCGACGGGCTGTACAAGCTGGTGTCGGACGTCGCCGAGGACCCCGGCCACCCGCTGCGCGCCAAGGTGGAGGAGGGGCTGGAAAAACTTGCCTTCGACCTGCAATTCGACATTCCGACCCGGCTGAAGGTCGAGGAATTCAAGGCCGACATGCTCGACAATCCCGCGCTCGCCCGCTGGATCGAGGGGATGTGGGAACAGGCGCGCGGCGCGCTGCTGCGGGTCGCGCGCGATCCCGATGCGGCGCTGGCGGGCAAGTTCGGCGAGGCACTGCGCCAGCTTGGCGGCACGCTGCAGAGCGACCCGCGCCTCGCCCATATGATCAACCGCTTCGTCCGCCGTGCCGCCGTCGGCACCGCCGCCGATTATGGCGACGGCATTGTCCGGCTGGTGTCGGACACGGTGCGCGGCTGGGACGCACGCACGATCACCGGGCGGCTCGAGAATGCGGTGGGCAAGGATCTGCAGTATATCCGTATCAACGGGACGCTGGTCGGCGGCCTGGTTGGGCTGACGCTGCACACGCTGCATACGGTGTTGTGAGCCGCTTCACCTCTCCCGGCTTCGCGGGAGAGGCAGCGAGACTTGGCAGCTTGCTGCCTAGTCGCAGCGGTGGGGGTGATGGTGCGGCCGGGCACAGCCCTCACAATCCGGAGAGTTCACCGCTTGAAGGAAGAAGAAGACCCTCCCCAACCCCTCCCGCAAGCGGGAGGGGCTAAGAAGAAGAGTGACTCCTCCCAATCCAGCACCGGCCACCCCCTTACAGCCGCGAGCTTGCGCAGCGGGCCGTGGGCATTGACTGCGAACGGCTCGTCCGCCCATTCGAGCACCGGCGCGTCGGAGACATGGTCAGTGTAAAAACGCACGCGGATATCCGCGCGGGACAGACCCTCACGCGCCATCCACGCCTCGATCAGCCGCAACTTGGCGGGGCCGTAGCAATTCTCGCCCTCAAGCTCCGCCAGCACATTGCCATCGGCATCGCGCCGCGCCGCAGTGGCGATCACCGTGCCGATGTGCAGCCGTGCCGCGATCGCTTCAGCATAATAGCCATGGCTGGCCGTCGCCAGCACCGGTTCCCAGCCCGCCGCGCGATCCGCCTCGACCCGCGCGCGGGCATCGGCGAACAGGTTGGTCGCCGCCATATCGTCCGCAAATGCTTCCGCGACCTTCGCCAGATCGGCGGGCGGGATGGCGCGACCGATCATCAGGCGATGGGTGATCTCCTTCAGTCGCGCGCGGTCGATCGCATTGGCCAGATAGGCAAGGCTCGCCAGCCCCGCGAGCGGTAACAGCGCCAGTCGCCACGGCGCCCGCGCCTTTGCCGCATGAATCAGGAACGGCGTCCAGGTCGCGCGCCGCGTGATCGTCTTGTCCATGTCGTAAATGGCGATTCGGCGCATCGGAACCTTTCCTGGCCGTCCGTAATTGGTCCGGTCGGTATCTTATCCTCTAGCTACAGGTGCTTGCCGTTCCAGCCCGAATCAACGATGGGTGGTCGCGATGAACGCGCCAGCCGACTTTCAGCATGACGCAGCCGCGGGGGCGCTGCGGTTCAGCGGCAATCTGTCGTTGCGCGATATCGGCGATCTGCCCGACCGGCTCGGGGCGGTTGAGGGCGATGTGCGCGTGCTCGACATGCGCGGGATCGATCGGATCGATACGGTCGGCGCGTGGGTGATCCACCGTTTTGCGCGCGATCATGGGGCGCAGGTGTCGGGACTCGATTCGAACCAGCAGCTGCTGTTCGACCATGTTGCCCAGGCCGACCACCCGATCGCGGGGCCGCGCAAGCCGCTGGGTGCCTTTGCGCAGCTGCTCGCCGAGATCGGCGAAGCGGTGATTCAGGCGGCAAAGACGATGTGGGGCCTGCTCGGCTTCATGGGCGCGACTGCGGTGGCGGCGGCGCGCGTGATCGCGAACCCGCGCCGCTTCCGCTATCACGCCACGGTCCATCGCTTCGAGGTCGTCGGCGTGTCCGCACTCGGCATCATCGGGTTGATGAGCTTCCTGATCGGCATCGTCATCGCGCAACAGGGCGCGGTGCAGCTGCGCCAGTTCGGTGCGGAGGTGTTCACGATCAACCTGGTCGGCCGTATCACGCTGCGCGAACTCGGCATCCTGATGACCGCGATCATGGTCGCGGGCCGCTCGGGCTCGGCCTTCGCCGCGCAGCTCGGCACGATGAAGCTGACCGAAGAGATTGACGCGATGCGCACCATCGGGGTCAATCCGATGGAGGCGCTGGTGCTGCCGCGCGTGATCGCGGCGGTGCTGATGCTCCCGCTGCTCGGCTTTTACGCCTCGCTGATCGGGATGATCGGTGGTGGCCTGCTGTGCTGGGTGGCGCTCGATATTCCGCCGATTACCTTCGTCCAGCGTATCCGCGAAGTGGTGCCAATCCCCGCGCTTTATGTCGGCCTGGCCAAGGCGCCGGTATTCGGCGCGATCATCGCCATCGCTGGCTGCTACCAGGGGATGCAGGTCGAGGGCGACGCCGAACAGGTCGGCCTGCGCACGACGACTGCGGTGGTTCAGGCGATCTTCCTGGTCATCGTGCTCGACGCCTTCTTCGCGGTGTTCTTCACCGAAGTGGGGTGGAACTGATGACCGCGCCCGTCCTTGACGATGGCGATATGGTCATCCGCGTCCGCGGCCTGCGCAACAGTTTCGGTGAGCAGGTGGTCCACGAAAATCTCGACCTCGATGTGCGGCGCGGCGAGATTTTGGGTGTGGTCGGTGGATCGGGCACCGGCAAGTCGGTGCTGATGCGCTCGATCATCGGGTTGCAAGCACCCGATGCGGGCGAGGTTCATGTCTTTGGCCAGTCGGTGCTGGATGCCGATGAGCGTGCCGCGATCGAGATCCGCCGCCGCTGGGGCGTGCTGTTTCAAGGCGGCGCGCTGTTCTCGACGCTGACCGTGGCCGAAAATGTCCAGGTGCCGCTCAAGGAATTCTACCCGCAGCTCGACGAGCAGCTGCTCGCCGAGATCGCGGCGTACAAGGTGGTGATGACCGGCCTGCCGCCCGAGGCCGGGCCGAAATATCCCGCCGAACTGTCGGGCGGCATGAAGAAGCGCGCGGGCCTGTCGCGCAGCCTCGCGCTCGATCCGGAACTGTTGTTCCTCGACGAGCCGACCGCCGGGCTCGACCCGATCGGGGCGGCGGCGTTCGATGAGCTAACGCGCTCGCTACAGCAGACGCTGGGTCTCACCGTCTTCCTCATCACCCACGATCTCGATACGCTCTACGCGATCTGCGACCGGGTCGCGGTGCTGGCCGACAAGCGCGTGATCGCGGTGGGAACGATCGACGAGCTGCTGGCTTTGGACCATCCGTGGATCCAGGACTATTTCAACGGCCCGCGGGGACGCGCGGCGGTGGCGAGCGCGGAACGCGCCGGCGCCATGGGGGCATGAGGGACTGATGGAAACACGCTCAAACCATGTGCTGGTCGGCGCGGTCGTGCTGATCCTGCTCGCCGTGCTCGCGCTGTTCACCGTGTGGCTCGCCCGGGTGAACACTGCCAGCGAGAAGGAATATGACATCTTCTTCAAGCAAGCGGTCGACGGATTGAACAAGGGCTCGCAGGTCGCCTTTTCCGGTGTCCCGGCAGGACAGGTCAAGGAAATCGGCCTGTTCAAGCCCGACCCCAGCCTGGTGCGCGTCCGCATTGCAGTGAACAGCGATGTGCCGGTGCTGCAGGGTACCACCGCAACGATTCAGGGCGTCGGTTTCACCGGGGTCAGCCAGATCCAGCTCGAAGGCGCGGTCAAGGGTGCGCCGCCAATCGTGTGCCCCGATGCCAATCCGCGCAGCGTCTGTCCGCTCGGCGTCCCGGTGATCCCGACCAAACAGGGCGGCCTCGGCGCGCTGCTCAACTCCGCGCCGCGCCTGCTCGAGCGCCTCTCGACGCTGACCGAGCGGCTGACCGAATTGCTGTCCGACCGCAACCAGGCGTCGATCAGTGGCATCCTCGCCAATACCGAAAAGCTGACCGGTGAGCTGGCCAAGGGCGCGCCCGACATGCGCGCCACGCTCGCCGAGCTGCGCGTCACGGTGCAGAAGGCTGGCACCGCAGCCGAGCAGATCGGCAACCTCGCCGGCACCACCGATCGCGTGCTGGACAAGGAAATTTCGCCGGCGATGAAGGATCTGCGCGTTGCCATCGCCTCGGCTGACAAGAGCATGAAGGCACTCGAACGCACGCTGGGCAAGGCCGATGCCGGGATCGACGAAGTGTCGACCAAGACGCTCCCCGAGATCAACCAGCTGATCCAGGATCTGCGCCAGATGACTGCCGCGCTCGCATCGGTCGCCGAGAAAATCGACCGTGAAGGTGCCGGATCGCTTATCGGATCGCCCAAGCTGCCCGACTACGACCCCAAGAAGAAGTGAGCCCGATGATGCGCAAGCTCCTCCTCGCCCCCGTCCTGCTTGCCGCGCTGCCGCTCGGCGGGTGCATCAAGTTCGGGGCCGAACCGCCGCCCTCGCTGCTCAAGCTGGAGGCGGACGCGACCATGCCGACCGGCCAGACGGTGAGCTCGGCGACGACGCGCGCGATCACCATCGCGGTCCCCTCGGTGCCGCAGGAGCTCGCCGTGACCCGCGTGCCGGTGCGCAGCGGCAACACTGCGGTGGCCTATCTCAAGGACGCGCAATGGGTGGAAACACCCAACCGGATGTTTGCCCGGGTTCTAGGTGACACGATTTCAGTGCGGACCGGTCGGGTCGTGCTCGCCATGCGGCAGTCGCTGTCCGATCCGGGCGCGCGGCTGGGCGGCGAGCTGCGCCAGTTCGGCGTTGACGCCGACAGCAATGCGGCGGTCGTCGTCTATGACGCGACCTTGGTGCGCGACCGTCCCGCCGGTGCCGATGGCGTGCGGCCGGCACTGACCTTTGAAAAGCGCAGATTCGAGGCGCGGGTGGCGCTGACCGAGATCACGCCTGCCGCCACCGGCATCGCGCTCAACCAGGCGGCGAACCGCGTCGCGGGCGAGGTTGCCGACTGGGTGGGTAAGTAGCGCTTACTCCGCCCGGCGCACCGGCGGCATGACATTGCAGATGTCTGCCCCGCCCGAAGGCAGGTTGAAGAAGGGCGGCTGGCGGTTCTCGCGCGCCGTGATCCAAGCGGCGAAGCGCGGGTTGTCGGCGGCGCGATACTGAAAGCGGGGGCGCTCGGCGTCGGGCAAATCGCTGGCCAATCGTCCGCGGGAAAAGGCGACGTGCTGGCGCGCCTCCTTGTAGAGGCCCAGTCCCCCCTCGGTCCCGCGCGGCAGCGACGAGAGATGCTCGATCCCCTCCAATACCCGCCCGACGATGGCGATATTGCGGTCGAGATGGCGCGGGCCATGACCGATCACAGCGTAGAGATCACCCCCGCTGCCGGTGCTGGGCGCAAGATCGCGCGCGACGCCGACCATGGCGTAGCAATGCGGGATCCACGCAACCTTGCCATTGGTCGCCAGCGGCCAGCTATCGGCGCTGTGTCCGGTCGCGGTCGAATAGGGATCGGTGCGGGTCAGCCGCGTCACCGCGTCGAACGCAGGCCAGTCATATTCGGCAGGCGGCTGCGCGATGACCCCCTCCGGCAATGGCTTCTTTTCGGTCGGATCGCCCCATTGCACGACATAATTGTCGTGGACGCGATAGACGCTCGCGGCATCCCACCAACCCGCCGCAGCGAGCTTGCGGATATTGGCGACATGGACCGGTGCGTAACGCGGCGCGAGGCGGATCACGACCTGCTTCCCCTTGCCCAAGGTCATCACCAGCAGCTCGTCGGCGGGGATGTCGCGCCAGTCACCCGGCAACGGATCGGATGGCAGCGGGGCGAGGGCCGCGACCGGGGCAGCGGCTTGGAGCGCAAGCGCGAGGGAGAGGATCAGCATGGCCGCCAAGCTGTCACGCTTGACGTGCCCGTGCAACGCGCTTGCGCAGCGCCCGGCAAATCTCTAGGCAGCGCGCTTCCAGCGGTGCGGAGCGGTGGCCGAGTGGTCGAAGGCGCTCGCCTGGAAAGTGAGTATACGCCAAAAGCGTATCGAGGGTTCGAATCCCTCCCGCTCCGCCA
>CAZWZP010000166.1:0-6595 GCA_964638925.1 uncultured Stakelama sp. | reverse complement strand
GGTGAGGGTCTTCTTCTTCTTCCTAAGCCGCAGCCCTACCGACCCGCACGACTCGCCCGGATCGCCGCCGCACAGCTCGCCTGATCGATCGGCGACCCGTCACGCTGCCGCGTCTCGGCAAAGGTGACGACCGGATCGCCGCGCCCGGACTTGGGCGGGTAGAGATAGGCGTCGAGCACGCAGGTGCCGTTACCGAACTGCAATTTCCGCGCGCTGCCTTCGGTCACGTCCAGCAGCGGGCGGCCGAATTGCGCGGTCAGCGCGTTTGCGCTCGCGCCGATCACGCTGGTCAGCGCGGCCATGCCCGGCTGCGGCACCGGCACCGGCGCAGCGCGGCCGGGCGGCGGGATAACGCCACCGCCACCACAGGCGGACAGCAGGATCAGGGCGGGCAGTGCCGCAATCACTCTCACTTGGCGTTTCTCCGGTGGAACATGTGCGTCGCCATCGCCGCGCCGACGATCGGTGCGATGAAATTGACGAAGGGGATGAAGAACAGGCCGGTCCCCGCCGCGCCGGTCGCGAAACGGGCAAGGCGCGTCGTGTTGCGCCAGCGGCTGAGATCGCGGGCGGGCATGTGGCGCGCCGCGACCATATCGCCAAGATCGCGGCCCAGCAGCCAGCTGTTGACTGCGAAAAATGCGATCGGCGTGCCAATACCGGTGACCATCAGCAGCAGATAGACCGGCGAAAAGACGATGTTGGCCAGCAGTGCCCGCCCGGCGGACTTGAGCCCCATCGCCGCCGATCGCGCGAAGCTGAGATCACGTGCAGCCGCGTAGCGGTCGGGATAATGCTTTACCTCGACCGCATGGACGACCTCATCCGCGAACACGCCAATCACCGCGATCGCGACGACGCGGAATAGCAGCCAGGCACCGAGCAGGGCGATCAGGATTGCGGTGGCCGCCGCTAGGCTCGCCATGCTATCGCTGGCGGCAAAATAGCGCGCGACGAGGTACGCGACGCCCCACCACAAGGCCGCACCGATCGCGGTAAAGATCGCCAGCGTCACCAGCATCGACTTCACGAATACCGCGATAATCCGCCGGTCGCCGAGCTGGCCGATCGAAAGGAGCAGCGCCTGAAGCATTGCGCCATGCTTGGCGGCAAGCGCCCCTCCAAGTCAACGCAGTTGCGCCGCACCGCGCCGCGCTATAGGCGCGCGACATCTATTCTCCGGAGAACAACGTGACCGCACCCACCCACGACGTCGTCGCGATCGGCAACGCCATTGTCGACATTCTCGCCCAGGCTGAAGACTCCTTCATCGAAGAGATCGGCGTCGCCAAGGGCTCGATGCAGCTCATGTTCTCGCCCGAAGAGGCCGATGCGCTCTACGCCAAAATGGGTCCGGGCCGTGAGGTTTCGGGGGGCTCTGCGGCGAACACCGTCGCCGGCATGGCTGCGCTGGGCAGCCGCACCGCGTTCATTGGCCAGGTCGCCGACGACCAGCTGGGCCAGGTATTCGGCCACGACCTGCGCGCCGCCGGCGTCGGCTTCGACACCGCGGTCCGCCCCGGCCAGCCGACCACCGCGCGCTGCCTGATCTTCGTGACGCCCGACGGTCAGCGCACGATGAACACCTTCCTCGGCGCGTCGCAGTTCCTGCCCGAGGCGGCACTCGACCGCGACCTGATCGCGGGCGGCGCGATCCTGTATCTCGAAGGCTATCTGTGGGACCCGGAAGAACCGCGCCAGGCGATGCGCGCCGCGATTGCAATCGCGCGGGACGCGGGCCGCAAGGTCGCCTTCACGTTGTCCGACGTGTTCTGCATCAGCCGCCATGGCGATGATTTCCGCGCGCTGATCGCGGAAGGGCTGGTCGACATCCTGTTCGCGAACGAGAATGAGCTGCTCGCGCTGGCGCAGGTCGAGGCGTTTGAGGCGGCGGTGGACAAGGTTGCGGCACAGGTCCCGACGCTCGTCGTGACCCGCAGCGAAAAGGGCGCGATCGCGGTGCAGGGTGGCGCGCGCGTCGCCGTCGCAGCCGAGCCGATCGAGCGCGTGGTCGACACCACCGGTGCAGGCGACCTGTTCGCCGCCGGCTTCCTCCACGGCCAGGCGCAGGGCTGGGACGTCGCAAAGTCGCTCAAGCTCGGCGCGGTGTGCGCGGCGGAGATCATCTCGCACTATGGCGCGCGGCCCGAAGCGGACCTGCGCGAGGTCGCCGCGAAGCTCGGCTGAGCCACAGCGTCGCATCAACGAAAAAGGCCGGGGTCGCCCCCGGCCTTTTTTTGTTGGGTCGAAACCGGCCTATTCCGCCGGTTCGTCGAGCAATTCCGCAGGCGTCTCGCGGCCATGGTCCTTGCCCGCGGCGCGCTGGCCCTGAGCGAGCTTGAACACCACGCCCGACAGCAGCGCCAACGCCAACAGGTTGGGCAGTGCCATTGCTGCGTTGGAAATATCACCCAGCCGCCAGATCAGCTCCAGATCGACCGTGCTCGCGACGAAGATCACGACGCACCAGATCAGCCGCCAGCCGATATGCAGCAGCTTCTCCCCGCGCGGGGTTGCGCCCGGCACCTGATCATAGATGAACGTGATCGCCCGCTCGCCATAATAGCTCCAGGTGAGCAGGGTCGTGAACACGAACAGCAGCAGCGCGACCGATGCGACCAGCGTACCGAGCGGGATGCCGGCGATGGGGAAGGGGAATGCCGCCCCGAACGCCCCCGACGTCATCGCAAACCCGTTCAGGTCCGATTGCCAGGCATGTTCGACTGCGGCACCGGCATGGGTGAAATTGCCCTGCACGGTCAGCAGGACGAGCGCGGTCATCGTGCAGATCACGATCGTGTCGATGAACGTCCCCATCATCGCGAACCGGCCCTGCAACGCCGGATCGTTGGTCCGCGCGACCGCATGGGCAATCGGGGTCGAGCCCTGGCCCGCCTCGTTTGAGAACAGCCCGCGCGCGACGCCTGCGCGGATCGCCATGATGATCGCCGCGCCGACAAAGCCGCCCGACGCCGCCTGCGGGTTGAACGCCCCGTCAAAGATCCGGCCAAAGGTTTCCGGCAGGTCGCCGGCGTTCATCACCAGCGCGACGACTGCGAGGATGATGTAGCTGAGCGCCATGACCGGCACGACCTTTTCCGCCACCGCGCCGATCGCCTTGATTCCGCCGATGATGACGATGAACACTGCGACTGCGGCGATCAGGCCGCCGACCCACTCTTCCATGCCGGTCAGTTCGGTCACCGAGTCGGCGAAGCTGTTCGCCTGAATGCCGTTGCCGGTGACCAGTGCGGAGAACAAGGTGCCAAGACAGAAGATCGTCGCCAGCCACTTCCATTTCGGACCTAGGCCGTAGCTGATGTAGCTCATCGGACCGCCGCGATAGGTGCCGTCCGCCGCCTGTTCGCGAAAGCGGATCGACAGCGCGCCCTCGGCAAAGGCGAGCGCCATGCCGATCAGCGCGGTAATCCACATCCAGAAGATCGCGCCGGGGCCACCAAGGGTGATGGCGGTCGCGACGCCGGCAAGGTTGCCGGTGCCGACCTGTCCCGACAGCGCGGTCGACAGCGCCGCGAAGGGCGAAATCTCGCCCGCGCCGCCGCTCGACTTCTTGAAAAGCCCCTTCAGCGCCGAACCCAGCTTGACGATCGGGTAGAAGCGCAGCCCGATCATCAGATACAGGCCGACCCCGAACAGGATCACCACCATCGGCGGGATCGGCAGCACCGCCGCGCCATTCCAGCTTCCGCCCCAGATAAAGTCGGAGACGTTAGTCACATGGTCGATCAACCCGACCGTCGCGGTCGCGTCGTCTGCGGCTGCGCTCATAATATCCCCCTGATCACCCCGAAAGCGCGAAGGCTAGCGCAGTGAGGGGCGGGCGCAAGCGCTTTGCAACGAAAACGGGGCCGGAAGCGTCTGCTTCCGGCCCCGCAATCTCGCAAACCCGTCGATCAGCGGCGGTCTTCGTCGTCCACCCCGGGAATGCCGGGTGCGATGTCCTGAACTTCGCTCTCATGCACCACGACGATACCGCGACCGAGATGGCTGCGGCGATGGCCATAGAGGAAGTAGATCACCAGGCCGATCGCGCCCCAGATCGGGAGGACCATCATCGCTTCGAACGGCAGGTTGACGAACAGGAAGATGCACCCCGCCACCGTCGCCGGGCCGACAAACCACAAGGCCGGCGTGCGGAACGTCCGCTTGCGATTGGGTTCGGTCTTGCGCAGCATCATCACCGCGATCGCCACCATCATGAACGCGAACAGCGTCCCGGCATTGGCGATATCGGCGAGCTTGCCCACCGGCAGCAGCGCGGCGGCAAAGGCAACCACGACCCCGGTGATCGCGGTCACGACATAGGGGGTCTTCCACTTCGGGTGGATCTTCGACAGCCCCTCGGGCAGCAGGCCGTCGCGCGACATCACGAAGAAGATGCGCGTCTGGGCAAACAGCAGCACGAGGATAACCGACGGCAGCGCCACAAAGGCGGCGATGCCGAGCATGTTGCCCACGCCCGAGAAGCCGATCTGGCGCAGCACATGCGCCAGCGCTTCGTCCGAGCAGACCAGCGGCAGGTTATTGGCGGAGAAGGTGGCGCACTGACGCGCCAGTTCTTCCGACCCGGCGGGGAAGGGCACGCCGTTCGGCCCCATCAGCGGCTGGCCGCCGACCGTGCCGATCGCGCCCGCCGCAACGAGGATGTAGAACACGGTGCAGAACAGCAGCGACCCGATGAGACCGATCGGAACGTTGCGCTGTGGGTTCTTGGTTTCTTCCGCTGCGGTCGAAACCGCGTCGAAGCCGACATAGGCGAAGAAGATCGTCGCCGCCGCGCCGACCGCGCCCAGGCCCGTGCCCAGGCCGCCGAACACGCCGGCGGGCAGGAACGGATTGAACTTGTCCATTTCGACCTGCGGCAAGGTCAGGATGATGAAGGCGGTGAGCGCCGACACCTTGATCGCGACCAGAACCGCGTTGACCTTGGCGCTTTCCGACGTGCCGATCATCAGCAGGCCGGTGACCAGCAGCGCGATGAACACGGCAGGCAGATTGATCAGACCACCCTCGACCCCGCCCAGCGCCAGTGGCGCGCCGGCGAGAAATGCCGGAAGCCCGACGCCGGTAAATTCGGTAATCAACCCATTGAGATAGCCTGACCAACCAACCGAGACTGCGCTCGCCGCAACCGCATATTCAAGCACCAGCGCCCAGCCGACGGTCCAGGCGAGCAACTCACCCATCACCGAATAGGTATAGGTGTAGGCGGACCCGGCGACCGGGATCATGGCTGCGATCTCGGCGTAGCAGAGCGCGGCGACGATGCAGATCGCTCCGGCAATCGCAAAAGCGAGCATCAGGCCGGGGCCGGCCTTTTGCGCGCCTGCGGCGGTCAGCACGAAGATACCCGTGCCGATGATGCAGCCGATGCCGAACAGCATCAGCTGGAACGCCCCCAGCGAGCGATGCAGAGACTTGCTCTCCGCAGTCGCCAATATGGCGTCGAGAGGCTTAACGCGCCCAAAAATCATGCAATCATCCCCTTGGTCGGCGCGGCTTGTTGCCTGGTCGCCGATGATACGAAAGCGCGGAGCCTAGTCGCAAATATGCGGCGTGCAATCCCTAAGGCGCAGCGGCGCGTTCAGCCGATCGTCGCGCCCCGCGCGATCATCGCATCGACCGTCGCCGAATCGACCAGCATCGGCCCCAGCTTGCGCCCGGCAAACAGGTGGACGTGCAGATGCCCGACCGTCTGATGCGCATCGGCCCCGGCATTGGCGAGCAGGCGATAGCCCGGTGCGACCAGTCCCGCATCGCGCGCGACCTTGCCCACCGCGCGGACAAAGCCGGCAATTTCGGTATCGCTCGCCCGCGCGCTGAAATCGTCCCAGCTGACATAGGCGCCCTTCGGGATCACCAGGATATGGGTCGGCGCGACCGGTGCGATATCTGGGAAGGCGATAGCATAATCGTCCTCGTACAGGCGCTTGGCCGGAATCTCGCCGCGCAGGATCTTGGCGAAGACATTCTGGTCGTCATAGGGCTGAGTGGCGTCGACGGGCATCGGGGTCTCCTTTGAGGCATGTCATAACCAGGCCGTCACCCCCGCGAAAGCGGGGGCCCATCTCCCGGACTATCCACCAACCGCACCGGATTTGAATGTGGCGAGCGCGCGAGATGGGGCCCCGCTTTCGCGGGGGTGACGATGAAGTCAGACTTTGCGCGCGGCCTTCTCAATAATCCCCGACACCCCTTCGCGCCGGGCCAGCTCCGCGCGCACATCGTCAAGCGACAGGTCCATGTCGGCGAGCAGGACGAGCAGGTGAAACATCAGGTCCGCCGCTTCGCCGGTCAGCCCGGCGCGGTCGTCCTGCACCGCGGCGATTGCGGCCTCAACCGCTTCCTCGCCCAGCTTCTGCGCGATCTTGGCGCGGCCCTTTGCGGTCAGCTTGGCGACATAGGAGGACGCCGGATCGCCCATGCGGCGCTCACGGATCACGGTTTCGAGCGTGGCGAAGATATCGTCGGCCATGGCTGCGCAGTCGGTCAGCCGCGCGCCGGTGTCAATCCTGTGAACCGCCCTCACGCCGCGCGCGGGCGCGGCGGCGCATCGCGCGCTGCGCCAGCCACA
>CAZWZP010000165.1:4415-6707 GCA_964638925.1 uncultured Stakelama sp. | reverse complement strand
GATCCCCACCGCCGCCAGGGCGATCCAGCCAAGGCCGCGGCCAGAGGTGATGCCGATGATCGCCGGCAGGCCGAGGACATTCTGCGGCGCCTTTTTGAGGAACCAGATGACGACCGTCAGCGGGTGGACGCGGCGGGGTCCGTGGTCTTCCAATTCTTCGGGCACTTCCTCCTTCACCATGGATCGACCGTCAGCTGGTCGCGGATCGCGTCGCGGATCTCCTCCGCCGTTTCGCGGGTGATGCCGGGCAGGTCGACCTGGCTGTTCGCGGTCCCCGCGGTGTGGAGGACGAGGGTGGCGACGCCGAACATCCGCTCGACCGGCCCCTGCGTTACATCGATATGCTGGACGCGCGCGGCGGGGACGATGGTGTGGCGGCGGGCGAGCCAGCCCGAGGCGACGTGCAGTTCCTTCCCCGTCCACGCCCAGCCCCAGCGCGCCCAGCGCTTTGGCGTGGCGTAGAGCACCGACCATAGCCCGATCGGTGCGATGACGACGGGCGGGAGCCACATCGGGAACCAGTCGAAGCCGGTGCTGAGGCCGAAGCCGGGGCCGATCGAGACGAGCGTCGCGATCGACCAGAAGGCGGCGGCGGTGAGGCGCATCGCATTGAGCTGGCCGCGTTCGAGCGGGTTTAGCGGCGTGTCTGGGAGTAGCATCCTCCTGTTATGGCGTGTGTTTGGGGGAAGGGAAGAAGCAATGGTTCACGCGAAGGCACGACGGTGCGGAGGGGCCGATTTCGCTACGTCACTGCGCGCCCATCTGTTTTCGCGGCCGAGCTACCGCGCCAGCTCCATCTCGATCCTTGCCTTTGCGGCGGACATGACTCCCCGTTTTATCTTGTCATTCCCGACCTTCCGCTTCCGATAGCCGATAAACACGATCACGAATGTAATGATCGCGAAGACGAAACCGGGAGCGAATATTTCTTCTACTTGAAGATCGAATATCAAACCAAAAATCGCACCGCCAAAAATCATGGCCATGAACGGCAAACCGATCAGCGCGAGACAGCCGACAGCAGTGTTGGGCGGTTCGACAAACAGATCGGCGCGATGTTGCAGAACAGACGCCTGATTTGTGTTGTGATTCGCCACTGCGTTTCGACACGGGTTTGTTGACCCGATACAATGCCACTGTTCGTGAAGAGATTGAGTTGATCGAGATGCTTGATCGTCAAAGATCTAGGCATAACCCCTCCACATTTGGACCGAATGAAGTATCGTTGAACGGGCGAAATTTGCAACAAGAATGACCGCGCCGCAACGTCGCCCGAAGTCGAGGTTGGGCTAAAGGCTCAAGGGGGTGGTGAACTATTCCTCCCCGAGCTTGTCTCGGGGAGGGGGACCGCCGCGCAGCGGTGGTGGAGGGGCCGCCCTCGCAGAGGGCGGAATTTTGTCGAGCTGTTCACCGGCCGTCTGCGCGGCCGCCCCTCCACCACCGCCTTTGGCGGCGGTCCCCCTCCCCTGAGCAGGCTCAGGGGAGGAATTGGATGGAGCCTCATCGACTTCCCCTTCCTCCCCCTCCGTCGCGCTATGCGCGCCACCTCCCCCTGGCGGGGGAGGATTGTCAGGCTCCCCCGCCGCGCGGGTTTTGGCGAGCCAGGCTTCGCGGGCGGCGTCGCCGGCGGCGATGGCCGCGCCTAGTTTGGCCTCCTCTTCCGCTTCGATGACGTCTTCCTCTTCCTGGGTCAGGTCGCGCTCATAGTCGTCGGTGCCGGGTATGCCTTCTTCGGGGCCGTAGTAATCGTCGGGCGGCGGGAAGCTGGTGCGCCAGGCGTTGCGCTCGTCGCACCACCAGATGGGAGGCGCGGGTTCGGGAGTGTCCGGACGAACCGGACAAGAATCGCCTGTGTTCGACGGGCTGTCCGCCTCCTCCTCCGGCGGGGCTTCGGCGGCGAGCGCGACGAGGCCGATGGCTTCGGCGCGGCGCCATTGTTCGTCGGTCCAGCGGGCGCGGTCGGCGGGGTCGAGGTCGGTGGCGGGGACGGCGGCGCTGTCGTCGACATGGGTGCGCAGCCAGCGATCGGCGCGGGCGAGCGTGCGGATCGGGGCGAGGTCGTCCTCGCTCGCCACCCCCGCCGCCCCGAAGCGCGCGGCGAGGAACAGGCCGGCGCGGCCCGGAGCGGCGGAGTGTTCGACCAGATCGAGAAACTGTTCGAAGTCCGCCGCGGCGAGCCGGACGGCGGCGGCGTCGGTATCGGTGCAGGCGGCGTCGGCGCGCTTGTCGAGCCGGTTCAGCATCTTCCACGCCAGTTGGTTGTCATAGCGGTGGCGGGTGGTGATGCGGCCA
>CAZWZP010000165.1:0-4388 GCA_964638925.1 uncultured Stakelama sp. | reverse complement strand
TTGAAGGCGCGGTCCATCAGCTCGTCGGCGAGGCAATCGCGGCTGCGCAGCTGAGCCGCCTTCCACCCCAGCGCAAAGGCCGCGCCGCGCGCGCTGTCGCGCAGGGCATAGGCGGTCGAGCGCGCCATGCCGACGATGGCGCACGCCTTGGTCACATTATGCCCGCGCGCGAGGGCGGTGAGGAAGCGTTTCTGCTTTTCGGGGGTCCAGCCGTCGTAACGCTGGGCATCGGGCACGCCGGGTTCGAGTTCGTGGAAGGCGGCGTGGTTGAAGGTCGCGGGGTCGTAGGGCGCCGGTTCGGGCGTGGTGAAAGCGTTCATATCTGCCGGTCCTTTGCTGATGTGATGCAGAGGACTGGGTAGCTATGCCGGAACGGGGGCTGTAGGAAAGTTCTATTTTTGTTCTTGCTGGGGTGAAGAAGAAGAAGGTTGATTCACGCGAAGGCGCTAAGGCGCGAAGAAGACGGTTTTTGGTTCGCGCAGAGGCGCTGAGGCGCAGAGGGGGATCGCAGTGCCGCGCCAGCGGCCTTCACATCGGGCGGGTTCATCCCGACGCGGTGCTGGTGAGGGCGGATGACGCTGCGGGGCAATCCGCCATCTCTGCGCCTCTGCGCCTCTGCGCGAACAAGCCTTCTTCGCGTCTTAGCGCCTTTGCGTGAACCAAAATCTTCTTACCAGCGGATACCCTTGGCAGCGGCGAGCTGGTCGATTTCGGCGAGCAGGGCGCGCTTCGACGGGGTGCGGCGGGTACCGTCGTTGCGGGGGACGGTGAAGGGTTCGCCGGTCTCCGCCTCGATCTCCGCACGGCGGCGCGCGAGGGCGCGGCCGTAGGCGGCCATGTCGATGGTGCGGCCGTAATCGTCGCGGTCAATCGCGGAGGGAGTCGACATCGTGATCGCCCAGAGTTTCTGTCTTTATGCGTGTCGATAGAGAGTCGAAGATCGGGAGCGCGCAACAGCTTGGAGGGCGCGCGATAAAGTGCGCGCGGTGCGGACACGCGTAGTCCACAGAATACACATCGGTTTCGGATAAGAAACATTGACGAACAATAAGCTGGTTCCCATCTTTGCGCCGTGAGAGGTTTAGGGGACGAAGAATGCCTGTTCGTTATCTACCAATGCTGAAAACCAAAGCCGGCGAAATCACGGCTCTCGATAATCTCAATCCAGCAACAAAGAATCGCATTCTGCCCGTTTTTCATGTGACGACGACGGTATCATCCCGCTTTGCTCCTGCGCTGAGTGCGGCGTGGGCGAACCGTATGTTGGCCGTTGACGGTTCATTCTCATTCAATACCGGTGGTAGCACCGCTCCGTTTAATGCCCTGATCCGCGCTCTGAGAGCACAGAATGTTGTAGCGATCCCCTCCATATCTATTAGCGCCGATCCGCGCTTGGTCGCCGCAGCATCTGCATTTGTAAACGCACACGGACTGGTGGTTCGCGCGACCTTGAATGAGTTACCTGCGGTTGCCGCGTGGGTGGCGGCACAAGGATGGGCTGTGAACGACATCGACCTGATCGTTGATGTCGGACACGTCGCAGCAATTCCCGGCAACCTCCTGTCGCCTGTGATTGCGGCTGCGATGGTGCAGAATATCGGAGCGGCATCACCTTATCGCTCCGTCACTCTAGCCGCCGCTGCTGCGCCCAAAGATCATGGCGATCTGCCACGAGGAAGGTCAGACGTTCCGCGACATGACTGGTCGCTATGGCAAGCAGTTGCCCCCCAAGTGCCTTTCCAGTTGGATTATGCTGACTATTGTGCGGGCCACCCTGACCTTACGGAACCGCCGGGCGTGGCCATGGCCAGCGCAACGGTGAGCGCGCGCTATACCGGACAAAGCCATTGGCTCGTCATTAAAGGCAGGCCGATCAGCGGTGCTCAAGGCTTGCCTATGGCCCAACAATACCGGAGCCATGCCGGACACTACATAGCGGACCCACAGTTTGGGCAAATTCCCGGCTGCTGGGCCGATCAGCGAATTGGCCAAATTCACACGAGAGCGAGTGGCCCCGGGAACCGACAGAGCTGGTCGGAAATTGCGATCAACCGCCATATTGAAATGGCGGTTGATCAACTGCCATAGCTAGGATTGCAGCCAGTTTTCACGCGCCTTGAGACAAGATCGAATCTCTGATTTGAGCACATCAAAAGGCAATTCATCAGCCAAACGCTGATGAATCACATGGACGGACTTAGACCGATAACCTTTACTCAAGCCGTGGCGATCAAGTATCGCTACGGCCTCATCCTTCCAGAGGAGCCGCGCTATCTGCATAGCGCTCTGCGTGGGGTTTGGTTGCGCGGAACGAAGCCCGTTAACCGAGACCGAGCCGTCATCGTCGTCATAGGCGAGCATTATGCCCCACCAATCTGGCAGAAGCTCTAGACAACCTTCGAGATGATTTTCAGCCGTTACTACGGTCATCTTATCGAAAACCTGGCTGTAGAGCATGGCCTGCTGCGGGAGCCTCGAAAGAGTATCTTTCGCGCTCTTCAGCTCGAAGCCGGACAATTCACCATTGATTACGGCCAGATCTACTCGGACCGACCCCGACCAAACACCCATTTCTTCAACGATTCTCGTGCCTTGGTCGCCAGCGTGTGCAACCTCCAATTGAGATCGAATCGCTATTCTTACATCGCGGTCTCGCATATCCGCCCCCCTAGGAGCAGCATCTTCTGCTGTCACCCGCCCATGAACATCCATGAATGATGTGGCAGAAATTAGCCCGGCATCGCGCTTGGGGATCAAACCCCAAACGCCTCCACCGGCAGCGCCATGATCGTCTCTGCGCCGCTTTCGATCTTGCGGCGGAGCGCGCCGGCGTTGGGCATGATGCGGTCGGCGTAGAAGCGGGCGGTGACCAGCTTCGCCTCATAGAACGCCTTGTCGTCATCGCCTTCGGCCAGCGCCGCGACGGCGGCGTCGGCCATGCGGAGCCACATCAGGCCGATCGCGACGGTGCCCATCAGCTCCATGTAGCTGTACGCGCCGGCGCCGACCTGGTTGGGGTCCTTCATGCCGTTGGCCATGAACCACATGGTCGCGGCCTGAAGCTGGCCATTGGCCTTTTCGAGCGCTTCGGCGAGGTGGGTCAGCTCGGGCTTGGCCTTCGCCGCGGCGACCTCTTCGGCGACGATGCGGAACAGCGTCTGGACCGCGCGGCCGCCATTTTGCGCGAGCTTGCGGCCGACCAGGTCCATCGCCTGCACGCCGTTGGTGCCTTCATAGATCATCGCGATGCGGGCATCGCGGACGTACTGTTCCATGCCCCATTCGGCGATGTAGCCATGGCCGCCATAGACCTGTTGGCTGTCGGTCGCGATGCGGTAGCCGGCGTCGGTGCCGACGCCCTTGATCACCGGGGTGAGCAGGCCGGTCAGGTCGTCGGCGAGCTGACGCTCTTCCTCGCTCGCCGCCTTGTGCGCCAGGTCGACCTGGAGGCCGCCCCACAGGCACAAAGCGCGGAGCCCTTCGGTCATCGCCTTGGCCTCCATCAACATGCGGCGGACATCGGGGTGGACGAAGAGGGTGTCGGCCTTTTCCTGTGGCTCGGCGGGGCCGGTGAGCGCGCGGCCCTGACGCCGGTCGTGGGCGTATTGGACAGCGTTCTGGTACGCGACTTCGCCGATGCCGAGGCCCTGAAGCCCGACGCCGAGGCGGGCGGCGTTCATCATGATGAACATGGCGGCGAGGCCCTTCATCTCCTCGCCCACCAGCCAGCCGGTCGCGCCGTCATAGTTCATGACGCAGGTCGAGTTGGCGTGGATGCCCATCTTGTGCTCGATCGAGCCGCAGCTGACGGCGTTGCGGTCGCCGAGGCTGCCGTCGTCGTTGACGATGAACTTGGGCACGACGAACAGGCTGATGCCCTTGCTGCTCTCCGGCGCGCCGGGGGTCTTGGCGAGGACGAGGTGGATGATGTTGCTGGTGAGGTCATGCTCGCCGGAGGAGATGAAGATCTTGGTCCCCGTGATCGACCAGCTGCCGTCGGCGTTCGGGGTGGCGCGGGTCTTGATGAGGCCGAGATCGGTGCCGCAATGCGGTTCGGTGAGGTTCATCGTGCCGCCCCATTCGCCCGACACCATCTTGGGGACGTACTTCTCCTGCTGCTCCGGGCTGCCCTTGGCGAGGAGGGCTTCGATCGCGCCGTGGGTGAGGCCGGGATACATGGCGAAGGCCATGTTGGCGGAGATCATATATTCCTGGAACGCGGTCGAGACGACATGCGGCATGGCCTGGCCGCCGAACTGTTCGGGCGCGCTGAGGGTGCCCCAGCCGGACTCGACGAACTGCTGGTATGCTTCCTTGAAGCCGTCGGGGGTGGTGACGCTGCCGTCGGGGTGGCGGGTGCAGCCTTGGTGGTCGCCGCTATGGTTGAT
>CAZWZP010000164.1:0-6713 GCA_964638925.1 uncultured Stakelama sp. | reverse complement strand
TGGCGGCGGTCGGCAGTGCGGCCAGCTTCGTCGCGGCGGTGCGGGCGCGGCTGCCCATGTCGGCGATCAGAGTCTGTGCGTCCTGTTCCATCGCCGCCCGGCTATCATGCTGCGGCGCAAAAGTCCCTATCGCGCTGCCTTTTCCTAGCTGATAGTTGCGCTTCATGGGCGAATTGGATGCAGCGGGCGATCTGGTGACGGGGACGCTGCTCGGCCGTGCGGTCGAGCGGGAGCGGGGCGGTGGCAGCGATCATGGGCCCGGCATCTGCCTCAATTGCGGGACGCAGCTGGTTGGGCCGCATTGCCATCGCTGTGGTCAGGTCGGGCATGTCCACCGCACGATCGGCGCGATCTGGCATGAAATCCTCCACGGCGTCGTGCATTTCGAGGGGAAGCTGTGGAACACGCTGCCGCTGCTGACCTTCCGTCCCGGTGAGCTGACGCGGCGCTACATCTTTGGCGAGCGCGCGCATTTCGTGTCGCCGATGGCGATGTTCCTGTTCTCGGTGTTCACGATGTTCGCGGTGCTGCAGATCATGGGCGTGTCGCCGCCGACCGATCTGGGCAGCAGTGCTCAGTTCGAACAGACGATCAACTATGCGCGCAGCAACACCGCCGAGGCGCTCGCAGACGCGCGGGCGTCGCGCGCTAAGGCTGAGCCGGGTAGCGAACGTGCTAAAAAACTCGACCGGCGCATCGAGAAGCTTTCGGCCGATCTGGTCGATTTGCAGCGCATTCCGACGTCACTGGGCGAGCGGGCGGGGTACGCGCCGCGGTTCAAGACCGGATGGAAGCGGCTCGACAAGGGGATCGAGAAGGCGGAGCAGAATCCCGGATTGGCGCTCTACAAGCTACAGACCAACAGCTATAAATTCAGCTGGGCATTGATCCCGTTGTCGATCCCGTTCGTGTGGATTCTGTTTGCATGGCGGCGGCAATATCGCGGCTATGACCATGCGGTGTTCGTGACCTATTCGCTCGCCTTCATGTCGCTGCTGTTCATTGCGCTGATGATTGCGGGTGCGCTGGGTCTTCCGATGACTTGGATCATAGTGGTCGGCACGTTCGCGCCGCCGATCCATATCTTCTTTCAGCTGAAGGGGGCTTATCGCCAGCCGGGGTGGAAGGCGCTGATCCGCACCGCCGTGCTCCTGTTCGCGATCACCTTTATCGTCACGCTGTTCGGGCTGCTGCTGCTGGGGCTCGGCCTGCTCGGCTGAGGTTCAGCCCTTGCAGGGGAAGCGCTTCTTCATCATCGCATAGAAGGCCGTTTTGACGCTCATTCCGCGCTGCGCTGCGGGGATCGCCTCGAACTCGGCCATCAGCTCCTTGCTACCAATCTTTGCCTTGCCCTTGGGCGGAGGGCAGCTGTGCGGGGTGCGGCCGGCCTGGCGTGCGGCGACGATATCCGCGCGATAGGCGTCGGCAACGCCCTCCATCTCGCCCTTGAGCAGTTTGATGTCGGGCGAACCGAGCGCCATGAAACCCTTGGCCTTCAGCGCATTCGCCTTCGCCAGAAATTCCGCCACGGTCATCGCCTGCGCACTCACCGGCACCAGCAGCACCGCGCCCGCCATCACTGCCAGAATCGTTCGCATCTACACCCTCCCGTGATCCGGCGAGACAACACTACAAGCCGCTTGAACGCCATATGAATTCGTCCGCTTCACAGCCGCGTGTCGCCCGCTAGAGTCGCCGCGATTCGACGGGGGACCAAGTAATATGATTATCGGTATCGACCTCGGCACCACGAACAGTGCCGCGGCGGTCTTTCGCGACGGGGCGGCGGAGCTGATTCCCAACCGGCTCGGCCATTTCCTCACCCCTTCGGCGGTTAGCATCGATGCGAATGGCGACGTCATCACCGGCCTCGCCGCGCGTGAGCGGATGGCGAGCCATCCGGACGCCACCGCCACCGCATTCAAGCGCTATATGGGCACGCAGCGCACGACGCGGCTCGGCAAGCGCAATTTCGCGCCGGAAGAATTGTCGGCGCTGATCCTGCGCAGCCTGAAGGCCGATGCCGAGGCGTTTCTCGGGCAGGAGGTGACCGAGGCGGTGATCACCGTCCCCGCCTATTTCAACGACAAGCAGCGCAAGGCGACCCACCGCGCGGGTGAGCTGGCGGGGCTGAAGGTCGAGCGGCTGGTCAACGAACCGACCGCCGCCGCGCTGGCCTATGGCATCCATCAGCTCGCCGATGAGTCGCGCTTTCTGGTGTTCGATCTGGGCGGCGGGACGTTCGACGTGTCGATCGTCGAGATCTTCGAAGGGATCATCGAGGTGCGCGCCTCGACCGGCGACAATCACCTGGGCGGGGAGGATTTCAACGAGCTGTTGGTGACGCTGATGCGCGACGCCCATGCCGGCGATTTCGGCAACGCGGGGCGCGGCGACGATGCGCTGCATCAGAAATTGCGCGAAGCCGCCGAGCGCGCGCGACGGGCGCTGAGCAGCGCGGGCGAGGCGGAGATGCGCATCGTGTGGAACGACGCCGAATATCGCCAGACGGTCACGACAGCGATGTTCGAGGAGGCGGCCAAGCCGCTGATCGATCGGCTGCGCGAACCGGTGCTGCGCTCGATGCGCGATTCGGGGATCAAGAGTGCGGAACTGTCCGAGATCATCCTGATCGGCGGGGCGACGCGGATGCCGGTGGTGCGCAGCGCGGTGACGCGGATGTTCGGTCGCTTCCCCAATGCGACGGTCAATCCCGATGAGGCGGTGGCGCTGGGCGCGGCGGTGCAGGCCGGCCTCAAGTCGCGCGACTCCGCGCTCAAGGAAGTCGTCGTCACCGATGTCTGCCCCTATACGCTGGGAGTTGAAGTCGCCCGGCGGCTGCCCGGCGGCGGGATCGAGGACGGGCTGTTCGCCCCGATCATCGAACGCGGCACGGTGATTCCGGCGAGCCGGATGCACACGTTCAGCACGATGCACGACAACCAGACCAAGGTTGAGTTCGGCATCTATCAGGGCGAGGCGCGGCTGGTGCGCGACAATGTCGAGATCGGGCGGACCACGGTGCAGGTGCCGCGCGCAAAGGCGGGGCAGCCGGTCGATGTCCGCTTCTCCTACGATATTTCGGGCTTGCTTGAGGTCGATATCGTCGTTCCCGAAAGCGGCGAGACGGTGAGCCTGACGATCAACGATGGCAATGTCGCCGACGCCGCCGCGCTGGAAAAGGCGCGCGCGGCACTGGCTGGCCTCAAGGTCCATCCGCGCGACGAGGCAGAGAACAAGGCGGCGATCGCGCGCGGCGAGAAATGCTTCGAGAACTTCCTCGGCGAGCAGCGTTTCTGGGTTGGCGAAGTCATCGCGCGCTTCACCGTCGCGCTGGAAACACAGGATCCCCGCACGATCGAGGCGGCGCGCAAGGAACTCCATGCCGCGCTCGACCAGCTTGAGGGCGAGACCTTTCTGTGAGGCAATGGTGGCAGGTGCTCGGCGTGCCGCGCGGGAGCGAGCGCGCGACGATCCGCCGCGCCTATGCCGCCCGCCTCAAGACCACCAATCCCGAGGATGATCCCAAGGGCTTCATGGCGCTCCGCGAAGCCTATGAACAGGCGTTGCGTTGGGTCGAGTATCAGCATTTCGACGATTGGGACGATGAGGGGGAGGTCGCAGAGGCGGTTGAGCCGGTCACCGAAGAGTCGGCCCCGGTTCCCATCGCTGCGGATGCGATCGAGCCGGTTGAGGCGGTGGCTGCGACCGAACCCGCGCTGCCGCTGCCGCCCAATGCGCCCCCAGCACCTGCGCCCCCGCCCGATCCGTTCGAAGCGGCGCGCGCGGCTGACGCCGCCGAACTTGAGCGGCTGCTCGCCGAACTCGATGCCGGGCTGCGCGGGCCGTGGTTCAAGGATCGCGATGCGCTGCGGGCGACGTTCGATGCCATCATGGCCGCGCCGGCGCTGATCGAGATCGACCGGCGCGCGTATACCGAATACCGCCTCGCCGCGTTGCTTGCCGAAACGATCCCGCGCAGCGACGCGATCCTGCAACCGGCGATGGCGGCGTTCGGCTGGGAAGGGGAGGGCAACCATCCACCCGCAGTCTGGGCATTGCGCGCGCGGCTCGACGAATGGCGACTGATCGCATCGTTTGGGCGTGGCGGGCATGGACTTGGCGCGGGATGGCGCGCGCTGATTGCGGGCAAGACGCCGGGCTGGATTCGGCGCATCGTTGCGCTGCGACCCGGACTTGGCGAGCAAGTCCGCCGGCTGTTCGACCTGGCCGATTATGAAGTGCCGGGGATCGCGCACAGCTTTCACCCCAAGGCTGCCGCGTGGTGGCGCGCGCATCTCGACGTACCGCGCTTCGGCTTTGTCGAGCTGGCGCTGCTGCTGATCGGTGCGCTCGCGGCGGGGCTGTTTGCGCTGGTCGGGGCGACTCCGGCACTGCGGCTATGGGGAGCGGTGGCGGCGGGATCGGCGGGAGTCGTGCTGGCGCTTCTGCATTGGCGCTTCGTCACGCCGCTGCGCTGGCGGCGCGCGCAGGGACAGGTCGGCACGCCCGGCGGGTTCGGCTGGCGCTTTGGTCTGTGGCTGGTGGTGACGCTGACGGCGATCAGCCTGCCGGTTAACCCGTGGATCGCGGCTGGCATCGCGACCGCGGCCTTTGCGTTGGCGCTGACCATCTTCGTGCTCGACGGTAGCGAAGGCGGCGGGAGCGTGCCGTGGCGGCGCGTGGTGGTGCTGGCGGTGGTCGGCGCGTTCGTCGGCCCGGCCTTTGCCGCGATGCGGGTCGAGGAACAGGCGCTGATGCTGGTATTCGCGGCATCGAGCGGGCTGGTCGGGCTGTCGGCGCGCATGGCAATCGCGCGGTTGATCGCGCCGCGCCCGGTGCTGATCGCGCTTGGGCTGCTGCTGGCGCTGATTGTCGCAGCAATCATCCGCAGCGACTGGCAACCCGGGACGCCGCTGATCCCATGGGGCGCGGCGGCCTGTACCGGGCTGGTGCTGATGAGCGGACTGCGTGCCGGCGACCCCAATGGGCGCGGCGACGGGGTCGCGACCCTCGCCAACATGCTGCTGTGGGCGATGCTGGTGGTCGCGGCGATACTCTCGGTGCCGGACAAGCCGGGTGGAAATGGACTGCCGCCGCCGATTTCGGTCGTGCCCGGGGGTTCGATAAAGCCGTTGGAAGAGGTCGAACCGGGCTTTCGTGACGTAAAGACCGGTAATCCCAAACTCTATGCCGAGGTCGCTGCGATCCACATGGCGGTGGCCAATCGCAAGCGGAACGCAAAAGAGGGGTCGGACGCGATCAACCGGTTGGTCGATGACGCCTATCGCGCGCGTCTGGGATTGGCACCCGCGCAGATAATCGCGGCGGAGATGGAGATCCGCCTTGCCCAATTGCGCGAATTTAGTCGGATCGACCTGCGCGCGTGCAGTGGCGAGCATGAAGGAAAGACGGCTGCACTCAGTCATTCCCTGCAGCGCCGCCATTATGCCCATGCGCTGCGGGTCGCGGCGAGCAGCGCCGCAACGCCCGAGGATCTAGCCAGGGGACGGGTGATCGCTGCGGATCGGCTGTTGGGGGTGGCAGCCAATGGCGATCCGGCAGGGGCGGATCGTCTCGCCGCAGCGCTCCGCAGCACCGACCTGCGCGCCAAATGCGACGCGCGGATCGCGATGATGGAGGGAGTGACGGCGCTGGACGATTTCGACATAGCCAAGACGATGCGGCCTACGCTGCTTGCGCGGACCGCACCGAAGGCGGAGACGAAGTAGCACAGCTTCGCTCCGCTCCCTGAAAGGGAGGGGCTGGATGGGGTTCAGCGGCGGGCGAGGCTCGATACCTCGAACGCCGCTTTTGATGTCGGGCTGGAGTCTTTGGAGCGCGCAGACGCGTGCCCCTCCCCCCACCCCCTCCCGTTCCGGGAGGGGTGCTAAGGGCAGGTTACGCCCCCTGTGGAGCCGGGTTGCCGAATGGCCCCTTGGGACGGCGCGTCTTGGGGATCGACGTCCCCGCAACCCCGACCGGCCCCTTGATCGACGACGGATCGGGACGCCCGATATCACCATCGGCCAGCAGCTTCTTGATCTCCTCGCCCGACAGCGTCTCATATTCGAGCAACGCGCCGGCCAGCTGGTGCAGTTGGTCGATATGCTCGGTCAGCACGTCGCGCGCGCGCTTCAGGCCGCCCTCGACCGTCGCCTTGATTTCGGCGTCGATCAGCTGCTGGGTCTCGTTCGACATATGCCGCGGCTGCGAGGCCGAATAGCCGAGGAAGCTCTCGCCTTCGGGCTGCGAATATTCGACTGGGCCGAGCTTGTCCGACATGCCCCATTTGGTGATCATGTCGCGGGCGAGGCCGGTGGCATATTGAATGTCGCCGCTCGCGCCCGACGACACCTTGTCATAGCCGAAGATCACTTCCTCGGCGACGCGGCCGCCCATGGCGACGGCAAGGTTCGCGTACATCTTGTCGCGGTGATAGCTGTAGCTGTCGCGTTCCGGCAGGCGCATGACCATGCCCAGCGCGCGGCCGCGCGGGATGATCGTCGCCTTGTGGATCGGGTCCGACGCCGGTTCGTGCAGCGACACGATCGCGTGACCTGCCTCGTGATAGGCGGTCATCCGCTTCTCATCGTCGGTCATCACCATCGACCGCCGCTCGGCGCCCATCATCACCTTGTCCTTGGCGTCCTCGAACTCGCTCATCGCGACGAGGCGCTTGCCCTTGCGCGCTGCCATCAGCGCAGCTTCAT
>CAZWZP010000163.1:5147-6798 GCA_964638925.1 uncultured Stakelama sp. | reverse complement strand
GGGCGGCTGAAATAGACCCACTCAAAGATGCACGGGCGCGGCGCAATCGCGGTGAACGGGCGGATCGAACGCATCGCGCCGTCCTGCACGATCACCAGCTCGCCCGGCTCGACATCGCGGACATAGGTCGCACCGACCACGTCGAGCGCCACCGTTTCCGAGGCAAAGATGAAGCTGTCGCCCAGCCGTCCCATCACCAGCGGCCGGATGCCCAGCGGGTCGCGGCACGCGATCATGCCAGCGGGAGTCATGCAGATCAGCGAATAGGCGCCCTCGACCTGCTTCAACGCATCGATGAACCGGTCGAGCAGATCCTTGTAGCCGCTCGTCGCGACCAGATGGATGATCGTCTCGGTATCCGACGTCGACTGGAAGATCGAACCGCGCCGGATCAGCTCGCGGCGCAGATGCATCGCGTTGGAGATATTGCCGTTGTGCGCGATGGCGAACCCGCCGCTCGCCAGCTCGGCATAGAGCGGCTGGACGTTGCGCAGCGCGGTTTCGCCGGTGGTCGAGTAACGGACATGCCCGCACGCGACGGTCCCGGCCAGCGCGCGGATCACCTCGTCGCGGTCGAAATTGCCCGCAACATGGCCCATCGCGCGGTGCGTGTGGAAGTTGGCGCCGTCCCAGCTCGTGATCCCGGCCGCCTCCTGTCCACGATGCTGCAACGCGTGCAGCCCCAGCGCAACGAGCGCAGCTGCGCCCTCGGCACCGGAAACACCGAATACGCCGCACTCTTCGCGCAGCTTGTCGTCATCGAACGGATGTGTGGTCAGCATCGGCCCTTCGGGGGAGTCGTTGGTCGATCCGCGGGCCTATAAGCGGTCGATCCGACTTTGTCGCCTGTTTGTCACATCAAATCCGCGATCATTGTGTTTCCCCGTAGGTTGGGTGGGGGTGGGGGCGAGGCAACTCCTAGCCCCTCCCCTTCAGGGGAGGGGTTGGGGTGGGGCAGTGAAACCTCACCGAGACCCTCGCCAAGAGGATAGGCCCCACCCCAAACCCCTCCCCTGAAGGGGAGGGGCTTATTCGACCCAAATCCCGACTCTGTTCGTCCCAATCGATGACTGAACGATGACATAATCGATTTCCTCACTCGCACTGACCGGTTTATCCCGTTTCCGCCGCGCCCCGCGCTCCGATACCCTCATCCCAGACCAAATCACCCAAGGAGGGATTCCCACATGGACGCAAAGACCGGATCGATCGATGGCGGCGGCTGCCCCGTTCACGGCAATGGCGGAGTCCGCGCGCTGCTCGGCCGCACCAACAAGGATTGGTGGCCGGAGATGCTGGCGACCGAAATTCTCAACCCCAATGGCCCGTCCAACCCGATGGGGCCGGACTTCGATTATGCTGAAGCGTTCAAGAAGCTCGATTATCAGGCGCTCAAGGCCGACCTCGTCGCGCTGATGACCGACAGCCAGCCCTGGTGGCCGGCGGACTATGGCCATTACGGCCCGTTCTTCATCCGCATGGCCTGGCACGCCGCCGGCACCTATCGCACCGCCGATGGTCGCGGCGGCGCCAATAGCGGGCAGCAGCGCTTCGCCCCGCTCGACAGCTGGCCCGACAATGGCAATCTCGACAAGGCGCGCCGCCTGCTCTGGCCGATCAAGCAGAAATATGGGCAAGCGATCAGCTGGGC
>CAZWZP010000163.1:4779-5073 GCA_964638925.1 uncultured Stakelama sp. | reverse complement strand
GTGTGCGGCTTCGGCGGCGGCCGCGCCGATGTGTACGAGCCCGAGCGTGACATTTACTGGGGCAGCGAAGACAAGTGGGTCAACGAAGGCGTTCAGACCCGCATCGCCCCCGAACATGGTATGCACGAGCTGGAAGGCCCGCTCGCCGCGATCCAGATGGGCCTGATCTACGTCAACCCTGAAGGGCCGGGCGGCAACCCCGATCCGCTGCTCTCGGCGCGCGACATGAAGGCGACGTTCGAGCGGATGGCGATGAATTCGGAGGAAACCGTCGCCCTCACCGCCGGTGGCCAC
>CAZWZP010000163.1:0-4764 GCA_964638925.1 uncultured Stakelama sp. | reverse complement strand
GGCGCATGGCAATGGCGACGCGTCGCTGCTCGGCGCGGCCCCGGCAGGCGGCGACATCTCCGCGCTCGGCTTTGGCTGGGTCAGCAGCCATGAAAGCGGCGGCATCGGTGAGCATACCGTCACCAGCGGGATCGAAGGATCGTGGGTCAACACGCCGACGCAGTGGTCGGAAAATTACTTCCGCCTGCTGCTCGACTATGATTACGAGCTGGTTCACTCGCCCGCCGGCGCGCAGCAGTGGCAGCCGATCAACCAGCGCGAAGAGGACATGGCACCTGCGGCATGGGACCCGAACATCAAGGTTCCCACGATGATGACCACCGCCGACATGGCGCTCAAGATGGACCCGGAATTCCGCGCGATCAGTGAGAAGTTCCGCAGCGATCATGAAGCGTTCAAGGACGCCTTTGCCCGCGCCTGGTTCAAGCTGACCCATCGCGACATGGGTCCCAAGGTCCGCTACCTCGGCCCGGAAGTGCCGGAAGAAGACCTGATCTGGCAGGATCCGATCCCCGCCGGCACCATGCCGAGCGACGCCGACGTCGCGGCGGTGAAGGCAGCAATTGCCAATAGCGGCCTGACCGTCAGCCAGCTGATCAAGACCGCCTGGGCCTCGGCCAGCACCTATCGCAAGTCCGACCATCGCGGCGGCGCGAACGGCGCGCGCGTCCGCCTCGCCCCGCAAAAGGACTGGGAAGTCAACGAGCCGGAGATGCTGGCGAAGGTGCTCGACACGCTCGACGGCCTGCGCGGCAACCTGTCGATGGCCGACGCGATCGTGCTCGGCGGCGTGGTGGGTCTGGAAAAGGCGATCAAGGACGCCGGCCACAGCGTCCCTGTCCCGTTCGTTGGCGGCCGCGGCGACGCGACCGAGGAACAGACCGACGCCGACAGCTTCGCCGTGATGGAGCCGGAGGCCGACGCTTTCCGCAACTATCTCGGCAAGAAGAAGCTGGCGGTGAAGACCGAGGAAATGATGCTCGACCGCGCATCGCTGCTCGGCCTCTCGGTCCCCGAACTGGTGGTGCTGATCGGCGGCCTGCGCGTGCTCGGCGCCAACCATGGCGAGCGCGGCCATGGCCACTTCACCCACCGTTCGGGCCAGCTGACCAACGACTTCTTCGTCAACCTGCTCGGCATGACCAATGTCTGGAAGGCCGTCGATGGCAGCGACGATCAGGAATTCATCGCGACCGACCGCAAGGGCGGCCACGAAACCTGGCGCGCGACCCGCGCCGACCTGATCTTCGGCTCCAACTCCGAACTGCGCGCCGTGGCCGAAGTCTATGCCGAAAACGGCCATGAAGAGAAGTTCGTCAAGGACTTCGTCGCGGCCTGGACCAAGGTGATGAACGCCGACCGCTTCGACCTGAGGGCGTAAGCGACACATGAAAAACCCCTCCCCTTCAGGGGAGGGGGTTGGGCAGTCAGTGCCTCGCAGCAAACGACCGCATTGGGCATCCCCCGCTGCGGTCGTTTTCATGCCGGTTCAGCCGCGCACGGCCCGGCCTCGACCGAACCCTGCCGCGCGCGTCAAAGCCATACCGACCGTCGATCAACCTGCCGCTGCTGCCCGGCCGCAAAGGACGCAGCGCGTGCCCGCAGCAACAGCCGGCGTCCTTCGGCAGTGCGGGTAAAAACCAGGTCGGACGATCCCACGCCCGCCCGCCACCAGGCGGCAAAACGTTCGGCATCCTCCTTGCGCGCGGCCAGCGCGGCTGGCACCGCATGGTAATCGATCCGCCGTTTCGGCCCGAACCGCGACCGCCGCAGCAGGATGTAACGCGGATTCTGTACTGGGCTCAGGATCTCTGCCACCGCCTGCATGACGTGCCGTTCGCACGCGCGGCTGACCCCGGTCAGGATGATGTCCTTGCGTCCATCGAAACTGGTGCGCAGTTCGATCTCAGCCGTGTCCAGTTCATCCTGCCTGATGACGCCAGCATCGGCCAACGCGCGCAGCGTCGCCAGGGTCACTTCGCGCAATGATCCCTCCAGCGATCCGTTCCGCCACGCCAGCCGCGCTGCCTTGGCCAGGCGCGGCAGGGTGGCGATCGTGACCGCCCCGGCGATGGCCATGGCGGCCATGCCGACCGTGGCAAAGGATGGGATCGTGCGCAATGCGTTGGCCGCGGCCATGCCGGCGCCGCTTGCCGCGGTCCAGCCAAGTGCATGGAGCGTATCGAACCAGCTCAGCACGCGCGGTGCATGGGACGCTGCCGCCGTCTCGTGGACGCGCGCGCGTTCCCGTCCCGCGCCGAGCGAGCTGCGCCAACGCTCAGCAATCGCCGCACGGTCCGCCGCGATCGCAAAGCTGCGCGCATTGCTGGTGGCGACCGGCAACGCCGGATTCAGGCCGATCCGCCCGATGCCGTCCTCGATCAGCGTCGATCCGTCATTGGCAATCCCCTCGAACGCCTTGAACCGGCGCGCCACCAGTGCAAGGTCGGACACGCTCGCCGCGCCCGGATCGCCGAGAAAGCCCCAGTTCAGCGTGGCCGCCACCGTGTTGGCGCCTTCGCTGTCCGCTGGGTCGACCGTCGCGAGGTGCCAGATATTGGCCACTTTATCGGAACGGGCCGGATCGATCCGGATCGCGCGCCCGCGCATCTGGTTGGACAGCATGAACGACGCGGTGTTGCTGGCCAGCACCAGGCTGTTGAGCGCCGGGGCGTCCCAGCCTTCGCCCAGCAGCGACTGGGTGCCGACCAGGATGTTGAGATCGCCGCGCGTGAACAGCGCCGTGATCACGCGGACCAGCGCTGCCGTGCCGCCACTGCGACATGCGACCTGCACATGATCGGGGCAGGCGGGCAGGCCCGCTGTCCGGAAATCGGCAGGATCGATGCGCAGCGCGATGGCCACTGCGTTCAGGCGGGGTACCGCCGTGCGCGGGATCATGACCAGGCTCCCGGTCAATACGCCGATCCGCGCTGCATCAATGTCCGCACGGCGCAGCGTTTCGAAGATCGGGATGACCCCCAGTTTCGCCGGGCGATAGGGGGCATCGGCGCGGCTCGGCAATTCACCGGCGCGGATATGGTCGGACAGGACCACCATGCGCAGATCGGTGCCCAGCGCCAGCGCTTCGGACTGGGCGATCGCAACAATCGAATCGAGCTTGGCAAGGCTCGATGCCATCAATTTGAACACCGCCTGGTTATGGGTCAGCCGCACCCGGCCCCCCTCGATCAGGCCGTGCTGCTGCAGCCGGTCGCGCAGCGCCGTGCGCGCCGGCGGGGGCAGGATCTGTACGCCGCCCTCACGTCCGATCACGCCCTCCAGCAGCTGTTCGAGCCAGAAGGCGGACGGCGCGGGCATGGCGTGCGCCGATACGCCGAGCAGGGTGAGCGGGGCCTTGGGCAAGGCGCGCCCTGCCGAGGCAAGCTGCACGAGCATCGCCGAGAGCAGCTCCGGCGCTTCCAATATTGCTTCGATATGCGCGTCGGGGTCGGTCAGCCACGGATGGGCGGCAAGCTGGTCGAGCAGTGCGGCATCGCTGCGCAGGTCGGCAGCCAGCGCGGCGATCGCCGTCCGGCGCGCGTCGAGCAAGCGGCAGGCGTCCTCGGTCGGCTCCGACAGGATCAGGTGATCCTGATGCGGACACAGATCGCCATTGCGCACCAGTTCCGGAATGCCGATCTCAAGGTCGATCGGCCCGCACAGCGTTTCGTACCGCGACCATTCGGCAAAGCTTGCGTCATAGGGCGGAGTGGCGGTCAGCGCGACCAGCCGGACATCGCTCAATCGGTCGGCCAGTTCGTTGAGGCACTTCCACCATTCGCGCCGCAAATGGTGCGCCTCGTCCAGCACCAGCGTCAGCGGCCCCTGCCGGTTCAGCGCGGCGATCAGCAGGTCGAGATCGTCGCTGCGCCGCAGGCTGTCCAGCGCCTGATAGGTGGTCAGGGTCAGCACCCTCGGCGCGGCCAGATCGCGCGACAGCGCGTGGGGGGCGGGTGGGGCGTCCAGGAACAATGGGCTCAGCCGCTGTTCCCACTGGTCGCGGATCGCGATGGTCGGCGCAAAGACCAGCGCCGGCCGGCCGATCCGGCGCACGATCTCGAGGCCCAGCACCGTCTTGCCCGCGCCCGGGGCGGCAACGACATGCAGCCGGCGGTCATCGAGATGCCGGTCCATCTCCTCCAGGATCCGCGCTTGATAGTCGCGCCACATCCCCCTGAAGATCATCGCATCCAGCATCGTCACCCTGCTAGCAGCTGCGCGTTGGCGCAACCATGCGGTTTTCAGCGCTGCGGCGGCGGGTGGCGTGCGCGGTGGCGGCGCCAATCCATCGTGCATTTCGTGCCCCGACCTCGTAACACCGCGCCATGACCGACCCCCGCGATTCCACGCTCGACCTGAACCCGAACTACGACGCCAACGGCCTCATCACCGCGGTCGCCACCGATGCTGCGACCGGCGAGCTGCTGATGCTCGCGCATATGAACGCCGATGCGCTGGCCAAGACGCTGGAGACCGGCGAGGCATGGTTCTGGTCGCGCAGCCGCCAGCGGCTGTGGAAAAAGGGGGAGAGCAGCGGCCATGTGCTGCGCGTGGTCGAGGCACGGATCGACTGCGACCAGGACGCGCTGTGGCTCAAGGTCAACCCCGCCGGCCCCGCCTGCCACACCGGTGAACCCAGCTGCTTCTTCCGCCGCATCGAGGGCGGCAGGCTGGTGCGCGGGTGAGGGGAGGGGCCACCCTAATTCCTCCCTCAGCTTGCTGGGGGAGGGGGACCGCCGCCCCAGGCGGTGGTGGAGGGGC
>CAZWZP010000162.1:843-6800 GCA_964638925.1 uncultured Stakelama sp. | reverse complement strand
CGCCAGTTCGATCCGCTCGCCTTCGGTCGCGAGCATGACGCTGTGATCGCCGACGATGCTGCCCCCGCGCAGTGAGGCGAAGCCGATCGTCCCCTCCGCACGCGCACCCGACAGGCCGGCGCGGTCGGCGACGCGGACTTCGCCAAGCGATACGCCGCGCCCGGCGGCGGCGGCTTCGCCCAGCATCAATGCCGTGCCCGACGGCGCGTCGAGCTTGTGCCGGTGATGCGCCTCGACAATCTCGATATCCCAGTCCGGGCCGAGCCGGGTCGCGGCTTCGCGCACCAGCCGGGTGAGCAGCACGACGCCGAGCGAGGTGTTGCCGGTCTGCAGCACCGCGATGTCGCGCGCGGCATCGTCGATCGCGGCATGATCGGCGGCGGTAAGGCCGGTGGTGCCGATCACGATCGGTGTGCCCGCGTCGCGCGCGGCGGCGAGATGGACGCCGAGCGCGGAGGCGGTGGAGAAATCGACCAGCGCATCGGCGGCGCGCGCCAGCTCCGCCGGATCGTCCCCTGCGTCCGCACCGCCGGCGAGGCGCACGCCCTGAACGGTCAGGATGTCGCGGATCGCGGTGCCCATGCGGCCAAGGCTGCCGTAAATGCCGATGCTGATCATGCGCCGTGCTTGGCGGGGCAAGCGGCGGACTGCAACAGGGGAAATGTTGGTGTGTCGCGGCGCTCCGCTTTTCGCTTGCGGGACAGGCGGTTGGGGGCGAAGCAAAGGCGATGTTTCTTCGCTCGCTCGCACTCGCCGCCACCCTGCTCACCCTCGCCGCCGCATCGCCAGAGCAGTTGTTCGAGGATGTCCGCATCCTCGCCGCCGACGACATGGCCGGGCGGCTGGTCGGCACGCCGGGATCGGCCAAGGCGCGCGCGTATCTGATTGGGCGGATGCAGGGGATCGGGATCGAGCCGTTCGGCGACGGATATGCGCAGCCGTTCACGGCGAAGCACAAGGAGCAGACGCTGAATGGCGTCAATCTGGTCGGGCGGATTCGGGGGACCGGGAGCAGCGACCGCGTGCTGGTGATCGGTGCGCATTACGACCATTTCGGGACGCGGCACGGCCAGGTGCTGAACGGCGCGGATGACAATGCGTCGGGGGTCGCGACGCTGCTGGCAATTGCGCAGGACTTTGCGCGGGAGCGGCCAGCGCATGACGTGATCTTCGCGCTGTGGGATGCCGAGGAACAGGGCATGTATGGCGCCCATGCCTTTGTCGAGAAGCCGCCGGTGCCGCTCGCGCGGATCGCGCTGAACCTCAACCTCGACATGATGAGCCGCAGCGACGCGGGCGAGTTGTGGATCGCGGGAGCGCATCACTATCCGTTCCTGCGCGCGCGGTTCGAGCGTCTGGCAGGCTCCGCGCCGGTAACGCTGAAGATCGGGCATGACGGCCCGCCGTGGAAGGGGACCGACGACTGGACCGCCGGGGCGGACCATTATGCCTTCCACCGCCGCGGGATTCCGTTCGCGTATATGGGGGTCGAGGATTATCCCGAGTACCACCAGCCGGGCGATGATTTCGAAACGATCCCGAAGGCGTTCTTTGCCCAATCGGCAGCGACGGCGGTGATGGCGGCGCGGTTGTTTGACCGGGAATTGGGGGCGATTGCGAAGGAGGCTGGGCGGGGGGAATAGTTCCCAAACACCCGTTTGCCCTGAGCCTGTCGAAGGGCTGGCTACAACAGCTGTCGCACTGCGGCCCTTCGACAAGCTCAGGGCAAACGGCGCTAGTCGCCCGGCCGACTAAGCCCCCTCCAGCGCCTTTTGCCGCCGCCGCTGGACCGAGCTGCCGATGCCCATCGCCTCGCGATACTTGGCCACCGTGCGGCGGGCGATGTCGAAGCCCTTGGCGTTCAGCATCTCGACCAACGTATCGTCGGACAGGATTTTCTTCGGATCCTCGGCCTGGATCAGCGCGCGGATCGCGCTCTTGACCGCTTCGGCGGAAACCGCGTCGCCGCCTTCGGATGACTGAATCGCGCTGGTGAAGAAGTATTTCAGCTCGAACAGGCCGCGCGCGCAGGACAGGTACTTGTTGCTCGTCACGCGGCTGACGGTCGATTCGTGCATTTCGATCGCGTCGGCGATCTGGCGCAGCGTCAGCGGCTTCAAATGGCTGACGCCGTGGCGGAAAAACGCCTCCTGCTGCTTCACGATCTCGCTCGCCACCTTGACGATCGTGCGCTGGCGCTGGTCGAGCGCCTTGACCAGCCAGTTGGCGCTGGCGAGCATGTCGCTGAGCCACGCCTTGCTCGTCTTGTCCTGCGGTCCGGCCGAGACCTCGGTATAATAGGCGCGGTTGACCAGTACACGCGGGAGCGTCGCGCTGTTGAGTTCGACCGCCCAGGCCGTGCCGCGCTGCGCGACGAAGATATCCGGCGTGACGGCGGGCACCGGCTCTCCGCCATAGCGGCAGCCGGGCTTGGGATCGTAGCTGCGCAGCTCGCGGATCATGTCCGCCATATCCTCGTCATCGACGCCGCAGATGCGCTTCAGCCGGGCGAGTTCGCCGCGCGCAAGCAGGTCGAGATTGGCGATCAGCGCCGCCATGCACGGGTCGTAGCGGTCGGCCTCCTTCGCCTGCAGCGCGAGGCATTCGGCGAGGTCGCGCGCGCCGACGCCGGTCGGGTCGAGCGTCTGGATCAGCGCCAGCACCGCCTCCACCCGCGCGAGCGGGACGCCGAGCCGGGTGGCGATGTCGAGCAGCGACGCGGTGAGGTAGCCACACTCGTCGATCTGGTCGATCAGATGCTGGGCGATGAACAGGTCGGCACCGTCGATCACCGCGCCGATCTGCGCCGTCAGATGGTCGGCGAGGCTGAGGTCGGGCGAGGAAAAGCTGTCGAAATCAGGCCCGTCCTCGCCCCCCGCCCCGGTTCCCGCCATGCCAAGGCCACCGTCGAGCCCGCCGACCGAATCGGCGGCGCTGTCATGGTGGAAGGTTTCGGCGGTCATATCGACATCGAGCGCGGCCTCGCCGGTCGCGTCGCCCGACGTCAGCAATTCGCTGGAATCCGCCGGGCCGTCGCGCTCGATGGCCGGTTCGGTCGGCTCGCCCGGGTCAGCCACATCGCCGCGCTCGTCATCGCCCCGCCCGGCATCCAGCAGCGGGTTCTTTTCCAGCTCCTCGGCGATGAACGTCTCGATCTCGAGGTTGGACAGCGCGAGCAGCTTGATCGCCTGCTGCAACTGCGGCGTCATCACCAGCGATTGCGACTGGCGCAGATCGAGGCGAGGGGCCAGGCTCATGGGATTAGAGCGAGAAGCCTTCACCGAGATATAGGCGACGCACATTGGCGTCGGCGACCAGATCGGCGGGCGACCCGGCGAACAGCACGCGCCCGTCATAGATGATCGAGGCGCGGTCGACGATGTCGAGCGTTTCGCGGACATTATGGTCGGTGATCAGCACGCCGATATTGCGCGTCTTCAGCTCCTTCACCAGATCGCGGATATCGGCGATCGAGATCGGGTCGATGCCCGCGAACGGTTCGTCGAGCAGCATGATCGACGGGTCGGCGGCGAGCGCGCGGGCGATTTCGGCGCGGCGGCGCTCACCGCCGGACAGCGCCATTGCCGGCGCGTCGCGCAGCCGGGTCAGCCCGAATTCGTCGAGCAACTTTTCAAGCTTGCCCTCACGTGCGGTCTTGTCCGGTTCCGACAGTTCGAGCACGGCAGAGATGTTCTTGGCGACCGAAAGCCCGCGAAAGATCGACGTTTCCTGGGGCAGATAGCCAAGGCCCAGAATCGCGCGGCGATACATCGGCAGCGGTGTGATATCGTGCCCGTCGAGCATGATACGCCCTGCGTCGGGCTTCACCAGCCCCATCACCGAATAGAAGCAGGTCGTCTTGCCCGCGCCGTTCGGGCCGAGCAGCCCGACCACCTCACCCCGCCCGACGGTGAGCGACACGTCCGACAGCACCACGCGCTTGTCATAGGATTTGGCAATGGACACCACGGCGAGCCCCGATGCGGGCGGATTGCCCGCGTCGACGGTTTCGGGTTCCAGAGTTTCGACGTCTGCCATGCTGCCCTTCCTGATCGCAGGAGATGCTTAGCGAATCCTCACCATCCAGTCACTTGGCAAGTTTTATGCATGGATACGGGCGACGATCCGCCCCGCTGGTCCGGTCAGTCGCGGTCGGGAACGGTAAAGCGCCCGGTGACACGCCCGCCCGACCGGATCACGGTGCCGTCGGGTGCGCGGGTGGTGCCGACGCCCGACCCGTCGATCGACGCGCGGCCGCTGTCGAGGTCGAGGGTGAGCCGCCCGCCGCTGACGGTGTTGCCGCCCTGGGTCAGGGTAACATTGCCCAGCATCGTGATGACGCGACGGTTGATGTCGTACACGCCATATTGCGCGCGCGCGGACTGGTCCGGCCGGGTGACGGTGACGCCGCCCGATGCATCGAAGCGCGAGACCGAAGGGGAGCCGTCGATCACCTGCCCGGTATAGCTCACCGTCACGCGCGCGGCGGTCAGCGTCATGTTCGCCTGGCGGATCTTGACCCCACCCGACAGGATGGCGCGATTGGCGCGGTCCTGAAGCTCAATGCTCTGGGCGTCGAAATCGATCGGCGCGTTCGAATTATGGCCTGACTGGCCCAGCGCCGCCCCGCCAAGCAGAGCGGTGGTGGCCAGTGCCGCGCAGGCGGCGATCAGGAGCGGGCGAGATGTGCGGTGCACCATGTCACCTATTTGCGCGCTTGGGATCGATCCGCAAGCGGGCATTGCCCTCTATTTTTACGGTTCGTTTGTCGAGATCGGCTGTCATCTTGTCGCCGCTGAAGTTTCCGAGCGGCGTACTGCCCGAGACATTGCCGGTTCCGGTCAGCTGGCGCGACTTCAAATCGACCGTCGAATCGCGCGTGTCGAGGCGATAGCCATCGGCGGTGCGCACCTGAATCGGCCCATCGACCGCGACCTGTTCGCGTTCCATATCATACCGGCCCTTGTCGGCCTTTAGCTGGGCCGGGCCATCGGACAGCTGGATGCCCGCAGTCAGGTCTTCGAGCTGCACCACGGGTTCAGCTGAGCTTTTCTGGACCGCAGACCCGGCCTGAAGCACAAAGGGCTGGCCCTTGGCATCCGCCCCGCGATAGCGCGCCGACTGGATGCGCAGCCGTTCGCTCGCGACATCGACCTTGTTCTTGTCGAGCATGAACGACACGTCGCCGCCCATGAACAACGGTGCCATCACCAGGAACGCGCCGAGCACGCCGATTCCGGCGGGCAGGATTGTCAGGAGCGTGCGGACGATGCGGTCATGACTGCTGCCAGGCCGCGCCCAGCGCTTGCGCCGCGAGCGTTCCTGGACAGCAATTTCAGACATGGGGACACCCGCTGCTTGGGCGGCACCACTGCCGCTGCCCGATAACGTCACGCATGGGCGAAAATATCCGTTTCGGGCCAACCGGCGAGATCGAGGTCGGCGCGGTGCGGGAGGAAGTCGAAGCAGGCCTGGGCCAGCACGGTCCGCCCTTCGCGCTCCAGCCGACGGATCAGCTCTTCGCGCATCGCATGGAGGTAGCGCACGTCCGACGCGGCATAGTCCTTTTGCGCGTCGCTCAGCACCGGACCGCCCCAGTCGGACGATTGCTGCTGCTTGCTGATTTCCTGCCCCAGCAATTCGCGCACCAGATCCTTGAGCCCGTGGCGGTCGGTATAGGTGCGCACCAGGCGCGAGGCGATCTTGGTGCAGAACACCGGTGCGGCGGTGACGCCGAGATAATGGCGGATCGCGGCGAGATCGAAGCGCGCGAAGTGGTAGAGCTTCACCCGCGCCGGATCGGCGAGCAGCGCGCGCAGATTGGGCGCGGCATAGTCGCTGCCCGGGCCGAAACGGACGAGATGCTCGTCCGGCCCGCCATCGGACAGCTGGACCAGGCACAGCCGGTCGCGCGGGGTAATCAGCCCCATCGTCTCGGTATCGACGGCGATATCGAC
>CAZWZP010000162.1:0-826 GCA_964638925.1 uncultured Stakelama sp. | reverse complement strand
ACGCCCTCGGGCAAATCTTCTTCATGCAGGTAAACGGCCATCGCCTGCGCCTAGCCGGTTATGGCTTAACGCTCAATAACCGCGCGCGTCACGCCGCGCCGCCCCCGGCGCGCTTTTCGGCGCGGCGACGCGAGGCCATGTTCAGCACCTCGACCATCGCGGAGAAGGCCATGGCGGCGTAGATATAGCCCTTGGGCACATGCACGCCGAAGCCGTCGGCGATCAGCACCGCGCCGATCATCAGCAGGAAGCCGAGCGCGAGCATGACCACGGTCGGGTTGCGCTTGATGAAATTGGCGAGCGGGTCGGCGGCGAGCAGCATCACGATGACGGTGACGATCACCGCGACGAACATGATCGCGATCTCGTCGGTCATGCCGACGGCGGTCAGGATCGAATCGACGGAGAACACCATGTCGAGCAGGATGATCTGGAAGATCGCGGAGCCGAAGTTCATCGCCGCAACCTGCTTCTTGTCCAAGACGCCGTGGTCGGTCGGGGTCGGGTCGATCGTGTGGTGGATTTCCTTCGTCGCCTTCCACAGCAGGAACAGGCCGCCGGCAATCAGGATCAGGTCGCGCCACGAAAAGGCCGTCTCGAAGCTAGGCTCGCCATGCGCGCCCGGAGCGCCCTGGATGCCAAGGTCGAACACGGGGGTCGTCAAAGAGACGATGACGAAGATCATCGACAGCAGCAGGATTCGCATCACCAGCGCCAGCCCGATACCGATTCGCCGCGCCTTTTGCTGCTGATGCTCGGGCAGCTTGTTGGTCAGAATCGAGATGAAGATGAGGTTGTCGATGCCCAGCACCACCTCCATCACGAT
>CAZWZP010000161.1:2766-6845 GCA_964638925.1 uncultured Stakelama sp. | reverse complement strand
CAGCAGATCAACCAGGGCCAGATGGACCGCTGGAACATCGTCGTCACGCTCAACTACCTCCCCGCCGCGGTCGAGGCGCAGATCGTGCTCGCCAAGAGCGGCGAATATGACAAGCCGGGCGGCAAGGAGATGGTCGAAAACATGGTCCGCGTCGCCGAACTGACGCGGCGCGGCTTCATCAACGGCGATATCTCGACGGTGATGAGCCCCCGCACCGTCATCACCTGGGCGCAGAATACCGAGATCTTCAAGGATGTCGGCTTCGCCTTCCGCCTGAGCTTCCTCAACAAATGCGACGAGGCGGAACGGGCGCTGGTCGCGGAATATTATCAGCGCGTGTTCGGCAAGGACCTGCCGGAGAGCGTGGTAAGTAAGGCCTGACCGGCGCAGCGGGGCGCATGGGCACCCCGCTGGCAGTCAGTCCTGGTTAGGCGGCCGCTGCGTAGCTCCGCCGTGCTTGCGGCGTGCCGTCAATGTCGAACTGCGCGGCGCGGCCGGCAAGGTCGGTCGCTTCGGTGCGCAGCTGTTGCGCGGCGGCGGAGGTTTGCTCGACCATCGCGGCATTCTGCTGCGTGGTCGCGTCCATCCCGCTGACCGCGATCACGATTTCGGAGATCGACATCGCCTGGACGCGGTTATTGTCGACCAGCGATCCGACCAGCGTATCGACCTGGGTGAAGATGTCGGCGATCTGGACCAGCGCCCCGTCGACATCGCTGACCGCGCCGACCGCGTTGCCGACCTCTTCCTGCGTAACGGTCAACTGGTCGCGGGCGCGCTTCGCCTCTTCCTCGGCGCGCATCGCGAGTGCCGAGACGAGGTCGGCGACGACCGCGAAGCCGCGGCCCGCTTCGCCGGCACGACCGGCCTCGACCGCCGCGTTCATCGCAAGGACGCGGGTCTGGAAGGCGATCTTGTCGAGCCCTTCGATCACGTCGTCGATGCCCTTGGCGCATTCCGACACGCGGTGCATTGCGGCGACCGCACCCGATGCGACGTCGCGGCCCCCCGCGACGCTGGCATTGGCGCGCTTGGCGCAGCCCAGCGTTTCGTCGGCCGAGGCGGCACTGGCGCGCAATCGCTGGTCGATCTGCGACAGCGCGGCAGAGGTTTCCTCAAGGCTCGCCGCGCTGCTCTCGCTGCGGCTGGCCAGATCCTGCGCGGCGCGGGCGATCTCGGTCGATCCGGTCTGGATGCTCTCCGAACGCTCGACCACCGCTGCGATCAGGTCGCGCAGCGTCGTCGCGGTGGCGTTGAAGTCGGTCTTGAGCTGCGCATAGGCGGGCGGGAAGTCGGCGTCGATCCGCGCGGTGAGCTTGCCTTCGCGCAGTGCCGACAGGCCGGTGCCGATCGCGGCGGTGACGATCCGTTGTTCATCGGCATTGCGCGCCTGTTCGCGTTCGCGCTCGGCGGCGGCGAGGCGGAAGACATCGGCGGCGCGGGCGAGCGTGCCGACCTCGTCCTGGCGTTCGGTCTCGCCGACCGCGACATCCTCACCCTTGGCAAGCCGGTCGACCGTGTCGCTGAGGCGGCCGAGCGGCAGCCCGACGACCTTCTTCGACGCCATCCAAAGTGCAGCGGCAGTGCCCGCCATCAGTACGATGGCGATGACGAGCAGCATCCAGGTCAGCGCATTGGCCGGGGCGGTGATTGCCGATTGCGGGATGTCGACCACCACTGCCCAGCGATCGTCGATCCCGTCGACCGCCACCGGCACTGCAAAGCGCGCCCAGAGCCTGCCATCGGCATCGACATGGTCAAAGCGTTGCGCCTTGCCCGACGTGATGACCGCGTCGATCAGGCTCTTTTCATCTTCTTCATAGGGCTTCATCCGCAGCTCGGCATTTTCATGCGCGATCCACTTGCCGTCCTGCGCGATCAGGCGCACGCGGCCCGACCCCAGCGGCTTTTCCTTCATCAACCCGGCGGACAGATCGTCGAGACTGATGTCGAACCCCGTCACGCCGACCACCTGCTCGCCGCGACGCAGCGGGAAGGTGATGCTGAACATCGTCACGTCCTTGCCGTCGACCGGGTAGACATAAGGGATGCTGATGCGGCCGGCGGCGCGCTTGAGCCCCTCGGCATAATAGTCCTTCTGCCAATCCTCGGGCGGGCTGGCGGGCTGCAGCGTGATCTTGCCCGCCTTGTCGCGGGTCACATAGGGGGCGAAACCGCCCGCCACGTTCCAGCCCGGCTGTCCCGCCAGGTCGGGCCGGTGATATTCAGGTTCAAGGATCGACCAGGAGCCGAGCACCGTCGGCGCCGCGCCGAGGAAGCCGCGCAGCTGCGCGATCGTCCGCTCGGGGGCGAACCCGTTCGTGGTCAGGTCGGTCGAGATCGACCGCGCCATCGCGTGCGACGCACCGACAATCCCGTTCACATCGGTCGCGATGTCGCTGGCATAGCGCTCGGCGGTGGCCTGCGCCGTCTCGCTCGATCCGCGCCCGACCACCGCCGAGGCCTGAAGCGTGACGATGGTGAAGCCGATCGCAAGCAGCACGCCGATCGCGGCGGCGCAGAGCGTTACCAGCTTTCCGGCGACGGGCAGGCGGTCGAACCGACCGCGCAGCTTCTGGCTCTGGGTATGGAGCGTGGCAGTGGCGTTGGACAAATGGTCCTCCTGGACGGCGCATTGCGAGGCGATCGTTTCTGTCGCGAACCGATCTGATGATCGCACGAACTATAGGTGGCGCGGCGCGCGCCGGGTCGCGCTATCGGTAAAAATACCGAGTCTGATATGTCGCGTCGTGGCCCCCGATCGCTCACGACTTGTGTCGCGGCCCGGCTCCGCGCATGGAAATCCAATGGCCAGCGACTCTCCCCTCGACCAGTTCAAGTCCGTCCTTGCCGGGACTGCGCGGGCATTGTCGCACGAGCCGGAGCTGGAGCTCGCTTTCACCGCCGATGCCCCTGCGCAATCGGGGCGGCACATCAAGGTGCCGATGCCGGGCCGGAACCTGCCGCCCGAACAGGTGGCGGAAGCGCGCGGCTTTGCCGATGGCTATGCGCTGCGGTTGCGGCTGCACGATGCCGCCACGCATCTGAAGGCCGCGCCCAAGGAGCCGGTCGCGCGCGCGGTGTTCGATGCCGTGGAGACGGCGCGGGTCGAGGCGTTGGGGTCGCGCGGCTATGCCGGCATCGCCGACAATCTCGACCATGCGCTCGAGATGAAGATGCGCTCCGACCCGATCAGCCGGGCGCGGACGCGCGATGAAGTGCCGCTGTCAACTGCGGTGCAATTGCTGGTGCGCGAACGGCTGACCGGGCGCGAATCGCCCGCTGCTGCGGCGCTCGGCCTCGCGCTGGTGCGCGACTGGATCGAGGACAAGGGCGGGAACGACCTCGACGCGCTGGCGCTCGCGATCGACGATCAGGCGACCTTTGCGAAGCTGGTCGGCAATCTGCTTGCCGATCTTGAGCTGACCGAGGGCGATCTGGTGCCCGACGAATCGCAGGATGGCGGCAGCGAGGACGAAGGTACCGACGAAGCCGATCAGGATGAGGCGGACGCCGGCGACGAGCCCGGCGATACCGGCGAGGGCGAGATCGACGCACGCGGCGAACAGCGCGAGGGTGAGGGCGAGGACGGCCCCGAAACCGAGCAGGAACAGGGCGAGTTCGAGGACGGCGAGGGCGAGCCCGGCGATCCGGGCGACGAGGGCATGATGCCCGTCCGCCCCAACCGCCCCTGGTCCGACCTGCCGCCGCAGTTCGAATATGGCACCTATACCAACCAATATGACGAGGTGATCGCCGCCACCGACCTGTGCGACGATGAGGAGCTGACGCGGCTGCGCGCCTATCTCGACACGCAATTGTCGAACCTTCAGGGCGTGGTGACCAAACTCGCCAACCGGCTGCAGCGCCGGTTGATGGCGCAGCAGAACCGCAGCTGGGATTTCGACCAGGACGAAGGGCTGCTCGACGCCGCCCGGCTCGCGCGGGTGATCGTCAACCCGATGCAGTCGCTGTCGTACAAGGTCGAGAAAGAGGCCGAGTTCAAGGACACGGTCGTCACGCTGCTGATCGACAATTCCGGGTCGATGCGCGGGCGCCCGATCAGCATTGCCGCGATC